>NZ_CP167894.1:972287-1296383 GCF_041504345.1 Vibrio sp. BS-M-Sm-2
CGCTCGCAGGGATTGGAGTATGAACTACTTCGCCCGTATCTGGGTTCAATGATTGACGGTCTTTGATCGCTACCGATACCGTCTGGCGGTTAACCGTGCCACTCTGTTTACGTTCATGGCTGATGGTTGTATCTAACTCAAAGTTTCGAGTTGCTTCTTTATGAACCGAGCCTTGCCCCGTCATCGAGCCGTCTTTCATCTGAGCAACATCTTGTGGGATTGAGGCATCAGCAGGTGGCTGATTACTCAAAGCACCTGGAATGCCCGCAACAGTATTTCCGTTGTTGTAATCTTCTAAGGTGTATTCACTTCGAGTCGCAGGTGTATTCGGATCAAAACGTTTTCTGGTTTGTTCCACTGCACTAAAGTCGAGCTGAATATCAACCTGAGCGGTATAGTTACCAAACCCAAGAATAGGAATCAGAATAGAGTCAATTTTTTCACGCAATGCTTGTTCTTGGTTGCGCTCTAACTCGTGTTCTTTACGACGCGCTGCAGACATAGGGTCTTGAGAGCCTGAGCTCAACAGTCGACCATGCTGATCAGTCACCGTAATACGTGAGGTTTTCATTCCCGGAACCGCACTAGCGACCATATCCACAACAGAATCGACTTCTTGTTGCTTAAGATTGTTACCTGTTTTAAGGGTTAGGAATACGGAAGCTGAAGCTTCTTGATTGTGACGCACAAACACGCTCTGCTTTGGCAACGCCAGTAAAACCTGAGCTTTACGCACCTGTTTCATCTGTTCAATGGCTTTGGCAAGTTGTCTTTCGCGGCTTAATTTAAGGCGTTCTTGTTCTAAACGTTGTGATACACCAAAGCCCATGTCTTGCATGAGGATGTCATCACCCGCGTTTCGCTCTTGGTTCAAACCAGCTCGAACCATATTGAGCTTCAGAGAATTGTACTCACTAGCCGGTACTGAGATGGTGTTGCCTTCAAGCGTGTACTCGATCTTTTGCAGATCCAAGTAGTCAAGAACGGGAATCAACTCTTCTGTTTCGTAAGCTCCTAGTGGACGCATTTCTGGCTCTTTCACCCAGAAAAACAGCATCACGATCAGCGCTACACAGATAGAGATAGAAAGAACTAAGACGACCTGACGAAGTAAATCGAGATCACCGACAGCCATATCGAACTTCGATGAACTGCGTTCACCTAGATCGGGATTTTGCCCTTCTCCGTCTAGCTCAGAGCCTGCAATAAGTGCGTGGTCATTGCTATCGCTTACGGTTAAATCTGTTGTTTGACTATTATCTGCCACTATTTAACTACCCAACTTATACCGGCATATTCATCAGCTCTTTGTACGATTCGACCAATTTATTTCTAATTTGGATCGTCGCCTCAAAAGCCACACTAGATTTATTACGAGCAATCATCACGTCCGAAAGGGATACGCTTTGGTCGCCGCTATCAAAACGAGCTTGAAGATCACCTGAGGTCTTTTGTAATGAGTTCACATTATTGATGGCATTAGTCAGCATGTTGCCAAAATCTGCACCGACCGCTTGCCCCGTTGCTGCGGGACGCGCGCTGGCAGCTTCAACCATCATTGCCTGCATTTCGCCTTGTAAACCATCTATTCTCATCTACTACCTCAGGAGTCAAAATTATGACCATCTATTTAGCTATATTATTGACAGAGCAATTAGCGTGCCACACATTAAATTGACTAGATATCGTAATACACTAGTCAGAAAGCTGACACTACTAATCTATCCTTAGTTTGGGATATCTATTCCAGCATCACGCATTTTCGCCAACTTGTAACGTAATGTGCGTGGGCTAATACCCAGTTTTTCCGCCATATCTTTACGTCGGCCATTACATGCGATCAGGGTTTCAAGAATGATCGCATACTCTTGATCTCTAAGCTCATTACCAAGCCCTTCACTGCTAGCAACTATTTTATTAATTGGGTTTGCTTCTGCAACTGGCTTAATTTCTGGTGCCGCAACATCACTGCCTTCAACGATTTGTTGTAGGCTGCTTGCGTCTTGCCAGTCAACACCTTCAAGAAGAATGTGCTCACCAGAGATGTTCTCTTGCTCGCTCAATATTAACGCACGCTGTACCACATTGTCTAATTCGCGAACATTGCCAGGCCACGGATAGTTGACGAGTTTGCTGATTGCTTGTGCTGACATCACTGGCACTGGCATACCAAGTTTGGTGCAATGGCGCTCAACTAAGTGCTTGGCTAAAGGCTCAATATCACCTTTACGCTCGCAAAGAGGAGGCCAAGAAATTGGGAATACATTCAGGCGATAGTACAAATCTTCACGGAAATTACCTTCTGACACATACTGTTTTAGATCTCGGTTACTGGTCGCTAATACACGGACGTCTAATTTGATGCTCTTGCGACTACCCAAGCGTTCAACTTCACGCTCTTGCAAGACGCGCAATAGTTTCGCTTGTAGGCTAAGATCCATTTCACTGATCTCATCCAACAAAATGGTACCGCCTTGAGCTTGCTCAAATTTACCTGGACAAGCTTGAATAGCACCAGTAAATGCGCCTTTATCGTAGCCAAACAGGGTTGCTTCCAACATGTTATCTGGAATCGCGGCACAGTTAATCGCAACAAATGGACCGTCTTTACGGCTCGAAGCATTGTGAATATAGCGAGACATGACCTCTTTACCAGAACCACTTGGCCCCAACACCATGACGTTAGCATCGGTTTTAGCCACCTTATCAGCCAACATCATTAGCTTGATGCTTTTCTCATCGGCAACGATGGCATCGCCATTATCTTCCGATTTTACCGGAGCATAACGGCTCACCATATTGAGCAGTACTTCAGGCGCAAATGGCTTTGCCATATAGTCTATAGCGCCCTCTTTCATTGCGGCAACGGCGTCTTCAATGTTGGCATACGCTGTCATCAACAATACTGGTAGATTTGGCCAATGCTGCTTGATATTTCTTAGCAGAGCTAAGCCGCCCATACCTGCCATCTGCACATCAGAGACAACAATATCAACGGAGTTAGATTTCAATTTTACCAGAGCATCTTCCGCACAATCCGCTTCCAGCCATTCATAGCCAGCAAGCGCGAGAGTGTCGACAAGGGCTTCGCGTAGACCTTCATCATCTTCGACGATTAACACTTTGCTTTGAGCCATAGGATTCTCCAGTGTAAATTCAGTTAAAACTTATTAGTCTTCAGAAGAAGCGCTTCTTTCCAGCGGTAGGCACATAGTAAAGCATGCGCCGTCACCCTCTTCTGATATCAATTCCAGTCGGCCTTCATGTGCTCGACAGACCATTTGTACAACGGCTAAACCTAGACCTGTACCTTGCGAACGAGTGGTAAAGAAGGGTTCCATAATTTTACCTTGAAGCTCTTTCGGTACGCCGGGGCCACTGTCTTGCACTGATATTTTAAGCTCGCCGTTTACAGGCCTAAAGAACACATCAATCTGCGATTCCTTGCCAGCAATTTGAACCGCGTTCAAAACCAGATTACTTAACGCTGATGCGATGGCGTTGGCGTTGCCAAACATTTGAGTCTGTTCGCCTTCAACTTCCTGACAATAATCAATCTGGTTGGATTTCAGTGCCGCTTCCACCATCGGGTGAAATTCTGTTATCAATTCAGCGACAGTAAATGGCTTAACCACCTTGTTGTCGCCACCTTTGGCAAACAACAGCATGTCGTTCACTTGTTTCTCTAAGTCATGCAATCTATCCATAAGCTTAGATTGAAAACGTGTCTTTGTTGCCGGTGGCAGGTTTGGCGCGGCAAGGTTGGATGCATACAACATTGCACTAGAAAGCGGTGTACGAACCTGATGGGCAAGCGAAGCTACCATTCTGCCTAATGACGACAAACGTTGAAGATCACTCACGCGAGACTGCAGAAGACGAGTTTCTGTCAGATCGGTAATCAAGATAAGTTGACCCGTAGTAGAAGCTGAAATCGCCAAACGCACTTTTCGCCCGTTCTTCAATGAAATCTCATGGCCATCGTCATCTTTTGGGTCAAAGGCACTTTGAATTACTGAAAACCACTTCTCGCCTACGAGCTCAACCCCAAGGATACGATGCGCTTCTGGGTTCGCTTCTCTCACTTCGCCATGAGTATCTAACAAGATTACCCCTGCAGGCATTACATCGAGTACTTGCTTATAGCGTTCAACCTGCTGCTCAACAGAATCTAGGTGTGATTGATTTTCTGGTTCGTTAGCTACATGCATGTCAAAAATTTGCCTCAGATACTAAAACAGCCTGAGACGTACAACACGAGTCAGGCCATTTGCTATATTTATCACATAGTTAAGCAAGCAACAACTCGACTATGGTCTATCTATTCAGTCAGCTAGAGTTACCAAATAGCTAAGAAGTGTGTGTTAGTTTTTCGTTTTCATCGAAAACTGGACACTATCGCTGCAAGTTATATTTACGCATTTTTTCAACCAGAGTGGTCCTGCGCATTCCAAGCATATCAGCAGCACGAGCAACAATACCGCCCTGTGCTTCCAAGGCTTGATTGATCATATTCACTTCCATATCTGCGAGTAGCTCTTTCAGGTTAACCCCTTCTGGCGGTAACTCTTGAGGCGCATTAGCGTTGTCGGCAAGTTCATCTTGCTGATCAAAGCTAAAATCTTCTGCGAACAAGTCGGAAAGTGCATCACGCTCTTGCTCTTCTTCAGAGACAAAGCTATTAAACTCAGGCTGGAATTCAGGAATATCACTGTATCGATATTTAGTGGGTAGATGATTCACATCAACCAAGCTATTCGGATACAGGATAACCATTCGCTCAACGAGGTTCGCTAGCTCACGAACGTTACCTGGCCAGTAGTGCTCCATCAAAGAATTGATAGCACGAGCCGTGAAGCAGATAGGCATACTGCCTTCCGCTTCCATTCGAGTCATTAGTTCTTGAAGCAACAGTGGAATATCTTCTTTACGATCTTGAAGCGCCGGCATTTCAATCGGGAATACATTCAAGCGATAATAAAGGTCTTCACGGAACGAATCATCATCGATCATATCTTCAAGGTTACGGTGGGTTGCCGCAATCACACGAACATCAGCTTGTATGGTGCTGTTACCACCTACGCGCTCAAAACATCGCTCTTGAAGCACTCGTAGCAGCTTAACTTGCATCGCCATTGGCATATCGCCAATTTCATCGAGAAACAGTGTGCCACCTTCAGCCAATTCAAAACGGCCTTTACGAGCGGTAATTGCACCAGTAAACGCGCCCTTCTCATGACCAAATAATTCACTTTCGAGCAAATCAGGTGGAATCGCGCCACAGTTCACTGGTACGAAAGGCCCTGAACGACGTTTAGAGTGGTAATGAATGTTACGCGCGACGACTTCTTTGCCTGTGCCTGACTCACCAAGAATCAGCACGTTTGCTTCCGTAGAAGAGACTTGTTCAATTAAATGACGTACTTCTTGAATGCCAGCACTTTGGCCTACTAGGCTGCGAAACAGTGTGTTCTTACGTGCAGAAGACACAACTTGAACACCTTTACGGCCTAAGAAGTCTTTACAGTGTCTTAATGCATCACTTAATTGCGGGTAGTTAAGAGGAAGTTCAAGCTCACCAACATAGTTAGTCAACTCGTCAACCGGGTGATTGTTTTTGCCAATCACCAGTAAAGGGATGTGATTGGCGTGAACAAGCTTCTCACTCAGTAATGCGTTGAAGCCTTTACCTTTAATGGTACCAATAATGCAGCCGGCCCACTGTAGTGACCAGTCAACTTTACGTGCTTGTTCAGAGCTGATTACTTCGCAGCTCTCTCCTACAAACTCTAATATTGTGCTTAAATTGTGACGATCTTGAGCGTTATCGTCGACGACAAGCAGTTTTGCCAAACCTTGCATAAGTAGGAATTATTGCCTTTATTTTGGTGCGATGCGGAAAAACAGTGAGCGACGTAGTCTATAAAACAGTGAAAAGTATCAATGATTATGGTCTACGTGGACAAATTTAGGAAATCAGCAACGAAAAAAGCCATTAGGCTATCTAATGGCTTCTATTTTATTTGATTAAAAAAATAAGGCAACCAACCAATTAAGGGATATGAGATTGGTTAAAACTGCAATTTTTCTTTAAATACCTACGTCAGCGGACGTCAAGTTGTGATATTCGTTCGGAATTTGGTCCCAAGCGCTCTTAATTTCACGGATAATATCGATAACATCATCAATAGGCTGTGGGTCATTTTTGTGATTTGCCGCAGAAATTTGCGTGATCATGAACTCATAAAGTTGATCTAGGTTTTTCGCAATATCGCCACCATCGTCCATAGATAGGCAACTACGTAGGCTAATAATGATATCTAGAGCCTTACCAAGTCGCTCACCTTTCACTGGGATGTTGCCTGCTTGCATTGCCGCTTTGCCTTGAATCAAACGCTCGATAGCACCAGCCATTAGCATTTGTACAATCTTATGCGGTGAGGCAGCCGTTAGCTGACTATCCACTGATACCTTTTTATATGCCTGTAAAGAACCGCGCATAGTAAACCTCTTCTATAAAAACTTTTTGTATTGTTGAACTGATTTAGCGCCGTGACGGTATTTGTGTAAGGTCTTACCTACTCGACTCGTCTCAGACTGCATCAATTCGACTAATTTTCTGGTTCTGGTAATGGCTTCTAACCATTCAGAACTTTGCTTAACGTCGGGATGTGAGTCGATTATTTGAAGCACGTTTTGCAATAACTGTTCTCTGTTATCGACAAGCTGCGTTATTTCTTCAGCATTAATTTCACTAAATTCAAGTTTAGAGATAATTAATTGATCGAGTTCACAAAGCTCTTGTAGCTGACTATTCATCTATTAGCCCAACGCATTCATCATACTGCCCAGTTGAGATTGCATCTTACTGGTTGCATCTTGCATGGCCGTGAACTTAGAGTGTGTACGGTTCTCAAGGCTATCCATACGGCGATCAAGGGCGCTCTGGTCATCAACCAAACGGTAGTTTTGCTCGACTAAGCTCTTTTCTCGAGTACGAATTGAGCCCGTGATACCTGTGATACCTTGAATCGCATCTTCCACTTTTTTGGCGAAGCCGTTGTTACCGCCAAAGAACTCACCTAACTTATCAAAGTTATTGTTGAGTTGACGGTCAAGCATGTCGTAGTTGATTTCTAGCGAGCCTTGCCTTGTGGTCGTGATACCAAATTCAGTCAAGGACTTGAGGTTGTCTGGCGCACCTTCGATACTTGATGAAAATACCCCTTTCAATCGAGAATCGGCGTTACGAACCGTACTGTCTCCAGAAAGCGGCCCTTTTTGACCGGTCGTTGGATCAACACCGGCCAAGCTCTTAGACACCTGGTAAAACTGATTGTAAGAGTTAACGAAGGCTTCAATGTCTTGACGCACACTATTGCGGTCGTACTCTACACCAATTTCTGCCGGTGGCTTATCTTTTGGCGTTTTTCCCTTCACCGTAATATCAATACCTTCAACGGCATCTTCAATCACATTGTTATTACTAGAGAGTTGAGCAACACCATCTAGGACGACCATAGAATCTTGGCCAGCCTGAACTTCAGTCATACCGCTATAGGTATCAAAAGATTGTTGTGCCTGCGCGAGGTCAGCTTGCGCTTTATCGACCTTTTCTAAAAGCTCTCGCTCTTCAGGTTCTAATTTCGCACGCTCAATCTTTTTGGCTTGTTCAGCGGTCAATTCGCCTTTTTGAACTTTCTCAGCCAGATCGGCTTTTTCTTGTGAGATTTTCTCTTCGATACGCGCTTGCTCAGCCTCAAGCTTCTGTTGGGCTTCTTTAGGTGTCACGTATGAATCAGTCAGAGTACCTGAGGCAGAATTTGACCACCCTGGCACATCGGGTGCCTTCTCTATCGCTTTTTCATCAAGCTCAAGCTCGGGTGTGTAGTAAGAGTCTAAAAGAGTACCTGAGGCTGTTTCTGTCCAACCAGGGATATTGTCTTCAGGCATCACCGACTTTGCCGCCTGAGCTGCGTCTAGGGCAGCTTGGCCGTCGGCTGCGGCTTGCTCACCATAGCTAAGACTTTGAGAGTCTTCGTCAACATCTGAAATAGAATTGGTTTGGGCTTCTGGAATGATATTGCCATCTTCGTCGAGTGTTCCACTCACATTTGGGTCATCGTTAGCGATCGCTTCATCGATGAGTTCGACGGCTTTTCCAGCAGGGGTTAGAGCTAAAATATCTTGAGCAGCAACGCGTGCTTTCTCTAACGCTTTAACACGCTCTTCAAGAGTTTTGTATTCGAGTTTTTTTAGGGGATTAGCAGCATCTGACTCAACGTTGATGCTGATCTGCTGATCGAAACCAGACTGGTTCGAAGCAACAATAAGTCTTGGACCTTCGACATCGTTGATAATAGATGCACGAACGCCTGGGTTGCTATCAGCACCGTTTATACTGCGAACAACATCGATAAGTTTCGATCTGTCGCCAACTTGTACATCAAAGCTGTTATCACCAAGCGAAACCTGCAGCTTACCTGGGCCAAATTTCATGTCCTCTGACAATACATCAGAAGCCACTTTATGGCTTTGGGCAAGCTGCAACACATCGATGGCATATTTGCCAGCGATCGCTTCGGTAGTCGCGGTTGCAGAAACAAGACCTTCATCGGTACTTTCGACTGTTCGCACAGCAAAAGCTTTTTCCTGACGAAAGTTTGTCATCAGGTTTTTCATCGAATCAAGGGATTCTCTGAGTCTTCCATAGGCACTAATGCTGGTATCGATTCGCGTTCGTTCATTGTCGATTCGTTGCTGTTTGGGTACACGCTCCGAATCAACAATTTTGCTGACCATGGAATTAATATCCATGCCAGACGAAATCCCCATTGGGCCAAAACTCATTAAATCACCTCAATAATACGACTTAAACCTTCACCTCAAATATTCGACTATTCGAGTTTTGGGCTGCTAGGCGTCTTAGAATTTCAAGCATTTCTTCGTCAGGGATCTGGCGAATAATATCACCGGTTGTGGTCTCATAGATGGTCACTACATCCCTCCCCGATTCTTCATCGACCTTAAAAGCCACACCTTTATTGAGAGAAGAGATAAACTCATTTACCTTCTCCACCATTTTGACTCGCTCTTCATCATTTAACTCTTGTCTATGTTGAGCTAATTGAATCGCTGCTTCGGTAGCTTCCTCTTTCGATTTCTCTACCTTGCCATAAGATGTTGCTTCTTTTAGTCGCGAAATACTCGACGCACTACTACCTTCATCGCTTGCAATTTTAATGCCATTAGGTGAGCCATAAGGCTGGATGTTCGATGCGTTGGATGATATTTCCATAACACTCTCCCTCCCTCCTTTATGAGCCAAACAGTAAAACTCTACCCAAAGTAGAGTTTACCGCTACTTACCGAGGTAAGTTTAGCCCAATAAGCTTAGAGCTGCTGATGGTGACTGTTTTGCTTGAGCTAGGATAGAAGTACTCGCCTGTTGTAGGATTTGAGACTTAGTCATAGCCGTTGTTTCTTTCGCGTAATCGGTATCTTTGATACGGCTCTTAGACGCATTAACGTTTTCGTTGATGTTATCTAAGTTGCTGATTGCATGGTCAAAACGGTTTTGGAAAGCACCAAGAGATGCACGGTTACTATCAACAGATTTTAGTGCGCCATCAATGATAGATACCGCTTCGTTTGCACCAGCAACCGAGGTCACGTCGATGTCGTTAACAGTAACATCTTTGCCTGCACCGATACCAAGTTCACCCGCAAGGCTGCCGCCGAACTCAACATCACCATCAACTTTTTGGCTAGAAGCGAAAAGTTGCAGTTTGCCGCCTTCACCAACAGACGCTTTAACGTCTTGGCTTTGACCGTTGATGTAAGTTGCTAGCTCTTCCATATCGTTGCCTTCTTTCGCAGAAATAGACAACTCTTGTGCTTCGCCAAACTTATCGTTGTATTTGATCGTTAAGTCAGCGCCAGCACCTACGCGCCAAGAAGCATCTTTGCCTTCTTCTACGCCGTAGCTCTTACCACCCATGTCTTGAGTGTCGGTACGCATGTTATTCATAGTCAGCATTACTGCTTCACCAGAATCTGCACCGATTTGGAAAGATTGGCTACCGTAAGTACCGTTAAGAAGCTTGTTACCACCAAAAGAGGTCGTTTCAGCAATACGGTTAAGTTCTGTGTTTAGAGCAGAGACTTCTTCTTGGATCGCAACACGTTCAGATTTGCTGTTTGAACCATTTGAAGATTGAAGAGAAAGGTCACGCATACGTTGCAGAATGTTGGTTGACTCATTCATCGCACCTTCAGCAGTCTGTGCAATAGAGATACCGTCATTCGCGTTTTTCACAGCCATATCTAGGCCACGGCTTTGCGACGTTAAGCGGTTAGAGATTTGTAGGCCTGCAGCATCATCTTTTGCGCTATTAATTTTATAGCCAGAAGACAAACGCTCCATCGATTTTTGAGTACCTTCAGCCGCGCTATTCAGGTAGCGCTGAGCCGTCATTGCAGACACATTAGTGCTTACATTAATCGCCATAGTTGATCTCCTTTAGGCATTTTTTAATGCACTTATGTGACTCTCACCTCACACAAATACATGTCAATTTGTTTATGTACCAGTGTCTCTCTCACCTTACATTGGTACATATCATTTCTCTCAATCCCTTTAACGGCCCCTTAATTAGAAGCTTTAATAAAAAATGCGATTTTTTTCGTATTCTTTTCAACAACAAGGAAAAATGTGATCGGCCTTCAATTAATAGGTCAGCATTCGCTAAAGTTTCGTATCCTCGCTCATTTATAAGTGTCGCCTTGCACATAAAAACCAAAGCAGATCCCTGATATCTAGTTTTTGCTTCTGTTTTCCAACATTGCACTTTTCCAAATACACCTTCGCCAAATCGCAGGCAATAAAAAACCCAGCCGAAGCTGGGTCTGTTTAGCGCTCATCTCTCACCACGAGCTAATTTGTGGAAGCCTAACGTTAACGCTTATGATCAACCATGCTTATAGTCAACGTGGCCTTTCAATCGATTAACCTAGTAGGCTAAGTGCCGAGTTCGGAGCTTGCTTCGCTTGAGCAAGAATCGAGCTTGAAGCTTGAGAAAGGATCTGAGACTTAGTCATCTGAGTCGTTTCTTTCGCGAAATCGGTATCTTTAATACGGCTCTTAGATGCGTTAACGTTCTCGTTAATGTTGTCTAAGTTGCTGATAGCGTGGTCGAAACGGTTTTGGAAAGCACCTAGCTCAGCACGGTGGCTGTCTACATACTTAAGTGCCGCATCGATAACGGCTACAGACTCTTGTGCGCCACCAACTGATGTTACGTCGATAGTATCAACCGTTACGTCTTTGCCAGGTTGCATGCCTAGTTCACCAGCAAGGCTGCCAGAGAATGCCACTTCGCCTTCAACTTTGTTGTTACCAGTAAACATTTGTAGCTTACCATCTTCAGTTACAGACGCTTTCACAGAGTCTTGTTGACCGTTGATGTACGTTGCTAGCTCTTCGATATCGTCACCCGCTTTTGCGTTGATGTCGATTTCTTGTGCTTGACCGAAGTTATCAGTGAACGACAGTTTTAGGTCGTTAGAGCCAGCTTGAACGTTCCAATCTTTGTCTTTCGCGTTCTCAGTTTGGTAGCTCTTACCACCCATCTGAGCATTATCAGAGCGCATGTCTTTCAGTTGAAGCATTACCGCTTCACCGTTATCCGCACCGATTTGGAATGATTTAGTGCCGTGAGTACCGTTAAGCAGCTTGTTACCACCAAAAGACGTGGTTTCCGCGATACGGTTTAGTTCGTCGTTCAGTGCTGTTACTTCTTCTTGAATCGCTACACGCTCAGATTTTGAGTTTGAGCCGTTTGAAGATTGTAGAGACAAATCACGCATACGTTGCAGGATGTTAGTCGTCTCGTTCATTGCACCTTCAGCAGTTTGTGCAATCGAGATACCGTCGTTCGCGTTACGTACTGCAACATCAAGGCCGCGGCTCTGAACGTTCAAACGGTTAGAGATTTGTAGGCCCGCAGCGTCATCTTTTGCGCTGTTGATTTTTGAGCCTGAAGCTAGACGCTCCATTGATGTTTGTTGTGCGCTGTTTGCGTTGTTTAGGTAACGTTGCGCTGTCATCGCTGAAACGTTTGTATTTACATTCACTGCCATGGTGATTTCTCCAATTGATTTTCCGGTATAGCGGTTTCCGACGTCTCGGAAAACCAAGTAGTTCTCTCAAAGTTACTTTTAATAACGGCGCGAAAATCAGAAGCTTTAGAAAAACTTTCAAAAAACCACAAAAAATTTATTAATTTAATATTTTTCAAACACTTAAGGTTTATGATTTTCTATAACAACAGCAGGCTTCAATTAGTATAAGATCTCGAACTGTTCAAAAAACAGACTGATCGCCGTAGAAATTGGTCAACGTATAGAAATGATCGATCATCAAAGATCCTCTATGCGGACAGATTTAGTACATTGAGGTGGGCTATTTCCCGCGGTAGCAGGTGAAGTTAATTCAAGGTTGAGAGCTGAAGTTGAGAAGCGGCTAGGCAAAACTAAGTAGATAACGAAGAAACAGAAAGGTAAACGTCAGAAAGGAAAAAGCCCCTTTTCCTTTGAGAGAACCGGGGCTAGTTGGCGCGTCAGAGCCTGTGTGGAGATCATCGAGAAATGAACACATTTCCGACTTGCCGTTGCATTCTTACTGTAAAAATGGATAGCAGGTGAGAGATGAGAGAGCTAAACACTCAATAGTAAGTATGCTTGCCAGTTTCCCTTGCTGCATGGCTCACGTCTGAACACGAGCAGCAAGTTCAACCAATAACTATTGCAATAATGACATCGCAGAGTTAGGCAACTGTTTTGCTTGAGCAAGTATTGAAGTACCTGCTTGTTGCAGAATTTGTGATTTGGTCATTTGCGTCGTCTCTTTCGCAAAGTCCGTATCTTTGATTCGGCTGTTTGAAGCGTCTACGTTCTCTTGTACGTTTGCCAAGTTATTAATACTGTGGCTTAGACGGTTCTGTTTTGCACCCAAATCAGCACGTTGTGAATCCACGTACTTCATTGCAGAATCAATCACGCTAATTGCGTTCTGTGAACCCGCAACGCTGGTTAAGCTAACGTCTTGAACAGAGGTAGCACGGCCTTCACTCTTAATACCTAGCTCAGACGCTAGGCCACCAGAGATAGACATTGCACCGTCAAGGTCTGGTTCAGCAACGAATAGCTGGATGCGACCATCATCAGTAACCGATGCGTTCACAAGATCAGATTGACCATTGATGTAAGTAGCAAGCTCTTCGATATCGTCACCCGCTTTGGTATTGATATCTAAAACGATATCTTCACCCGCTTTGGTTTTGAATTCGAACTTAAGATCACGAGCTTGTGCAGGCACTTCCCAGCTCTTATCTTTGCCGTTTTCAGAATCAAACGTTGTACCACCCATGCGGAAATCATCGGCACGAATGCTCGTCAGAGCCATGATCATCGCTTCACCAGAGTTAGAACCGATCTGGAACGATGCTTCACCAAATGAACCATTCAATAGACGACGGCCACCAAAAGACGTTGTCTCTGCGATACGGTTAAGCTCATCTTGAAGTGCCATAGACTCTTCATTCAGTGCCGTACGCTCTGCTGGAGAGTTAGTACCGTTTGATGATTGAATCGCTAGATCACGCATACGTTGTAATACGTTGGTTGATTCGTTCATCGCGCCTTCAGCGGTTTGAGCAATTGAGATACCGTCATTGGCATTACGCATTGCTACATCAAGACCACGAGATTGAGCTGTTAAGCGGTTCGAAATTTGCAAACCTGCAGCATCATCTTTTGCGCTGTTGATCTTGTGACCCGATGACAAACGCTCCATTGAAGTCGCTAAGTCATTCGACGCTTTATTCAGGTAACGCTGTGCTGTCATAGCAGATACGTTAGTACTTACATTAATAGCCATTTTGCTCTCCTTATGAGTTCGCAAGCTTTCTGCGAAGCGGCCAGCTTTACTCTCATATGGATAAGCACTGACCGTGTATTACTCGATAAACCCTATACAAGGTTTAAGATCTGTATTAATCATTTATAACCAACACAGATACAAGTTGTATGCCAAGTTTAATCTCATATAAATAATTTTTTAATTATCTAAAAATCAAAAACTTACAAACAACTCTGCGCAATTATGATTTTCTACGATTAGAAGGTAAAAACATTCACCTTCCTTATTGCCGTTTTTTGCCGCTATTCTAGAAACATCATGCTTCGTACAAAAAAGCGGCAAACTATGGCGTCATTCGCACGTATGGCATAGCACATACGGCAAGGAATCAACGCCATGGTGATCGACAAGTCACCATTAAATGCCGATTGATCATTAAATATAGTTAAACAAGGTCAGGTCTTTGGTTTTGCCAAACGCTTGTTGAGAAGCTTGTAGTGCTCGAGAGTTTTCATTGAACTCAATGATCGCTTTCGAGTAATCCAAGTCTTCAAAGTTGCTTTTTGCTTTCGCTAAAGACAACTTAAAATCTTCATGTTGCTGCTCTTGAATATCCAGCGTACTTAAACGTGCACCAACATCGGTTCTTGCCTTGGTTAAATGAATAAACGCGGCATGAAACTCTTCGGTTACTTGGTGCAATTTCGCCGTAGCTGATGCATCCGATACTGGGTTTTCAGCCTGTTCAGCGGCTTCTTTAAACGTATCAAAGATAGAGAATGTCTTTCTCGGCTCTAAGGTGATCGAATCACCTTTCGTGATCTGGCCTTTAAGTTGGATATTCAGCCCTTCGTAGACAATACCTGTCGAAGGATCAAAATCTTCCGCGGCGACGACGGTCCCATCTTTTTCAAGTTGGTAGGCATAGTTTCCGGTCTGCATATCAACGAACGTCACCTTGTACGTTGATGAATCTTTAGTTGTGTTCGTTGCGCGCTCTAACAATAGCTCTGAAGCGGGCTCAAGGTCATACTGAGGCTCAAAATCACCAAATGGGTTGTCTATTTCCATAAACATCTTGCTGCCTGGATCATTCATTGCCATTTCAAAGCTACTTGCCACACGCATCTTGCGTTGGTAGTCATCACCTTGATAAGTCACGTTTCCTTGATTGTCTCGAAAGAAAGGCTGATTCTTTGGTTTAGTACCCGCAAATGTGTAGTTACCCGACTCATCTTGAGAGTTGGCTAAATGAAGGAAGTTATTCGCCAGTTCTTGAATTTCACGCTTCTTGGCTAAACGGTCTTCTGGAGAAAGCGCACCGTTGATCATTTCCATCACGGTTCGTTTTGCTTCATCAGCAAAGCCTTCAGTGTTAGAAACTAATACTTCATGATGTTCAAGACGATTTCTTACTAGAGTAATCGCATCTACATACTGTTTAAGTTGTTCTGACTGCTGACCTATGTTCTGCAAATAGTGCGTCGCTAATGGATCATCACTTGGCGACTGTAACTTCTTACCTGAAGCAAGTTGCGCTTGGTTGTGATGCACCTTGTTCTCTTGGCGGCGCAAGTCATTTTGTACTGACTGATAATTATGGAAGCTAGAGATACGATTCAACATTTATACCTTCCTATCTCAGAGCCAAAATAGTGTTAAACGTATCGTTGGCTGCTTGCATGATGCGTGAAGAAGCCATATACGCTTGCTGAAACTTCATCATATTTGCCGCTTCTTCATCGAGGTTTACTCCCGAGATAGAAGCAATACGCTCTTGAGCCGACTGTTTTTCTAACGTCGCAATATCACTCAAACGATTTGCCGTTGAAGATTTCAAGCCCGTATTGGTATTCAAGTTGTGGTAAAGGTCTAAAATCGTAGACTCACCATCATTCAAAAGCTTTCCTGTTTGAAGATCTTGCAGCTTACGCAGATTACCGTTGTCACCTTCTGATGGGACAAGGTTTGCCGTAAATTTATCATTTGCCACAGCGCCTGGTGTTAGTTCAAACGTTGTTCCATTGATGGTTACAGGGCCTTCAGGTGGATACGGTTGAGGCTGCATCAAGATGTTGCCCTTAGGATCGGTAACCGCAAACTGCTCACCCTTTGGTGATACAACCACTTCAAACTCACGCAATTGACCGGCCGCTAAAATTTTGAACCCAGCAGTGCCCTTGGCAAAAGTGGTCGATGCCTCATAGCTTTGCGCGGCAATGTCTTTCGGATCTTTGGTTTCCATCTGCATTTGAGCAGCAAAATTACGCGTTGGACGCAGTAACAGTTTCTCTCCTAGCTCAGGAGGGTTACGAATTTCCACTCGCATGCCATCAAGATAAAAAGCGTTGCCGCTAGAGTCGGTCGCCATCTTCACGGTCTCACCGTTCGGCTTAGTCACCACGTAATCGCTGCCATCGTATTTCAGACCATACTCACCGCCTTTTAAGGCAGAGGTATCATCAATATATACCGCAACATCTGCTTTCGATTGCCCGCTAGCCGTGACACGAGATTTAGCCACCAGCTCAGAGTTAACATCAGTAAACAGGTTCTTACCTACGTTGCCGTTGAGATCCAAACCTTGTTCTTGAAGACCATTTACCTCGTATGAAAACGCGGTCGCTAAACGACCAAGTTCATCCATGATTGCCGGGATGTGTTCGTCACGCATATCTAGCATGGCGCCGATTTTTCCGTCGATATCACTGCTGGTGATCGGTTTTAAAGACTTACCTTCAACAATCGCTAGGCGACGCTGATGTGCATCGGGTAAGCCATCAACCATTTTTAATTGGCTTGCTTCACTACCAGAGACTAAGGTATGGCCATTGCCAATATGGACATTAAACCCTTCGGCATTTGAGCGTGGTGTCACCGTTACTTTGGTGTAACCAGAAAGTTCATTAATCAACTTTTCGTGCTGATCTCGTAGGTCATTATGAGGCCCAGGAGTCCGCATCATTAAACGTTGAACATCACGGATCTCGTACGCAAGCTGATTAACTCGCTCGATACCCATATCTAATTTTTTATTGGTAGAGTCAGACTGTTGGCGAACCGTTTCATGGAATTCATTTAACGTTTTACTAAGTAGCCCAGCCTTTTCTAATACAACTTTTCGAGCGCCGACATCATTCGGTGTATCGGCTAATGTTTTAACCGAATCAAACCATTCATTAAGGTTTTCTGGAATCTTCTTCGAAGCAACAGATGACAGCATACTCGACAGCATATCGAGGTTAGCTTCGGTGTCGCCTTTATTGGCGGCATTGGTTGTCGATAAGTTAAGTTCGTTGACGGCAAATTGGTCCCAAGAGCGGCGAACATTTTCCACATGCACGCCCATACCGTAGCTTTGGCCACCGTACTGACGCGGGTCATTCACACCTTGAATCACAGATTGGCGGCTATAGCCCTCTGTGTTGGCGTTAGAAATGTTATGACCTGTGGTGTTTAGCTGTCTCTGAGCAGTAAGAACACTTTGTGCCCCTACATTCAGAAGATCCGACGCCATAATGCCCCCAAAAAACTTAACAAAATCAGGATAAACTGATTAACTACCAGTTTAAAAAGCAATATATGTGCCAATAGACACAGCGAAGAACTAAAAGACAATAATTTATTGAAGTGTAAGGAGATAACTACAGACTTCGCAGCAAAATTTGAGGTGATAGATAAGAAAAGAGCCTGCCAATGGCAAGCTCCCGTGTACATTCAATAACGCTAGTTCATCTCGTCAATCTTAGCTTTCACTCGCAAAACCTTGTCTGCATAGTTAGGGTCAGTTGCGTAACCAGCTTGGTGAATACCTTTGATGAAATTCTCTGAGTTACCTTGATGCTGCAATGCCGTTTCGTATCTTGGGTTTTCATTCAAAAACTTCACATAGTCGTTAAAGCTGTCTTCGAAGTTTGAGTAAGAACGGAATGAAGCCGACTCTTTAACGGCAGTTTTACCGTGAAACTCGAGAGTTTGAGTTGCAACCTTATCGCCCTTCCAACTTCTATCGGCTTTGATGTTGAATAGGTTATTACTGTTACCTAATGAGTTCTTAATCATTTTAGAACCCCAACCTGTTTCAAGCGCAGCTTGTGCCAATAGGAGTGATGAATCAACACCAAGCGCACTTGCCGCTTTTTCAGCGTAAGGCTTCATTGAGGTCACAAACGATTCTGGAGAATCAAAGGATACTGGCTGTTTTGCTGCTTGCGCAGATTGAACGTCTGACGCACGCTCTTCCGAACGGCCTGAGTATTGCGGCCTTTGCAATGAAGCATCAAAGCCTTCACTGCGAACCTTCTCTTCAGACGCATCGCTTGCTTGACCAGCGCTTAGCTGAGCCACAATCATATCCGCAAGACCTAACGAACCTGAAGCACTTAACTCACTCGCCATTTGGTCATCTTGCATCTGACGGTAGAACTGCTCGTTCTGGCTATTCAGCATATCCGACTTAAAGCTCGAATTCGCATCACGCATCGACTTAAACAACATCGAGGTGAAAATCGATTCAAACTGTTTCGCAGCAGCGGTTAATGCTTCTTTCTCGCTACCTTCTTCACCGTTTACTGCTTGTTGACGAAGACGATCCAAGCTACCGATGTCGTGGATAAAACCAATATCATTATTATTCTTAATCATGCTTTATTCCCTAGATAATGATCAATTGGCCTTCAATCGCACCCGCTTGTTTCAGTGCTTGAAGGATTGCCATTAAATCTGAAGGCGCCGCGCCCACTTCGTTAACTGCGCGGACCAAATCGTCCAGCGTTAGGCCAGGTTCAAACTTGAACATCTTGCCATCACCTTCCGTGATTTCGATATCAGAATCAGGAACCACTACCGTTTGGCCACCCGAGAATGCATTCGGTTGGCTTACATTTAGATTTTCTTTGATTGCAACCGTCATACCACCATGTGTTACTGCCGCCGCTTTTAAGCGTACGTGCTTACCAACCACAATGGTGCCGGTACGAGAATTAACAATGATTTTTGCAGAACCTTCTGCAGGGTCAAATTCAATATTTTCGATAGCCGATAAGAACGCGACACGTTGGCTGATTTCTCGAGGAGCACGAACTTTTACTGACGTCGCGTCTACCGCAGACGCCATTTGTGGGCCTAGGAAATTATTAACTGCGTCAGCCAAACGCTGAGCCGTTGTGAAATCGGATTGGATTAGGTTAAAGGTGATGTAGTCACCACGACCAAATGGGGTTGGGATCTCTTGTTCAACCGTCGCGCCGCTAGAGATGATACCTACGTTTGGGTTGTTGCCAACGATCTTCGAACCGTCATTACCTTGAGCACTAAAGCCACTTACTACCAAGTTACCTTGCGCCACAGCATACACCTGACCGTCTAGACCTTTCAGAAAGGTCTGTAGCAAGGTACCACCACGAAGGCTTTTTGCTGAACCGATAGAAGAAACGGTTACGTCAACTTCCTGACCTTGCTTAGAGAAGGCTGGAAGTTCAGCGGTAACAATTACCGCCGCTACGTTTTTCGTTTTTGGCTTCGTGCCGGGCGGCAATTGAATGCCAAAATTTTGCAGCATCGCGTTAAACGTTTGATCGGTAAAGGGAGTTGTCTCACCAGTACCCGGCAAGCCAGTCACCAAACCGTAGCCAACAAGTTGGTTACTACGAACACCCGCCACTTTTGCCACGTCTTTGATACGCGCAGCATGGGCACTTGTGGCAAGAAATAGCATGCCGAATAGTACGAGTGTTAGTTTTTTCATTGAGTAACCTGTCTGTATTGCTTTAATTTATAATAGCTTAGCTAAATATGGCTAAGTGATAGAGGCTGTCAGTATGTCGTCGCCCTCTCAAGCTCTACAGAGATACATTAAAGAATCGTGCCAAGAATCCAGGCTCTTGCATATCTTTCTGCACGCCCGTGCCCGAGTACTGAATTCGTGCGTTAGAAACACGGTTTGAAGCGATGGTATTTTCGAAATCAATGTCGTCTGGACGGATAGTGCCACTTAGGCGGATATACTCATCGCCTGTGTTCAATGTCATCCATTTTTCACCACGAACCACTAGGTTGCCGTTGGCTAAAACTTCAATAACTTCAACGGTAATGTAGCCGCTGATACTGTTACTTTGGTTGGCTGATGCGTCACCAGCAAAGGTATTAGTGTTGCTCAGATCGTAAGAAAAGTTGTACTTATCGATAGTCAGCTCTTGACCACCAACGGCCAATGGCTCCATCGATGCATCATTCGACTTAGACATGTCCGCGTTGGCTTTTTTGGTCGCACGAGTATTCTCATCTAGCGCTACAGTAATGATGTCACCAATGCCGCGAGGTTTTGAATCGTCATACATGCTGCCAATGTGGTTCACATTGAACAGTGAGCCCGTTGCCGCTGCGTAATGCTCTGGTTTCTGCTTGGGATTGATTGGCGCCCATGCAGGGTCACCAGCAATTGGATCGGTGCGACCACGAAGCGTGTCGATAATGCCTGAGCTCTCTTGCGCCGACTTATCACCTTCCACAGCATCAACCACTGTGGTTGCATTTTCTTCTGCCGGAGTCTCAATCGGGTCCAGTACAGCACAACCCGTCATAGACATAAATAGAGCTAAACAAAAAATACGTTTCATGGCGATATACTCTCAGCAGGCAGTGGTCAATGGATTAATCAGCAGAAATAGATCTATTAATTAAAAAAGTAAACGGCTAAAAAACCAATTACAGCTGTTGGTTAACAAAGCTCATCATCTTGTCTACCGACGAGATAACTTTCGAATTCATTTCGTATACACGCTGAGCTTCAATCATGTTTACCAGCTCTTCGGTTACGTTCACGTTCGATGTTTCTAGCATCGACTGACGGATATTACCTAAGCCATCAAAGCCCGGAACACCCTCTTGTGGGTCACCACTCGCGCCAGTTGGCAAGTAAAGGTTTTGACCTACTGGCTCTAAACCACCTGGGTTTACAAAGTCAGTAATAGTGATTTGGCCAACCACGACGTTGTTTTGCTCACCACGTAGACGAACCGACACTTCACCATCGTTACCTACTGTTACCGAGATCGCGTCTTCAGGAATCACGATTTCTGGTTGTAGAGGGTAACCTTGACCCGACGTTACGATCGCGCCGTCACCGTTCAACGTGAACTGACCATTGCGGCTGTAACCTGTTTCGCCGTCTGGCATCTCAACTTGGAAGAAACCGTCGCCTTCAATCATCATGTCTAAGCTGTTAGATGTCGTTTGTGCGTTACCGTGGGTGTGCACTTTTTGAGTTGCGACCACCTTAGAACCAGCACCCAACATCAAACCACTTGGCAGCTCAGTGTTCTGAGACGATTGACCACCCGGTTGGTTGATGTTCTGGTAGAACAGATCTTCAAATACCGCGCGGCTCTTTTTAAAACCAATGGTCGAGGCGTTGGCAAGGTTGTTCGAAATCGTTGAGATATTGGTTTGTTGGGCGTCTAAACCTGTTTTACTTACCCATAATGCTGGATGCATAGCAATTTCCTTTAAATTCTATTAGCTCATACGAAGCAGTGAATCAGACGACTTGTCCATTTCCTCTGCTGTGCTCATCATCTTGACCTGCATTTCAAACTGACGTTGTAAGTCAATTAAGCTGGTCATTTCACCTACGGCATTTACGTTACTGCCTTCGATAGCACCTTTTAGCAACGTTACTGCTGCATCTGCTTCGTATGCCTGATCTGGGTTTTTCGAACGGAACAGACCATTCGTATCTTTAAACAAAGTTTGATTGTCTGGACGTACAAGCTTAATACGATCAACTACGGCCAATTCTTCAGCTGGAGCGCCTTGAGGAATCACCGAAATCGTACCGTCAGTACCAATTTCTACTTTACTGATTGGGATGGGCAGTGTGATTGGCGCATCGTTTTCACCTAGCACCAAATGGCCACTTGCATTAGTTAGCAAACCGTTTTGGTCAACCTTAAGGTTGCCGTTACGTGTTAAACCTTCGCGGCCGGTGTTATCCATAACTGAAATCCAACCATCACCTTGAACGGTAACATCGAGATCTCGGCCAGTGGTAACCACACTACCTTGCGAGAAATTATGGCCCGGACGCTCTGTCATACTGAAAACACGAGTAGGCATGCCTTCACCATACGCTTGCATTGAACGCGCTTGTGCCAAATCAGCACGGAAACCCGTTGTACTCACGTTGGCAAGGTTGTTTGCACGTAGCTGCAAAGCTTGCATATTTTGCTTAGCGCCACTCATGGCAAGAAACAGTGCGCGATCCATAATTTTGCTCCAAAAAATCATCTTCTGGAGCTAATAAAGCAAACACTGTGCCAATATTTTTAACTGTTATTTATCAATAATTTAAATAGAAAATGAACAAGGAGGGGTGATCATTAAAGGATCATTCAGGAAGAATTGTTGCCAGTGGCATTACCGTGCGGCAATAGGGGCGGCAAATAAGAAGACAAACAACAATACCCAATTCAATAACATTGAATTGGGTATTCGCAGATGATTCAAACGCTCGAAACGATTAACGAATCTGAAGAATATTCTGTTGCAGTTGGTTGTGTACTTCTAGAGAACGCGAGTTCGCTTGGAAGTTACGTTGAGCAGAAATCAAATCAACCAATTCTTGAGTCATATCGATGTTCGATTGCTCTAGTGAGCCGTTGTTGATGCTACCAAATGAACCTTTGTTCGATTCACCCCAGATTTTATCACCAGAGTCGTTAGTAGAATCCCACTGAGTACCGCCTTTCTTATCCAGGCCTTGCTCGTTTGGTACACGAACTAAGCCTACACGGCCAAGCATCACGTTTTCACCATTTGAGTAAGTACCCAGAACACTGCCGTACTCATCGAAATCGATTTTGGTTAAGAAACCTGTTGTCGCACCATCTTCATCAAACTTAGTCAATTCAAACGGAGCAGCAAACTGAGTTGAAGAATCCAGACCAAACTTAAGCACCTGTGTTGGATCGGCACCGTTCAAGTCAATTGGGTTCGCACCTGCACCTAGAGGATCAGAGTTAATTGGCTGACCACTGTTTAGGCTTGCTAACGTACCGTCATTGTTGAACTTCATTGTGTGACCAACATGACCAGTTGCATTCGTCGCATCACCGCCAGTAATGTTCAATGGCTTCTCACCATTCTCATCTGACATAGTGTAGTACGTTTGCCAAGTGTTTGGTTGAGTCTGATCTTTGAGGTAGTAAGTCGTTAACTTGTAAGACTGACCCATAGAATCGTATACCGTCGAAGACGTTGCACGGTTATAAGTATCAGCATCTTGGTAGTTAAATGCAGCCGGGTCTTTAAGATCACCATTTGCAGGAAGGTTGACCCCTACTTCAATGTTTTCTGTCTGTTTTGGCTTACCAAACTCAGCAGGAATGTCGAGAGGCTTTGGCGCGTAAGAAAGAACTTCACCCGAGTTTGGATCAACATCGTAACCTAAAAGAAACTCATCATTAGCCGTAACCATATAGTTGTCTTTGTTTAGGTGAAATGCACCATTACGCGTTAGTTCGTTAATCTCTGGCACCATGCGATCTTTCGATACTGCAAAGAAACCTGTACCACTTACACGCAAATCCATTGGGTTGTTCGTATAAATACTTGAACCTTCGTGGAACTGTTGCGCCACTTGGCTAGCTTGCGCACCACCACCTGACGTCGTTTTTGCGTTAGTAAACAACGAGTTTGAGTAAACATCACCGAACTCTGCACGAGACTCTTTAAAGCCAAACGTGTTTGCGTTCGCAATATTGTTACTGGTTGTATTCAGGTCTAATTGTGCAGCGGATAGGCCGCTTAAAGCTACATATGACATTCCAATATTCTCCTAATCTATCTAGCTAGCATAGTCACTCAATAAAGAGCTACGCTTTACCAACTTCTAGTACTTCAGCAAGTCGTACTGGCGATGTGAAACCAGCCAGATTGAGTAGTACGTTGCCATCACCCTTACCAAGAAGCACACTGTTCACGTTCGCATAACTGGAAACTTGAAACTCTGTGTTCTCGCCATCCAGTAAACCCGACGCTTTCACGTTATATTTACCGGCCGGCAATGGGTTACCGTCTTCGTCTTTTCCGTCCCATTCAACACGTGTATCACCAGATGGTTTAGAGCCGATATCAAATGTGCGAACCAATTGGCCAACTTCGTTCTCAACACGGACCATTACATTGTCCATTGCCTGAGGAAGCTTAACCATTGCCGCCATACCGCCATCACCAGGTTTTACACCTGCCGCACCAGGAACCAATACGTCACGACCAACCAAAGAGGATGCCTGAAGTGCTTGGTTAGAGGTCATTGATGAATTCAAGCTTTCAAACTGTGTATTCATTTTGCCAATGCCATCTACGGTCGCAAATGAAGCCATTTGCGCAATCATCTGGTCATTGCTAACCGGCTTGAAAGGGTCTTGTTGTGCTAGTTGCTTAGTCAACAAAGATAAGAAGTCTTCTTGTTTAAGATCCTGCTTACCTGTTGTTTCGTCGGGCTTCTTAGCGCCATCTTGAAGACTCTTCAGCTGGTCAACATAGGACAAGCCGCTTTGACCAACATTGTTGTTGATTCCAGCCATGTGCTACCTCCTTATCCTTATTGACCCATCTGCAGCGTACGCAGCAGCATTTGTTTACTCGAGTCAGCAACCTGTACGTTCGTTTGGTACGCACGTGATGCCGAAATCATGTTTGCCATCTCTTCCATAACGTTCACGTTAGGCTTGTAGATGTAGCCTTCGTTGTTTGCTAATGGGTGATCCGGGTTGTACTCCGCGCTTAGCGGCTTATCGCTTTCTACAATACCTAAGACTTTCACAGGCACAGTGTGACCACTGTTGCGTGCTTTATTTAACTCAGCGCCGAACACTGCGTGACGAGCCTTGTAAGTTTCTTCAGCAGAACTACTTACACTGTCCGCGTTCGCAAGGTTACTCGAGGTCGTATTTAGACGAACAGATTCAGCACTCATCGCAGAACCAGTCACATTGAATACATTAAATAAGCTCATCTAATTATTCCCCTTTAATCGCTTTAGTTAAATTCTTGAACTTACTTCCTAGGAAGTCGAGAGAGGCTTGATGCCTAATTTGGTTTTGCATGAAAAGGTTTCTTTCCAAATCCAAATCAACCGTGTTGCCATCTCCTGTATCAGGTTGTGTAGGAATTCGATACTTCGTTTCCCCGTTCACCGTTGTTGAGGCAGAAATGTGCCGACCATCTGTACGGCTAAGACCAATGCTTGCCCCAGAACTTGCCGCTTGCAGTGATTTCTTAAAGTCTAATCCCTTTGCTTTATACCCAGGCGTGTTTGCTTGCGCGATATTGGTGGAAAGCACCTCAGCGTTACGCTCACGTACACCAACTGTGTGCTGGTGAATACCCAAAGCATTGTCAAAAGAAATAGCCATGTAAACCTCAACTCAAGAACTGACTGTTATGAAATAACCAAAGCAATATATATACCAACTTTTAAAACAAAGCGGTCTATCTATACTTTTACAGGTTACTCGTGGGTAAACTTGCAATATACAAGCCAAAAAATAGAGTAAATTGGAATGTCACTCTGACTTAAAGATATAGCTTAAGCGGGCAAAAGAAAACCCAGCACTTGGCTGGGTTTTGAATTTAAACAGTAACGTCGCACCTTATACTGGTGCTACTCATTACTTTAATTTGTAGATGATGCCTGGATTACAGCGAACCATTTCAAAACGATCCGTTAAGCCTGTTAATGATTCAGACGCACCCAATAATAGGTAACCACCAGGGTTCAGGCTGTTTGCCATCTGGTTAAGTACTTTTGACTTCATATCAGGTGAGAAGTAAATCAGCACATTACGACAGAAAATAATGTCGAACTTGCCTAACAAGGCATAGCTGTCCATCAGGTTCTGAGGGCGGAAGTTCACCATGCGCTTAACGTTATCTTTCACTTTCATACGACCATCGCCCGCATCTTCAAAGAAGGTACGACGACGCTCAGGAGAAAGTCCACGTCCCAATGCAAGGTTGTCGTACGCGCCTGTACGGCACATATCCAACATACTTGCTGAGATGTCGGTTGCAGTAATCGATACATTTGGCAACATACCCGGCTTACGAGCTTGAGTTTCAAGAATCGTCATTGCCATTGAGTATGCTTCTTGGCCTGAGGAGCTTGCCGCAGACCAAATCTTAATAGGACGCTTATTTGCCGCTATTTCCGGTAGAAGTTTATCCGCAAGCACAGCAAACGGGTAAGTATCTCGGAACCAAAGTGTCTCGTTCGTCGTCATGGCATCGACAGCAGCCACACGCAGCTCACGGTTTCGACCTGTTACTACGTCTCTCAATAGATCAGATAGAGAAGCTAAATTAAACTTCGCTACTAATGGGCTTAGACGACTGCGCACCAAGTACTGTTTGCTGTCACCTAATACAATGCCACATTGAGATTCTAAGAAACGGCTGAAATCGCGATACTCTTGATCACTTATTGTTATAGCAGTCATTAATGTCTCTTTTAGTTAGTTAACGCAGCTTTTACCGCTGCACCAAGCTCATCAGGGTTGAACTTCGCGATGAAGGAGTTAGCTCCTACGCGTTCAACCATGGCTTGGTTAAATACACCACTCAACGATGAGTGTAAAATTACGTATAGATCTTTAAGTTCGGCGTGACGACGAATCTCAGCAGTTAACGTATATCCATCCATTTCTGGCATTTCGATATCTGAAATCACTAATGAAATCTGATCGTAAATACTGCCTTCTGATGACATCTGCACCAGCTTCTCATAGGCCTCTTTACCATCTTTCACAGAAATAACTTCAAAACCAATCGACTCAATAGCACGTTGAACCTGCTTACGAGCAACAGTCGAGTCATCAGCAATCAAGATGCGGCGAACCAGTTCTTTCTCTTGTTCGACTTTCGCAATATCTTCAGCAATCTTACTGTCCATTGTTTCATCAACAGGAGAAATTTCTGCAAGAATCTTCTCAACATCTAGAATTTCTACCAATTCATTATCAATGTTGGTTACCGCTGTCAGGTAGTTCGCTCTACCTGCGCCATCTGGCGGCGGAAGAATCGATTCCCAGTGCATGTTAATAATGCGCTCTACTGAACTTACCAAGAAACCTTGAATGGTTCGGTTAAATTCAGAGATAACCACAAAACACTTTTCAACATCCGTTGTAGGACGGCCACCAATCGCTAAGCTCAAGTCAATCACAGAGATCGTTTGGCCACGAATATGTGCTACACCTTTAACCAGTGGGTTCAAGTTTGGCATCTTTGTCAGCTTAGGGCATTGAAGCACTTCTTTTACTTTAAAGACATTAATGCCGTAACGCTGACGCCCCATTAGGCGAAAGGTTAGTAATTCTAATCGGTTTTGACCGACGAGTTGCGTACGCTGATTCACCGAATCAAGAATACCCGTCATGAGCTCATCTCCATATCAAACTTTTTTGTATAAAAAGTGTTAGTCTACTGCAGGCTACGAACCACCAGAGAAACGGAATGACGTATTATAAAACAAATTTGCCACCTCTTTCCATAGCAATGTGTAGAGCTACTTTTAAAACTGTCGCTAAGTTTATCGGCATTTTATCAATATTGTTTAGTTTTTTTGTACAAGCTGCGACCCCAGAACAAATTGAGATGATTCAGTCAGCAGCAGAGCAACACATCCTTGATACGGTTGAGCAGCCACAAGGCGGTGAACTCTTTGTAAATTCAGCAAATGTTGACTCAAGAATCAAAGCGACAGACTGTCCAGCACCTTTAGAGACCAGCGCCTCAACCACCACCAATACCCGCAGCAGCATTACGGTTTTAGTGCAATGTATTCCTGATGAATGGCGCGTTTATGTACCCGTGCGTCTTTCGATGTCAGTGCCCCTTGTTACCACCACTCGCTCACTCGCGAGAGGCGAAATCGTCGGTCAATACGATGTCACCACCGCTATGATTTCTCTTAACAAATTTCGTCGCCAAGGTTTCACCGCTCCACAACAAGTCATCGGCGCTAAGGTAAAAAAGAACCTGAGACCCGGTGATGTAGTTGAAAGAGGCGATATCTGTGTCGTATGCCGAAACGAGAAGGTTATCATACAGGCAGTAAAAGGTGGCATGACCATTACCACCAAAGGCACAGCACTTACCGATGGCTCTATGGGCGATCAAGTAAGAGTGAAAAATGATAAATCACAGCGTATAATTGAGGGGATTGTTACCAGCATGTCTGAAGTCACAGTTTACTTTTAACTATCTACTTCTAAATTGACGGTATCGTTAGCTATTTTGCTCTCAACTCTAACGCCAAATATAACGGCGGCGGTGTTTTGTCCCTTTTCGACTATTGAGCTAAAAATTGCTAAAGTATTCGAACCCTTGGTCGATATTGACTGTACAGGTTCCCATTTTTGAAGAAAAAGGCTTAACTATGGCAGGCATTGATAATATTCGTTCAGGGCAATCCCTAACGACCACTAACCGATCAGCAGTACGCTCTGATTCTAGTTCTGAGGCATCACGCTCTGATGTATCAACTAAATCACCAGCAAGCAAAGATGCGGTTTCTCTAAGCCAACAAGGCAAAGCGATTGGTCAACTCCATCAAGACATGGCAGCACAGCCAAGCTTTGATTCTGTGAAAGTGGCAGCGATCAAAGAAGCAATTGCGAACGGTTCATACACGGTTGATCCAGAAAAACTGGCTGACAACATGATCAAGTTCGAAAACGAATTAAAAGGCCTTTAAGTAAACACTAACTTTTCATTGAAGTTATTGTCTTAAAGTACAAGAGGTTATGAATAGGTTTACGTTATGGCGGCACTAGCAGATTTAGTTAATTTCCAACTTCAAAATGCCAAAGCCTTATCTGAATTATTAAGTTCAGAGAAAACCGCGATCACGAGCCGACAATCCAATGATATTGAGCGAATCGCCAAAGAAAAAGTGGTTCTTGTTGAACAGCTAAGATCAACCGATCAACGAATCGCTGCCCATACCAACGTCTCAGAACTGACCGAGAATCCTGAACTTGCTCAGTTAGTCACAAAGATCCAGTCCATAGTGCACGACTGCCAGCAAGCGAACCTTGTTAATGGCGAAGCCTTGAATCGAGCGCACCTTAGCTTCAAAAAGCTCAGCAATATGATGCAACAAAGCCACGGTAAAATTGGCATGACCTACAATGCAGGTGGCCAAACACATACCATTTCTACGCTGGGAACCAATGTAAAAGCCTAGTTAAGCCTCCCTCTTCAGTAATACCCATTATTAACCTTCTGCCTGTATCTGTATCTGTATCTGTATCTGTATCTGTATCTGTATCTCAGACTATTCCCATCATTATCTTTTATCAAAACACCTAATCAGCCTTTGAACGCTCTTACAAAATCGATAAACAAAAAAAGCGGCAAGTATTTTCATACTTGCCGCTTTCTTATTCATAACCGTTATTAGTTGCCGATACGCCATCTGGAAAGCGAGTAACAGCCAATATCTTTGAATATTCGATTCAAACACCGAAACTAGAACAGCGTTTGTTGTCTCTTTTCAGGTACTGGCTGAACTTCGCCGTAATTACGTAGTTGTTCCATCTTACGAATATCGAGCTGAAGCTCAGTGACATAACTATCACCTACAGGGTAACTGCGTACTACTTCTGCGCCACGAATTACACCATCAACCGCACCAGAAGTACGTTCTGTACCAAGGCGTTGATCTTCAAGCTCTGCTCGACCACTCACTCGCATACCATAGACTTGCTCAGCAAGTTCACGGTAAGCATCAATTTTTGAAGCTCTCATTGCGCGGATGCGCTTCTCTTCGTCGTTGCGCCCTTTTTGTTCACTGATACTGGCATAACCAACGGCAACCAAGAAATCGTCTGGCCTCATGTTTTGCAGTGGTTGACAGCCAACAAGCAGTAAAGCGGCAACAACAAATATTAACTTCTTCATCTCGAACTCCTAAGGGCGAAGAATGACAGTATAAGGCTGGGTCATCGTTGGATCAGAGCGAATAATTACACCATCTTGAGTTCGAATACTATTCAGAGTATCTAGGTCACGGCCAATACGATCCGCAGGTAAGAAGCCCTGTGCAGACGCCACAACAATACGAGTTTGCATGCCAACAACACGGGCATTTACTAACACACCGCCTTCTTGTCGAAGCATGGTGCCTGTTAGTACGTATTGAACGTCTTGCTCTTGAGCTAAGTCTTTCCAATCGCGGCTTAACGCAAAGTCACCTTGGTGAGTCACTTGAATAGAACCGGTTGTTTTGAAGTCAACAACCTTGAAGCCACGACGCTGAAACTGATGAATGAAGCCTTCTGATACCGAGTTTCCTAGCCAATTCGTTGTATCCATATGTTGCAAATCAACAAACGAAGTGATCGCTATCGGCGTTCTAGCTGAAATACTTGTATTCGAAATGATCAAATCTTCAGTCATACTTTCCACGAAAAAATCCATAGTATGACGAGGGCTGTCCATCAACATAAACTGACTGCCTGAATATTCAGACTTGCCGTTATAGATCGGCGAATAAGCGCATGATGTCAGTAACATGACACTCATTACTACGAGCCATTTTTTCATTCTCTAATCTCCAGATATATTTAGTGCTACCTGTTCCAATATGTTCTCACCATTATTCTTTTCAATGGATTACAATGTTGGAACAGTCTTTGCTTTTCATTAATGGTTCAGATTAAGAAAATCGCACTTAAGTCAGCTTCAAGCTTATAGTTATTTGTTAAGCAATATTTATACCCAACTGGTAACGAATAGATGAAAAAAATAATTTCTTACTTATTTTCAATAAGTTCACTGATAACAATAAGCTTCAGTGCTCATGCCTCCTGGTATGAAGTTACCGGTACTGCAACCATCGTGTCGTCAGAAGAGACGGCAAGAATCCATGCACTAGAAGACGCAGTATACAAGGCTATTCAGTTCTCAGGAGCCGACATCGGAAGCATTGCCAACCTCACGCCGTATCTAGATGGGAAGAAAAAGGAATATCAATTTACCAACCACGAAGTGCGCTACATCTTGGTAGAAAAAGAGAAAAAGCGTAGTGGCAATATAATGATCACTGCAAGGATCGATATCTATCCTTCGGCAAATGCTTGCCATGAGAGCCAATATAAAAAGACATTTTTGGTCGGCAACATTGATGTGACCTCCCCACAACAAGCGGTAATGGGCAGAATTTATAATATTGGCGATGATTTTGGCCATGTCGTGGATCGACAGCTAGCACAAGAGTCTCGCAGCTTTGTTTCCGTTGGCACGACCAATTACGACATCGACAAACGTCGACCTGAGGTGATCAAAATGATCGCCCAAGACACTGGCGCGCAGTACATCATTGGTGGCGATATTACCGATTTAACCGCGACCATCGAGTCCAAACTTTTGAAAGACGACATCATCAATCGTCAGTTTGCTTTAGAGATGCAAGTCTTCGATGGCAAAACAGGACATCAGGTTTACAACCGTAGCTATCGTGAAGTGGCAAAGTGGCCATTTGCTAAGACTAGTGAAGTCGACACCCGCAGTGCCCGTTTCTGGGCATCAACCTACGGCAGTATGATGCTGCGTGTTAGCCGCAATATTATGTTGGACTTGGAATCGGAAGTGTCATGTAAGATCACGCTTCCAGAGGTTGCAGCGGTATTTGGTAACACGGTGACCATTGATTTAGGTCGAATGCACGGTGTACAACAGGGTGACAAACTGCAGCTATGGCACACAGGTTCGTTTATCGACCAACGAGGCTTGCCGCGCAATAAAGTGTCGCAAAGCGACATCACGCTGACGGTTTCTCGTGTTTACGAGAACGAAGCAGAACTTACGATCGACCAACCAAGCCTTGCAGGAAGCATTCAAATTGGTGATGTAATGCAAAAAATCATGTAGTTAGCGACACTCTCGTCTCATAGTTTCTAATAAAGCCTTAGCAAAAGTACTAAGGCTTTATTTTTTTCATGGGGATTTGTTTCGGTTTCGCGGTATTTGTCGTAATCTTATTAATAATATAATCATCACTTAGCAAGCTATGAGTCAGAATAATCTAATTGGTGCTACCGGTTACCGCTTTATCTCGAAAGGCAAAACCGCTTTTAAAATCCACATTCATACTCCCGAAGATAAGGTGCTACACCGTTCGGTCGGCTTTGTTCGTATGGGTGAAGACAAGGCACTAAAGAAAACCATCAAATTAAGAGACGAACTGGGTAGACAGCTTTGGGGCAAATTTTGGCCTAAGGTTCTCAGAGAGCCCTATCTTATGACGCGTCTGCCTCACAGTTTAGAGCCTAAGATTGTATTTAAGCCTAACCCAACTCAGAGTGATCCTGAGCACCGCGACGAGTGCTACATAGCTAAGTGGCGCGTCTTCTCTGAGAATGGTGACTACAAGTACAAAACCAAGGTATGTTCAATCAGAAAGCACGGCCGACTTGCCGCTTATAGCCAAACCAAACGTGCACTGCTTGATGCTCACAAAGACGTAATTGAACTACTTATATTTATGGGACGATTGAACAGCATCGACCTGAAGTAGGCTTAAATCCGATTAAGTTGACCACCCATATTTTTCAGATACAAAAACAGCCGCACATTGCGGCTGTTTTTAGTTTATGACGAACCATCGTGACAATTTAGAGTATTGCTACATACAAAGTCGATTACCTAGTTTCGGCATATCTCAGCCAGTGTCGCCAATCGACGCTTTGACTCTTTCACATAAGGGTTGGTTTGATCCCATGCGTAGCCAGCCAAAATTGAGCACACCATCTGCTTAATCTTCGGGTTTGGATTTTGATAAAAAATCACATCCTGCAGCGTACCAGAGTACCACCCCTCAACATATGTTCTAAAGGTGTTTACGCCAACCATCAACGGATCGGCATAATCGCGCTCCCAATCGACCTCTTCGCCGTTAAGCTGTTTTTCCACACACTCAACCGCAAACTGAGCCGACTTCATCGCAATCGTCACGCCCGATGAGAATACAGGATCAAGGAACTCACCCGCATTACCAAGCAATGCGTATTTGTCTGTCGCAAGGTGCTTCACGTTAGCTGAATAACCACCGATTTCACCCGCAGGGTTAGGGTATTCTGCATTAACCAGAGTCTCAGCTAAACCCGGCTCTTCCATTGCCAGTTGTTTAAGAGCAGCAATCTTGTCTTGTGGGTATGATTCAAAGAACTTCGGCTCTCCTACGACACCAAACGAAGAGACACCATTGCTAAACGGGATCAACCAATACCAAACGTCAGGGTTGGTTGGGTGCACCGAGATCAGGATTTTATTTCGATCATATTCAAGGTCTGTCTCCGTCGCTGAAATATGATCGTTGATGTGCGTAAAAATAGCTTTGCGTGGGGGAAGCGATGATGGCTCTTCCAAATCAAGCATCTTCGGTAACACGCGACCAAAGCCACTGCCATCCAGCACATATTGAGCCTCTAGCTGATAGCGTTCTCCATCAAGCACTTGTACGTCTAAAATGGTGCTGTCTTCAGTGAAGTTAATGCCCGTCAACTCATGTTGATAATCAATGGCAACACCTTGCGCCTCGGCAGTGTCTGCTAACACCTTATCAAAGGCGCCTCGTTGAACCTGAAACGTGGTTCCCGGCCCAGCAGAGAACTTATCTTCAAAATTAAACGCGGTGTACACGCCATTTTTACGAAAAGCGGCACCATCTTTAAATTGGAAGTTAGCGTCAGCCACCGCTTCGCTCATGCCAGCTTGTTCAATCACTTCCATACAAGCAGGTAATAGACTTTCACCAATAGAAAAGCGCGGGAAAAGGCTCTTTTCAATCACTCGAACATCGATGCCTTTTTTATGAAGCAAAGACGCGGCAATAGACCCAGATGGCCCAGCTCCGATGATCACTACTTGAGTTGACAGTTTTTTCATTAATTTAAGCCATGTTTGTTATTTTTTATTGCGCGCCAGCTTTCAATTCAAGCAGTGTATGACCAAGACCGATATCGTCGGTACGGGCCACCACTTCAAAGCCAGCTTCTTCAACGATCTCTAAGAAATCTTCACTGCGGTAAAAACGACTGTTGCCGTTGGCCAAACAAGTGAAGTAAAGAGAAGTCGCGTTTAAGCTATAAGAAGCCGCATCGTATTTCTGTGCATCCCAAAACAGTTCAAGGATATAGACTGTTGCCTCTTCTGACATATGAGAGCGAACACGCTTTAATATGCTCAGAATCTCCATTGGCGAGAAGCAATCAAGGAACTGGCTCATCCACCACACATCTGCACCCGTCGGCAACGCTTGTTGTTTGTCGAGCATGTTGGCTGGGAATGGCGTCACTCGGTCTTGATGGCCATGTTGTGTCGCGTTTGTCATTGCCATTTCTAGTTGCTGTGGCAAGTCGACAATCGTTATCTCAACATCTGAGTCGTGGTTGCAGCACTGCATTGCCCACTTACCCGTGTTACCGCCAATATCCACTAGTGATTTAGGTTTCTTGCTAAAGACTTTCTCAAGCAAAACAGGGAACGAACGATCGGAATAGAAGTGATCAAACTTGAACCAGCTCTCTTTTGCTTTTTCTGGCAATTGAGACAAACCTTGGTAAATGGTTTCCCAGTCACCCAACTCTTTCAAGCCGGCAGGTGTACCTTCTTCAATCGCTTCCGTTAAATGCATCATCGCGGCGTAGCAAACATCAGCAGTGAAATCCATGTTCGCGTTGGTCATGCCATCGTGCAGAAGGTAAAAGCCAAGGTTGGCCATTTTATAGTTAGGTTTGTCCCAAGTAACAATATGGGCACTTAACGCCATATCGAGCAGAACTTTCACGCCGTACTCGGATACACCGGTTATTTCAGAGAGCGTCTCTGCTGGCAAACCCTCGTTGCCCGCATCATCTAAGGCTTTTAAAATACCTAAATCACGAAGTGTACGAGCAGTATGAAAAACAATAGGAGCGAAAGACAATTTTTGAGCTTCTGTTTTTGCTTCTAATGCATTGAATGGATCTAATTTATATTCCGACACGAAAAACCTAACTTTTAAATAATAGAGGGTTACTCAGCTGCCATTTGTGCAAGCTTACGTTTAATATCAACGTTTAAGTTATTAACCCAACGATTGTAATTACGGTGTATTTCACCATCGTCGTACTTCAAATTCTCTGACTCAACGTAAAGAATAGAGTAAAACTTATCACTATAAGGAATTTCAACCACAGCATGGTGCGAGCGAACATACAATTCAGCGCGGATCAAACCAGGCTTTATTTCTGAAACCAACCAGCCTCGGTTCTCAGCAGACTCATAAATAGCTGATTTCACCTGTTTACTTTGAAGATTCAGTGCAACTGGAGTATCCTCAACATTCATTACAGGTTGGACACGTCCACATCCAGCAAGAACGAATATGAATAACATTGAAACGGCTATTTTTAGTAATTTCATTTAAATTCCTTATCTGTGTTTGTTTATAAGCACGCATAGTATTTAGTTAGAGCCAAAGCAAATCAATACTCTATGTCAAATCAATCCCAATTAATGTCGTTTAATATTGAGAAATGGTCTGCAAATTCGACCGGTCTCAATTCCGTTGCAGAATGGCAAGCGTGGAGCACTAATTTAGACTGGCCTCAAGATGGCTCAACTGAATTTAAAGCCATCCCTCCAATGATGCGCCGCCGAATGAGTATGCAAAGCAAATTGGCCGTCCAAACCGCATTAACCCTTTTGAAAGACACCTCTATTGATTATCTAGTGTTTGCCAGCCGACATGGTGAGCTACACCGAACCGCGACTTTAATTCAATCAATATTAGAAGGTGACGACGCCTCTCCAATGGCTTTTTCTCAGTCAGTACACAATACAGCTGCGGGGTTAACAACAATTGCCGCAAAAGCACCTATTCCACTGACCTCAATTGCCGCAGGACAAGACACTTTCCATAACGCACTGATTGAAGCCTATCTTTACCTTCACCAGTACCCGTCACACCGTGTATTGGTGGTTGATTTCGACCAACCTCTGCCTGAACTCTACCAAGAGTACGAAACACAGAACTTTGCTGATTATGCGCTGGGCATAGTGCTTACTGCTGGTTGTGAGTACTCTATATCTAGAGTAACAGATGCCAAAATGTTGAACGCTGAGGACTCACTTGCTGACTTACCACAAGCTCTGAAAGCACTGCATAATATTCTTCAGAAGACACCAAACTGGACTATTGCGGGCAAGCAGCAACAATGGTCGTGGGTAAACAACGTAAGATCTGAGGCACTATAATGAGTAAAGTCGACCAATATTGGCGAGTATTTGCGACAGGGCTCTGCTTTACCATCTTTGGTCTCGGAGGCTTAATATTAAGCTTCTTAATCTTACCGACTATCGCTTTAACGACTCCCAATACTATTAAAAGAGAGCTTAAAGCACAGCGATTAATCCGTTTCTCATTCAACGCCTTTTGCCAGATCATGAAATTTACCGGGGCAATTGATTACCGAATTGATGGTGCGGATCTATTACGTGAAGATCGTAACTGCATCATCGTCGCCAATCACCCTAGCTTGATTGACTATGTATTGATCGCCTCTCAACTTCCTCAATGTGATTGCCTCGTTAAGGCCGCTATTTGGGAAAACCCTTTTATGAAAAGGATTGTCAAAGCAGCAGGTTATATACCCAACCAAGCCCCTGACGATCTTTTAGATCGCTGTGAAGAGCGCTTCTCACGCGGTAATGTCTTGCTTGTTTTTCCCGAAGGAACTCGCACAACGCCAGGAATTGAACCATCCTTACAGCGTGGGGCGGCACAAATCGCGACTCGAACACAAACCGATTTACGCGTGATCCATATTACTGTTTCTCCGACATTCTTAACGAAAGAGAAAAAATGGTATCAAGTTCCTGCGACGAAGCCCTTTTTTCATGTCGCGGTGAAAGGTAAAATAGAAGTCGAACCATTTATTGAAGGCTCAAATAATTTAACTTCGGCAGCAAGGCGCCTTAATCATCATCTTGCACAAACAATTTTCCCTTCCGAAGAAAACATTTAGCGTATCAATAACATAACAGGCGATATCGGCATTTCGAAAATACCTCATATAATGTAGAATCGCCCCCTTAAAGCAGCATTCAAATAAAGCATTAAGTAGGCCAAAGTGGAAACATTACACAACGAACTGAAACAACTAATCATCGACGCATTGAACCTTGAAGATATGAGTATTGATGAGATTGAAACGGAAGCTCCACTATTTGGTGATGGACTTGGACTAGATTCTATCGATGCCCTTGAGCTTGGCCTTGCTATCAAGAAAAAGTACAATATTGTTATTGATGCCGACGATTCAAACACTCGACAGCACTTTGCGTCAGTTGAAAATCTAGCGAACTACATCTCTTCTCAAACGAACAACTAGACAAATCTTTATGACACAAGCGAACCAACAAGAAGTATACAACCAAGTTAAAGATGCGCTTATTGAGCTGTTCGAGCTTGATGCGGAAGATATTACTCCTGAAGCACACCTTTATCTCGATCTAGACCTAGACAGCATTGATGCGGTTGATTTGGTCGTTCACCTACAGAACGTAACAGGTAAGAAGATCAAACCTGAAGAGTTCAAAGCAGTACGCACCGTGAATGACGTTGTCGAATCTGTGGTTGAACTATTGAAGGACGCCTAATGCGCCCTCTGCTGACTTTACTGTCGGCAATCATACTTTTTACTTATCCAATAGCGGTTTACTTTGGGCTCAACAAGTTTGGCTTACAAACCGTTGGAATTGCCTTGGCCGCTATCTTTGCTGTCCGCATTTTCACCGGCGGTCAGGCTAAAATCAAAGAGCTAAAACACTTAGCTTGGATCAGTGGAAGTGCCGGTATTGTTCTGCTGGCATTAGGATTAACCTTCAAGCAGCATGGCTGGCTAACCTATTACCCCGTGATCGTTAACGTTTGTATGCTGGTGGTATTCGCTTCGAGCCTTTGGCAACCACAAACGATTATCGAGCGTCTTGCTCGCCTTCAAGAGCCTGAACTTCCACAAAGTGGCGTTGATTACACACGAAAAGTCACCAAAGCTTGGTGTTTGTTCTTTGTTATCAATGGCTCTATTGCTCTTTACACCTGCTTCCAACCGCTAGAAGTATGGACCCTATACAATGGCTTACTCAGCTATTTATTCGCAGGGTTACTCTTTGCAGGAGAGTGGGTAGTAAGACAGCGCATTCGTCAGAGTTAAATTGTTATGACCCAAACCGTATCTTACACCTCGTTGTCTGAGCTTCTCAGCCAGGACAGAGCCCCTGAATCTATTGTTTGCTTTGACGACAACAGCGAGATTACGTGGCAAACATTTAACGACAACTTATCTCAACTCGTACAACTTTTGTCTTTATCCCCTTTTCAACGAGTCGCGATTTGTACCCAAGACAGCTACCTATTTTCGGTGGCCTTTTTAGCGTGCGCAGTCAGTCACAAACACATCATCTTGCCAGGTAACTATCAACCTTGTGCGCTTGCCGAGCTGAGTGAACATTTTGACTGTCTGTTAGTTGATGACTCAATTGGCGAAGTTGAAGTGAGTGACGTTCGCAATCTCCAAACCTTATTGGATTCAGACACCGAAGCGCAAAAACCTCTAACTGATAATCTTCCAGACATTGATTTGGCAGCAATCCAATTGACCCTGTTTACTTCAGGTTCAAGCGGCACGCCGAAGGCAATCAATAAAACACTAGAACATCTAGATATAGAAACTGCTCAGCTAGATAAGAACTGGGGCGAATTACTCAAGGGTAATCGAGTTCACAGCACGGTTTCACATCAACATATCTATGGTTTGCTGTTTCGAATCTTTTGGCCGCTCTGTTCTGGCGTTCCATTTGCGAAAAACAATCTTGAGTACCCTGAACAGATTCTATCTCACGCCAATAAAAACTGTGTGCTGATCAGCAGCCCTGCTCTACTCAAACGATTAAAGCATGAGACCAATACCGCGCAGCTTGCTGGTGTGTTCTCTTCAGGTGGACCGTTACCCACTGAATCGGCTCATCAATCACAAAATCTGCTGGGTCATTTACCTATCGAGGTTTTTGGCAGCACAGAAACTGGTGGCATCGCATTTCGCCAGCAAGAAAGCGCTCAAACACCTTGGCAGCTTTTTGACTGTATTGAGGCTAATCTCAACAGTGAGAATTGCATTAAGTTATTGTCGCCCTACATCGATAACAATAACTGGTATCAAACCGCCGATGAGTGCGAAATGGTCTCGGAGAATCAATTTATATTGAAAGGCCGAACCGACCGAGTGATCAAGATAGAAGAAAAACGAGTATCACTGGTTGAAGTCGAAAAGCGACTTGAACAACTACCTTGGATAAGTGAATGCGTGGTGATTCCATTTGAAGAGCCGGAGCGCTTAATCTTGGCGTCGGTTTTGGTATTATCAGAGGAAGGCCAAGCGACTATCTCCACCATGAGTAAAGGTAAATTCTGGTTGATGCTGCGTTCAGAACTTAGAAAATGGTTAGAACCGATCGCTATCCCAAGAAAATATCGCATTGTTGGTGAGATTCCACTCAACAGCCAAGGCAAACGACTAACCTCTCATATCGAACAGCTAATAAAATCATAGAAACCGCTGATCGTATTTTACACTGAGATTATCTTTTTATATTTTTGTCAGAACACCCATTTTCAGCCCAAGGATTCTAAGCACACGCCATGGATAAGAGAAAACCAAACGTCATTGCTGTTGACACTGCAGAGAAAGAATCGACCCTGACACTCCATATTACTGGAGACATCACCGATTTTAAGGGGCACTTCAAGAGCTTTCCTATTCTTCCTGGTGTTACACAGATTGATTGGGCACTTCACTACGCAGTCCAAGAACTGAGTGTCCCTGGTTTCTTTAAAGGCATGGAAGTCATCAAATTCCAAGAACCGATCCTGCCAGACTCGACTATTCAGTTGTCATTAAAGTGGGACGCTGACAAAGACAAACTGAGCTTTAGTTACACCTCAAACAGCGGTGAACAGACCCACTCTTCAGGCAAAATGAAGCTGGGAGAGAAAAGTGAATAGTACTCCCGTCGAGGCTACTTCTCAGCACCAAACAAAAGAAAGCAGCTATAATGCTTGCTTCCTTATCCCGTGCTTTAACCATGGCGTAACCATGCCTGAAGTGGTGTCGTCACTCCATCATTTTGAGTTGCCGATCATCATCGTTGACGATGGCAGTGAGCTCGCGACCAAACAGTTTCTGACTCCTCTAGCGGAAAACTCACGCGTGACTTTGGTGACGCTTGAACAGAATCAAGGCAAAGGCGGCGCAGTAAAGGCTGGCATCAAGCGAGCGCAAGAGCTCGGCTTTAGTCATGCCATCCAGATTGATGCTGATGGGCAACACGACCTAGAAGCACTACCCGCATTAATCCAAACTTCGCAAGACAAACCTCAGCGCTTGATATCAGGTCAGCCTATCTACGATGACAGCGTGCCCAAGGCAAGGCTCTATGGGCGCTACGCGACACACATTTGGGTATGGATAGAAACCCTTTCTTTATCAATTAAAGACAGCATGTGTGGCTTTAGAGCGTATCCCATCCACCAAACTCAAACAGTGTTGAATAAGTACGATGTTGGTTCGAGAATGGACTTCGATATCGAGATTTTGGTTCGCCTGTATTGGGAAGGTTGTGACATCGACTTCGTTGAAACGCGAGTCATCTATCCTGAAAACGGCATCTCTCATTTCGATGCGTTGTGGGATAACGTCAAAATCAGTTGGATGCACACGCGACTGTTCTTCGGCATGCTGCCAAGAGCACCCAAGCTGATTGCTCGCCATTTCAAATCAACGTCTGCTGAAGATGGTCAAAAACAAGATTCATCGACTGGATCAAACAACAACGAGTCAGAACAACCCCATTGGTCTCGCACTCAAGAACGCGGCACCGTAATCGGCATCAAACTGCTATTGGCGGTTTATACCCTATTAGGTCGTGGTGTATTTAACCTGATTTTGCGTGGTGTGATGCGTTACTACCACTTAACAGGCAAGCGCGCGCGAAACGCTTCTGAACAATACTTGTTTCAATTGAAAGCCTATGCGGAACAGCAAAATATAGAGTTACCCGCTGAATTGAACAGTTATAACCATCTGCTCTCGTTTGGTCATACTATGTTAGACAAGCTGGCGGCATGGAAAGGAGACTTTTCGGTCGATAACCTGACCATTCATGGTCAAGAGCAATTTGAGAGCATGGTGGAAAATAAGCAAGGTGTGCTGATTTTAGGTTCTCACCTAGGCAACATCGAATTGTGTCGCGCTTTAGGCCGCCGACACTCGAACATTAAAATCAACGCTCTGGTTTTCACTGAGCACGCTGAACGTTTTAATTCAGTAATGAAAGCAGTTAACCCGCAGTCTGATTTAAACCTGATTCAAGTGACATCGATGGGACCAGATACGGCTATCTTATTACAACAGAAGTTGGAGCAAGGAGAATGGATCGTAATTGTTGGCGATCGAACCTCCACCAGCAAAGAGAGCCGCTCGGTATGGGCAGAGTTCTTAGGTAAGGAAGCACCCTTCCCTCAAGGTCCATTTATGTTAGCCTCTGTGCTAAAAGCACCCGTATTTTTACTGTTTGGCCTACGTGATGACTCACGAACTAAGCCGCACTTTAATGTCTATTTCGAGCATTTTAGCGACAAAATAGAATTACCTAGAAAGACTCGCGAACAATCTTTACAGCAAGTCGTGCAGAAATACGCAAACCGACTTCAGCACTACACACTGCAAGCACCGCTTCAGTGGTACAACTTTTTTAATTTTTGGACACTGAGCAAGCACCATGACGAAAAAGAATCCAAATAGCATCACTTTTGGTGCCGAATGCCTCACGATTGAGGATGTTGTCGCTATTTCACAGGGCGCAAAAGCCTCGATGAACTCAAGTAACGAGTTCACATCTAAGATTGACCGAGGTGTCGCTTTCTTAGAACGCCTGTTGAAAGAAGAAGGCGTGATTTATGGCGTGACAACGGGTTACGGAGATTCATGTACCGTAGCAATTCCACCAAACCTTGTTGATGAATTGCCATTGCATCTAACGCGCTTCCACGGTTGTGGCTTAGGTGAAATACTGTCTCATGAGCAAGCTCGTGCAGTATTAGCAACGCGTCTTTGTTCGTTGTCGCAAGGTGTATCAGGTGTGACTCACGATCTGCTCAATCAAATCGTTACCCTGATCAACCAAGATATTTCACCGCGTATTCCGCAAGAAGGTTCTGTTGGTGCTAGTGGCGACTTGACGCCGCTCTCTTACTTAGCTGCAGCCCTGATCGGCGAGCGCGATGTTATCTACAAGGGTGAAGTTCGCCCAACCAGTGATGTCTACAAAGAGCTAGGCATTAACCCTATCAAACTCAAGCCAAAAGAAGGCTTAGCATTGATGAATGGTACATCAGTGATGACGGCACTGGCTTGTATCGCCTACAAACGCGCAGAATACCTAGCTCAGCTATCAACTAAGATCACCGCAATGGTATCTGTCGGCATGCATGGCAACGACTTCCACTTCGATGAAGCGCTATTTGCTGTTAAACCACATCCAGGCCAGCAGCAAGTTGCGGCATGGCTACGTGATGACCTGCAAGCCGACCGTCCACCACGTAACAGTGACCGCCTACAAGATCGTTACTCTCTGCGTTGTGCTCCGCATGTGATTGGTGTGGTTCAAGACTCTCTACCTTGGCTACGCCAAATGATCGAGAACGAACTAAACAGTGCTAACGACAACCCGATTATCGACGGTGACAACGAGCGCGTGCTGCACGGTGGACACTTCTACGGTGGTCATATCGCTATGGCGATGGATACGTTAAAAACTGCCGTAGCAAACCTTGCTGACCTGCTTGACCGTCAAATGGCTCAGCTGATGGACTACAAGTTCAACAACGGTTTGCCATTCAACCTAACGGGGGCTGAAGGCGAACGTAAGCCAATCAACCACGGCTTCAAGGCGGTACAGATTGGCGTTTCAGCTTGGACAGCAGAGGCATTGAAACACACCATGCCAGCAAGCGTGTTCTCTCGTTCAACAGAGTGTCACAACCAAGACAAAGTCAGCATGGGCACCATCGCAGCTCGTGACTGTTTACGCGTTCTAGAGCTAACCGAACAAGTGGCGGCAGCGTCACTTCTAGCGGGTACACAAGCGCTTGAGCTTCGTAAACGCCACAATGAGCTTGATGAGCACCACATGAGTGAGAACCTAAAGCATATTCGCGACGAAGTGCTTAAAGAGTTTGAATTTATCGTTGAAGACCGACCACTTGAAGGCGATCTACGCCACTTCATTGCTCGTATTCAAAGTCAGCACTGGTCACTTTACTCATAGAGTAGCTAACCCTTTACGCAATATGTTGAGAGCGATTTATGTCTGAAATCCTTCATCCATTACAATCTGAGGTGACTCTGATTACCTCATTCCAAGATGCCGACCCGATGGGCGTGATCTATCACGGTAATTACTTCCGATTTTTTGAAGAAGTAAGGCGCATCATGATGGATAAGATTGAGTACAACTACCATGAGATGAAGGACTCAGGCTACATGTGGCCGATCATCGACACGCGTGTAAAGTACATTAAGGCGATACCGTTCAATCATCAGATCAAGGTATCGGCTAAGTTGACTGAATGGGAAAACCGCCTACGTGTTGACTACGAAATTCACGATGCCAACACAGGTGCTCGCATGACACGCGCCCACACAATGCAGGTTGCGGTGACCATTGAAGAACAAGAGATGTGCTTCGCTTCACCGAAAGTGTTTACAGATAAAGTCGAGCACTGGCACCAGTTTGGTTGCTTACCCCAATCAACTGAGCAACAACCAAGCGACCAACAATCAGACCAACCTCAAGTATCTAACACACAGCAGCAGGTGAAACATGAGTCTGTTTAAACGCAGTCGCAAACACATCAGCATCGCACTACTAGGGCTTGCCTCAATGATGGCGAGTAGTTTTGTTATTGCTAATGAAAGTACATCTACGGTTTGTTCTATTTCAGAGCTACAAACCGTGTTAAGCGCAAACAACATAGTGCGTGGTGAGTTCACCCAAACGCGCAACATGGAAATGTTCGCCCAACCTTTGACATCGCAAGGTACATTCCTGTTAGACAAATCAAGTGGCCTACTCTGGACACAAACAACGCCGTTTCCTGTGAGCTTAGTGCTCACTGATAATAAGTTGAGCCAAAGATTTGCCGATCAACCCGCGAAAATCATCACCGATAAAGAAAACCCAATGGCATTTTATTTCAGCCATATCTTCTTGTCAGTGTTTCATGGAGACACGCAAAAACTTCAAGAACAGTTCGCACTCGATTTTGAGCCCGAAACCACTACAAACACTGATGAAAGTGCAAACGCAAGTTCACAAGACACACGATGGACACTCACTCTAAAGCCGAAAAGTGCTCCGATGAACGCGGTGTTTGAAGCCATTACGCTGCAAGGTAAAAATGATATTGAACGTATTGAGTTGAGAGAGATTCGTGGAGACAGCACGGTGATCGAATTTAGCCAATTAAGCCATCTACCGGAAGTATTATCAGATGCTGAAGCGCAACAATTCCAACTCTAGTCTGGCCTTTGTTTGGCTTGTTATCGTAGTGCTATTTAGCGGATTGTTAATAAAACAATTCGCTTTTTCTTCGTCGGTACCGATTGAAAGCAACATTCTAAAGTTACTACCAGAAAACCAGCAAGACCCAATGGTAGAGCAAGCCTTTCAGCAGATATCCAGCTCGATGAGCGAGCAAGTAGTGTTTATCATCAGCGCCCCCGACATCGAAAAAGCCATGACAGCGACTGACGCTTTTGAAAAAAACTCAATCAAAGAACCTTCTCAAGCCAGCCAACTCTGTTTAAGCAAGTTCAAGGGAAAATCAACGCCAGCACTCAAAGCCAGTGGAGCGATTTCTATTTTCGTCACCGAGCTCAACTTCTGACCCAGCAACAAAAAGAGACGCTGACACACTCGCCGGATTCGCGAGCTCAATACGTCATTCAGTCTCTGTACAATCCGTTCTCAGGCGTGACTGCAGCCGAACTGTCGATGGATCCATTTCTACTATTTCGCGACTACATCAGTGCTGTTGGCGTTCAATCAAGTAACTTTGTTCTGAAAGAGGGATACCTCACCGCTCAATCTAATGAGCAAACTCATATTTTGGTGACGGCTACACTGGCTGGCTCGCCTTATAGCTTGGCGATTCAAGAGCAACTTCCCGATCTTGATTCAATTGAGCGCGAAGTCGAAAAACAATTTGACATCAAAGTGCAGCATACCGGTGTGGTGTTCTACGCCAATTACGGTACCGAAAGCGCGAAATCAGAAATCAGTACTATTGGTTTGGGCTCATTAGCCGGTGTTATTTTATTGGTGTGGTTGACGTTTCGTAGTGCCCTACCACTTGCCTTATCCTTACTTTCAATCAGTACCGGCTTATTGGTCGCGCTGGCAAGCACCGTCGCTATCTTCGGCAAAGTTCACCTATTTAGTTTGGTGTTCGGTGCCAGCTTGATTGGCGTATCCATCGACTACTCTTTCCATTACCTAACCGATCGTTTGGCGGCTGGTAATCAATGGCAAAGCGACAAAGGGTTGAAACATATTCTCGTTGCGATCACCTTGGGTCTGATCACCAGCTTGATTGGCTACCTAGGTCTGTTGGTGGCGCCTTTCCCAGGCTTACAGCAACTTGCTCTTTTTTCGTCGATTGGACTTATCGCAGCTTACGCCAGTGTGGTGTGTTGGTATCCGGTTTTAGCGGCAAAACCAAGCCAAGAGCGCCCACTTCCCCTGTCGAAGCTTTGGCATGCTTGGTTAAGTATCTGGAACAACCAAAAATTTAGAATTGGCTTACCATTAACGGTAACTGTCGTTAGCTTGATATCACTCAGTCAAGTTCGTTACGACGACGATATCCGCCAACTTCAGGCGATGCCAGAGCAACTAAAACAGCAAGAGCAAGCCATCACTGAGATATCAGGGCTAGGCAATGGTCAAAATATGCTCCTGGTGACCGCAAAGAGTGATCAAAAGCTACTCAAAAAACTGGCAGAAGTTACCACGAGCTTAGATTCCCTAGTCGATCGACAAGGTATCTCCGGATATCGTAGCATCAATCAGCACTTGTTAAGCAAGCAAGAACAACATGATAACTACCAATTGGTTGAACAACTCTATAACCAACAAAGCCATATCTTACAAAACACTTTAGGTTGGCCTAGCTTTCCAGAATTACCGAAGTTCGAAGCAATTACGGTATCTGGATTTTTGGGGTCTCCAGTCTCAGAGCCTGTTCGACCACTTTGGTTAAACCCAATCGACGGCCAAGCGGCATCGGTCATTTTGATCAAAGACGTCACAAACTCAGAGCTGTTCTCTCAATGGCTCGATTCAAGCTTTGCTCAGCAACAAGGTGTTAAATACCTCAATAAAGCCGATGAAATATCTGCTCTATTTACGGAATACAGAGTCAAGATCACAGAGTTATTATTGATAGCGTTGGCGGCTATTGGGATGGTTTTAGGCTGGCGTTATGGTGTGAAGCAAAGCCTAGTAATGCTGTTGCCTTCATTAATTGCAGGCGTAGCAGGTTTAGCGGTCACTGGCATTTTAGGTTCAACGTTGAACCTGTTTAATCTACTAGGCTTGATTCTGATTTTAGGGATTGGCATCGACTACACCTTATTCTTTGCCGAACAGAAAAAATCGCTCAGTACCTTGCTCGCTATTAGCTTATCCGGCCTCACGACGCTGCTTTCGTTTGGCTTACTGTCGCTGAGTCAGACTCACGCCATTCATAGCTTCGGGGTGACGGTTCTGACAGGGATTTTTGTCGCTTGGCTACTTTCTCCACTCGCGATCAACAGTGGCAAAAGCGTAGAACGACCAACCTCTCGAGAGGCTTTTAGATGATCAAGACATTAAAGGTAACCTTCGTCACGCTAGTCGGTATTCTGCTCAGTGCCTGCTCGATGGTTTCTCAGCAACCTACAGGCACGAGTGTGTCTATCAACAATGACACCGAGCTAGCACTACCATTACCAGCTGAACTGGGATACTCCCTCACGGCCAGTCAGCTAATCAGCGCAACATGGCAAAACGATACGCAGCAACTTCCTGTTCAAGTCGAAGTGACAGCGGATAAAGTGGTTTTGGCGGGTTTTTCTTCTTGGGGTACTCGCATCTTATCACTGCAATACCAAAATCAAGTGATTGATACGCAGGTTTTGTCTGGGCTTGGCGCAACTTTGCCACAGCCCGAACAGGTGCTATTCAATTTAATGTTGACCCTATGGCCAGCTGAAGCCTGGGCTCAGCCTTTACAAAGCATAGATTGGCACCTAGTCGATACCGACAAAACAAGAACCGTTTTTGACGACAACCAACAAGCCATCATTCGTATTGAATATCAAGTAAAAGTCGGCGAACCAAAGATCTCTAGAGAGATTGTTTTCAAGCATCTGATCCAAGGCTACACCATTACTATACAAACGTTGAATTCAACGATTGTCGATAACCCAAGTAAGAGCTAAACACTATGCCTATTTATATCCAAGACTGTGGTTTCCACTCAGCGCTAGGCTCAAGTATTACTGACATTCATGCCTGCCTAAAAGACGAACGTGAACCAAACATGGTTGAAGTGAGCGATATGCTGAACGACGGCAAACACACTGTCGTTGGAAAAATCGCAGGTGAGCTACCAGAGGTTCCATCCACCCTCGTGAAGTATGCCACTCGCAACAATCAGCTGGCGTTATCAGCTCTCAACCAAATCAAAGATTCTATTGAACTTGCCAAGGCACAGTTTGGCGCAGACCGTATTGCTGTTGTTATAGGCACCAGCACCTCTGGTATCTCCGATGGTGAAGCGGCCTTCAAACAAAAACTGACAAACGGTGAGTTTCCAGAAGATTACCATTACTCAAAACAAGAGCTTGGTGACACTTCTGAGTTCATTAGCCAATACTGCGCGTTAACAGGACCAAACTACGTCATCTCTACGGCTTGCTCATCCAGCGGCCGCGTGTTTCTGACCGCCCAGCGCTTGTTAGATTCTGGAATGGCAGATGCCGTGTTAGTCGGTGGCGTGGATACCTTGTGTAAGCTGACACTCAATGGTTTCCATGGTCTTGAAGCCCTTTCAACCAAACATTGTAAGCCATTTAGCGAATCTCGAGATGGCATCAATATTGGTGAAGCAGCCGCATTTATGTTGCTCAGTAAAACCAAGATCAAGCGTGTTCATTCTACTCAAAACACACCTCAAATTGCCTTATTAGGCTGTGGTGATAGCTCTGATGCACACCACATTTCAGCGCCTCACCCTGAAGGAAATGGCGCTGAACAAGCAATGAAAAAAGCTTTATATTCTGCACAGTTAACCGCAGAAGACATCGGTTACATCAATGCGCATGGTACAGCAACGCCACTCAATGACTCGATGGAAAGTAAAGCCATCCATCGTATTTTTGCAAACAAGGTTCCCGTAAGTTCTACCAAGCCATTGACCGGGCATACTCTAGGCGCAGCAAGTGCGATTGAGGCTGCAATTGCTTGGCATATTTTGAAATATGACTTACCGCTTCCCTTACAAAAATGTCAGGATAAAGCTGAAGATATTGAGATTGATTTGGTAAACTGTTCCCAGAAACTTAAAGTAAAGAATATCTTAAGCAACTCGTTTGCTTTTGGTGGTAACAACATTAGCCTGATTTTTGGTGTAGTAAATGACTGATATCCCTTCTGTAGACCAACTTCTTCCTCACGATGATCCGATGATATTAATCGATCGTGCTATCAGCGTAGAGGCGTTGTCGATCCACTGTCAGGTCGATATTGGTGACCATAATCTGTTCTTTAATGCCGAATCTCAAACGGTCCCAGCTTATGTTGGCATCGAGTTTATGGCGCAGTCTGTAGCGGCGTGGTCTGGATACCATGCAATCAAAAACGGCACCACTCCCCCTATCGGCTTCCTGCTCGGTTCTCGTCGCTACAAATCACTGTGTGATGAGTTTACTCAAGGTCAGACCCTTGACGTCTATGCCGAACAGCTTATGGAAGACAGTGGCATGGCCGTGTTTACTGCCAGAGTGGAAGACCAAGGCGAGTTGGTGGCTCAATGCCAGCTCAACGTCTACGTGCCGACCGAACAAAAATTACAAGAAATGAAAACTAGGAGCCCATCATGACCCGTCAGGTTTTAGTCACCGGTGCCAGCAAAGGCATTGGTAAAGCGATCGCTATTCAACTCGCGAAAGACGGATTTGAAATCGCCGTTCATTACATGGGTGACAAGCAAGGCGCTGAAGAGACATTGCAGTCGATCACCGAACTGGGTGGTGCTGGGCGTCTTATCCAATTTGATATCAGCAACCGCAGCGAATGTCGCAAAACGCTTGAGTCTGATATTGCTGAACATGGCGCTTACTATGGTGTGGTAAACAACGCAGGCATTACTCGCGACACTGCATTCCCTGCCATGACAGAAGAAGAGTGGGATGGCGTGATCCATACCAACCTAGACAGCTTCTACAACGTACTTCACCCTTGTGTAATGCCTATGGTCCAAAAGCGCAAAGGCGGTCGCATCGTCACTCTAGCGTCTGTATCAGGCATCATGGGTAACCGCGGACAAACTAACTATGCTGCAGCGAAAGCTGGTGTGATTGGCGCAACTAAGTCCCTTGCTCTAGAGCTAGCAAAACGCAAAATCACAGTAAACTGTGTCGCTCCAGGCTTAATCGATACCGGTATGGTTGACGAGCACGTGAAAGATCATGCACTTCCTCAAGTACCACTGCGCCGAATGGGTGAGCCAGAAGAAGTAGCAGGACTAGTGAGTTACCTAATGTCTGATATTGCAGGCTACGTTACTCGCCAAGTGATTTCAGTCAATGGAGGCTTAGTATGACCCGCCGCGTTGTTGTAACTGGTATGTCAGGTGTTACTGCCTTTGGTAACGACTGGCAACAAATCGAGCCAAAGCTGAAAGCGTGTGAAAATGCGACTCAATATATGCCAAGTTTTGAGCAATATGATGGACTCAATACTAAGCTTGCCGCACCAATTGATGACTTTCAACTGCCAAAACACTATAAGCGTAAGCAAGTGCGTGGCATGGGTCGTGTATCGCGCCTAGCCACCGTTGCGACAGAAAATGCTTTAGGACAAGCTGGCTTAATTGGTCACGATGTATTAACCAATGGCGAAACCGGAATCGCTTACGGTTCTTCAACCGGCAGTACCGACGCCGTTGGTGCGTTTGGCGTGATGCTGAACGAGAAATCGACACGAGCGATCACGGCGACAACCTACGTACAAATGATGCCACACACTGCTGCGGTAAACGTAGGTCTGTTCTTTGGACTGCGCGGCCGCGTGATTCCCACCAGCAGTGCATGCACTTCAGGAAGCCAAGCTATTGGTTACGCCTATGAAGCAATTAAGCACGGCTACCAAACCGTGATGGTTGCCGGTGGTGGTGAAGAACTATGTCCAACTGAGTCTGCCGTTTTCGATACCCTTTTTGCTACCAGTTTAAAAAACGACACACCAGAAAAATCCCCTAGCCCTTACGACAGTGAGCGCGATGGCTTGGTTATCGGTGAAGGTGCTGGCACGCTTATTCTTGAAGAATATGAACATGCAGTCGCTCGTGGTGCAAAAATCTACGCTGAGATCATCGGTTTTGCCAGCAACTGCGATGCAGCCCATGTGACCCAACCTCAGATGGAAACCATGCAAATATGTATGGAGAAAGCACTAAGAGATGCACAGCTTCCTGCTGAGAAAATTGGCTATGTTTCTGCGCACGGAACGGCGACTGAAAAAGGTGATATTGCAGAGAGTAATGCGACGGCGAATATTTTCGGAGAAGTGCCAATCAGTTCATTGAAAAGCTACTTCGGCCATACGCTTGGCGCATGTGGTGCAATTGAAGCTTGGTTAAGCTTGGAGATGATGCATTCCGGCTGGTTCAGCCCAACCTTAAACCTTGAGAACATCGACGAACGCTGCGGCAAACTCGATTACATTACAGGTTCTGGTCGCGCATTGGATATTGAATATCTGATGAGCAACAACTTTGCCTTTGGTGGCATTAACACATCTATTATCTTCAAAAAGATTTAAGTTTATTTATTAGACAAAACTCAAGACAAATAAAAAGGGTCAGTAACCAAGTTACTGACCCTTTTTTGATTCTAGCAATCGCTCAATTAAGCGTTAGCTTCACGCTCAGCGATGAACTCAAGAGCCATCTTGATACGAGCGATTACGCGATCTTTACCAACAAGCTCCATCACTGCATCAACAGAAGGAGACTGACCACCGCCTGTTACTGCTACGCGAAGTGGCATGCCGATTTTACCCATACCAATCTCTAGTTCTTCACATACTGCTGCAATCACACCATCTTTGATGTTTGCAGTAGTGAAATCTTCAAGTGCTTCAACCTTAGCAAGAGCAAGCTCTAGTGGGCCTTTAGCAACACCACGTAGGTGCTTCTTCGCTGCGCCAGCTTCAAACTCAGAGAAATCTTCATAGAAGTAACGAGATTGCTCAGCAAGTTCGATAAGCGTGTTACAACGCTCGCCAACTAGCTTGATCACTTCAGTGATAGCTGGGCCGTTTGTTGTATCGATCTTCTGTGCGTCTAGGTGCCATTGCAGGTATTTAGCAACGTACTCAGGCTCAGAAGTCTTGATGTAGTGGTTGTTCAACCAAAGTAGCTTATCAGTGTTGAATGCAGAAGCAGACTTGCTGATAGCGTTCAGGCTGAAGAATTCAATCATCTCTTCTTGAGAGAAGATCTCTTGGTCACCGTGAGACCAACCTAAACGAACTAGGTAGTTGTTTAGTGCATTTGGTAGGTAACCTTCGTCGCGGTATTGCATTACAGAAACAGCACCGTGACGCTTAGAAAGTTTTGCACCGTCATCACCAAGAATCATTGCACAGTGAGCGAAAGTTGGAACTGGCGCGCCTAGTGCTTCATAGATGTTGATTTGACGAGGTGTGTTGTTGATGTGATCTTCACCACGAACAACGTGTGTAATCCCCATATCCCAGTCATCCACAACCACTACGAAGTTGTATGTTGGTGCACCGTCTGTACGACGAATGATTAGGTCATCAAGTTGGCTGTTCGCGATTTCAATGCGACCACGGATTTGGTCATCAAATACTACGCTGCCTTCTTTTGGGTTACGGAAACGGATAACACATGCATCACCTTCTTTTGCTGCTTCGTTTGCTGCAACAATTTTAGGGTGGTTCGCATCGTAACGAGCCATTTCTTTGTTTTCTTCTTGCTCTGCACGAATTTCATCAAGCAGTTCTTTAGACGCGTAGCATTTGAATGCTTTGTCTTCAGCAAGTAGCTTATCAACCATTTCGTTGTAACGGTCAAAACGCTTAGATTGGTAGTAAGGACCTTCGTCCCATTCCATACCCATCCATTGCATGCCTTCTAGAATTGCATCAACCGCTTCTTGAGAGTTACGCTCAAGGTCCGTGTCTTCGATACGTAGAACGAATTCACCACCTTGATTCTTAGCGAATAGCCAAGAGTAAAGTGCAGTACGTGCACCACCAACGTGAAGATAGCCAGTTGGGCTAGGAGCAAAACGAGTTTTAACCGTCATTTAAATACCTTGATTATGTAGGTGATTCTTTTAGTGATCGCTATTACAAAGCCTGCAGCAGACAAATATCACTAAATTTTGGGCGCTATTTTATCACCACCGCTTAAATCTACAATCAGTAGTGAATGATTAATGTGCTGATCTTGTGCGAAAGCGATTGTAGAAAGGCTAAATCCAGCTTCGAAGTCGAAAATCTACAGCCTGTAACCAATAAATAAAAACCACGCTTTACTTTAGTTCCCCGCGTATCCACAAACGTAACTCACTCATTCATATTCTACTAAGATCAAATTCTTGAATTTATGTTTGACCTTACCCTTACGGGAAGGTTTATGTTAGGCGTAGATGAGAATTGGAGTATCGATATGAATCACTACGCAACCGCGCTCAACGGCCTAAATTGCATGGGTTGTGCAAAGAAAGTCCGCACACTGTTTGGCGATCTCAACAACACGACGATCAATGACATATCGCCAACCTACATCGATATTTCGACTCCTTCTAGTTACATTCAGCTCAACGAACAGTTAGCAACGCTTGGCTATTCTATGGGTAATCAGCTGCACCTTTCGCTATCCGGCCTCAGCTGCGGAAAGTGTGTGAGCAAACTGACTCAAGCGCTTGAACAAACCGAGCAAACCTCAAACCTAGAAGTCAGCAAACAGGAGCTATCACTGGTTACTCTGCTTTCTGAATCCGAGGTTATTGAGCTGGTCGAAAGCCTGGGTTATCACGCAGCTCCCTACTCTGAAACGAATGACCTTTCATCGAGTTCAGATTTAGAAGAAGATAAAAAACTGGCGCCTACAGAAGCAACTTTAACTGAACCCGTTGCCAGCCAATATACCTATCACCTTGTTCTTGAGGGAATGACGTGTGCGAGTTGCGTTTCTTCGGTCGAAAAAGCATTGAAAAAGAATGAGTTCGTCGACCAAGCACAGATTAACCTTGCAGAGCAGACTGCCTTGGTTTTCACCTCTCAAACAAGAGACATCATTGAAAACGCTCTAATCAAATCGGTGAAAGCAGCAGGTTATGGCGCCGAGTTTGTCGACGATGCAGCGACTCAACAGCAAAAACAGCAAGAACAGCAACTTCGCACTCAAAAGGCCTTCCTGAAAAACTCAGTGAGCGCACTACTGCTTGGGGCTCCGCTGATGGTATGGGGCATATTCGGTGGCAGCATGACCATTGCTACACTTAGTGACCAACTGGCTTGGGGCTTCATTGGTGTGATCTGCCTAGTGCTACTAGCCACCTCTGGGCGGAGCTTCTTCACTAACGCGTGGCAATCACTGATGCACAAACGCGCTACCATGGACACACTCGTCGCTCTAGGTACAGGCGCAGCATGGTTCTATTCAATGTTGGTTGTGCTGATTCCATCATGGTTCCCAGAAGCCTCTCGCCATGTTTACTTTGAGGCGAGTGCGATGATCGTTGGCCTTATTTCTTTGGGTCACTACATTGAAGCCAAAGCCAAAGCTCGCACCACGAAATCGCTACAGGCACTGATTAACTTACAACCTCAAAAAGCGGTGGTCATCGTCGATGGCAAAGAACAAACCATTGCTGTAGAAGCTATCCAAGTCGGCATGCAAGTACGCGTCAAACCGGGAGAAAAAGTGCCAGTTGATGGTGTTGTGGTATCTGGTGAGTCTTACATCGATGAATCGATGCTGACCGGTGAACCACTTCCCAACGTTAAATCGGTGAGTGATGGCGTTTCTGCGGGCACCATTAATGGCGATGGTAGCTTAATTATTGAAGCGACTGGGATTGGCTCAAGCACCATGTTAGCTCGAATCATTCAGATGGTTCGCCAGGCACAAAGCAGCAAACCTGCGATAGCGAAACTTGCCGACTCTATTTCTGCCGTGTTCGTGCCCGTTGTGGTCGCAATCGCAGCTGTTGCCGCCCTAGTTTGGTTTTTTGTTGGCCCACAACCAAGTGCCAGTTACATGCTTGTTGTATCGACCACTGTGCTGATCATCGCTTGTCCGTGTGCCTTAGGCCTAGCGACTCCACTCTCTATTACTGTCGGCGTAGGTAAAGCCGCTGAGTTTGGCGTTCTGATCAAAGACGCCGATGTGTTGCAATCAGCCAGCAAAATCGATGCAGTCGTGTTTGATAAAACGGGCACCCTAACCCAAGGGAAACCAAGCGTGCAACAAGCGTTTCATCACAACCTATCAGAACAAGAATTACTGGCTTACGCTTATTCAGTAGAAGTAGGATCTGAGCACCCACTCGCCAAAGCCGTTTGCCAATATGCAGAGAGCTTGGAAGTGTCAGCTCTCCCACACAGCGAATTTGAAAACCAACGAGGGCTTGGGGTTCAAGCAACAATTAACGGCAAGAACGTGCAAGTCGGCTCGCTTAAGTTCCTCACCCAATTAGGCATCAATACAGAGATTGGCGAAGATTTCATCGAGCTTTGCCGCTCGCAAGCCTGGACGCCTATTTTCATCGTGATTGACCAAAAACTAGAAGGCATATTGGGCATTTCAGACGCGTTAAAAATAGATAGCAAACAGGCGATAGCTCAACTAAAATCCGCCGGAATTCACACTGTGCTACTCACTGGTGACAACGACTCTGTGGCTCAAGCAATAGGTAAAAGAGTCGGTATCGACGAGGTTATCTCGGAAGTGCTTCCAGAGCAGAAAGCTCAGCATATTGTTCAGCTTCAACAGCAATATAAGAGTGTTGCCATGGTTGGAGATGGCATTAACGATGCTCCAGCACTCGCTCAAGCCGATATCGGTATCGCGATGGGCAGTGGCAGTGATGTCGCCATCGAGAGTGCGCAAATGACCCTCCTCAACTCGTCACCACTATCCGTGAGTAATGCAATAGAGCTGTCTCAAGCAACAGTGAAAAATATGAAGCAGAACCTATTTGGCGCCTTCATCTATAACTCGCTTGGCATTCCTATCGCCGCGGGTGTGCTCTACCCATTTTTCGGATTTCTGCTTAGCCCTGTCGTTGCAGGCGCTGCGATGGCTATGTCATCAATCACAGTAGTAAGCAATGCCAACAGGCTGAGATTATTCAAACCCACTCATTCTAATATCAACAAAAACCATATTCATGAGGTTAACCATGATTCGTAAAATTATGACTCTTACTGCACTCGCTGCAATTTCAGGACAAGCTCTCGCGACTGATGTTCTAAACCATAAGTCTCCATACTGTGGCTGCTGCACAGAATGGACAGAACATATGCGAGATGCTGGGTTCGATGTTACAGAGAAGCTCCACGATGATATGAATCCAATAAAGCAGAAGTTAGGGGTAACGCAAAAACTAGCCTCTTGCCACACTGCAGAGATCGATGGTTACGTATTTGAAGGACACATTCCGGCTGATGATGTTAAAGCCTTTTTAGAAAACCCGCCACGCAATGCAATTGGCTTAGCAGTTCCAGGTATGCCAATGGGCTCACCGGGCATGGAGTATGGCGATAAGAAAGACGAGTATTCTGTGTATGCGTTTAATGAGAAAGGTCAGGTGTTTGAATACCGTCATTACGATGGTAATTAGAGCGTAAAGAAACCGGCACAAAGCAATATTTAAGAAGTTATAAAAATAGAGCCTAGCATTAAGTAAACCCAAGACTGTGGTTTACTTGCTAGGCTCTTTGCTTTTGGACAGTAAAGCAAATCTTGTCGCGGCACCAACCGGGCTGTTGGTACCGCTATGTTTTCGTCGCTAGTTAACAAAAAAGCCAATTAGCAAAGAAGCTCACTTAGCCAATAATCTAATCGACTAAACAGCCAAGTGAATCAGCTTAGAAACCGTAAGAAGCACCGAATACGAATGCGTTGTTAGCGTTGTCAGCTTGGTTACGGTACTCAAAGTAAGGTTGAACGCCTTGACGAGTCCATGTCGCACGAAGCTCGTGGTCCATTGTGTTATCAGCATCGCTGATTACGTATACGTTGTTGTAGCTTAGAGCTAGCTCAGCGTTTACTGCGTAACCGATACGGTTGTCAAAACGAGTTTGATCGTCAGCTTTGCTATCTTCCATAGCGTGGTAACGAGTACGGTTGCTAATAGAGATACCGTTATCGAAGTTGTAACCGATCTTAACCAATGGACGGTACTGAACCGTTTCACCGTTGTTTAGTAGGTGGTGGTAACCCGCAGCAACCCATAGGTTGTCATTGATGTTGTACATCTGCTCAACACCTAGAGTGATGTATGGAGAGTTACCTAGACCGCTGTCTTGGATTGCGTCATTGTCGTACTTACCAAGAGAGATACCATCGAACTCTGTTAGTAGTGTTGTGCCTGAATCAAACGTGTGGCCCGCTTCTAGAGTTGACGTCGCGTTTGGTTGGAAATCAGAGTGAAATTGAACGTTACCTGTAACGTAAGAAGAACCAGCAAAAGCACTAGAAGCGAAAGCAAGAGAAAGAGCACTTAGAGCGATAATTTTTTTCATAGTAAACTGCCTTAGTTTGATTTTTTCAGCGGCATATCTTCGGTACATCATTCACCTTCACCGCTTGAGTAGTTGGTCGCCTCCCTGGCATGAAATCTATGTTGCTCGAATTAATTTGCGTTTCAAAATAAAAGAACAGACAGAGTGATCTCTCTCACCATCAAAAAAGAACAAGTTATTTAACTCATTAAAATCAAGCATTTAAAAATATAAAAATTGATAAAAAACTCAAGATGGAAAAACGTACAGATCGGGATCACATTATTTTACGGTGCGAAATTAGATTCAGTAGGTTGAATCACATTTGATTTAGAGTTTTTTATGAAGGACTTATTTTTTGAAGAGAATAATGAGAAGTGCGTCACTTTTACGATGAACCTCACCTTATGTGCATTGTTGACGTTATAGACCAAGACGGTTTCTATATGTTCCCGTTTTGGATGAGAGCCTAATTCGCAGCAAACAAAAAGAGCTCCCGTTTTATCTTGGATAAGATAAAATTCGGGAGCTCTTCTACTAATAACAGTGCTTATCGATTATTTAACTGACGTTACTCGACTTACTTTCTCACCACTTTCTGAAATAGAACGGATGTAAGTTTCACCAGAAACCGATGGACGTTGTTGCTCATCATACGTTAGCCAGTTTTCGCCATCAGCAGAGTATTGCAGCTCGACGCCTGGGAATTGAACGTTCATCGCCAGCTTGCCATCAACCACTTTTGCACCTGGAACTGGTAGTCGATAATCAATGCCTGCTTTCTCAAGCTTAGCCAGTTCACGTTGACCAACAATATTCGCGAAGCGATTAAAGTCGCTGTTTAGAGCTTGCTTATTCACTAGGTTAGTTTCTTGAGAGTATTCAACGCCCACTTTGTAGTCGTTTTCCCAATCTGCTCGATGCCATGCACGCTCAGCTGCTGCAAGAACGCGTGGGAACACCATGTATTCATATTGCTCGTCAGTACGTACTGTTTCAGACCAAAGTTGCGCTGATAAACCGTAAAAAGGTTTTGCTTCAATCTCGCCTTTACCAGAGAAACCATTGCCGTCACGGTCTAATGATGTTTCTGCGTTTTGTGGCATGTTCTCTGGAGCAAAGCCAAACATCTTACGAGTATCGGTTGCACGCGTTGCCCAGTAGTAACCGCGTTCTGCTGCATCAACTTCGTATGGCATATCCATGTATACGTAGTCTGGGTTAGAAACAATTACGTCATAACCTTTCGCTGACCAGTCGTAAACTGATGAAGTACCGCCCCAGTAAAGAACGTCCCAGAAGTTCACGCGAGTGCTTTCTGTTGCAAATGCTTTCTCACCTTCGCTGTATTTCAGGCCATCTTGCCACGCTTGGAAATGAGGAATGCCTTTGTCAGCAACAATCTTAGATACCTGCTCGGCAAAGTGACTTGGCAAATGAGCGTAGTCGCTTACAGTTCCATCAGCGATCAAAGACTGACACTGTGGAGACTGTTGGAATGGCTTATCTTGCTTAGACAAGTCGATGTTGCCTTTCCAAGCCACTTTATCTTCTGCATTAATATCTTGTAAGCCAGCGCCTAACTTGATGTTTTTCGCTTCATCGCCGCCAAAGTGCCAAGTCGTTAGTGGAACGCCTGCTTCTTTGTGCATTGCCGCCACTTCAGAGATAACTTTATCTACAAAGTGAGTAGAAGATTCCATACATGGATTAATGAAGCTTTGCTTATCGTAGAACTGAACCGTCGTTACGTTCGATGTATCTTGTGGATCCATCAAGCGGTATTCATTCGCTTCTGCTTCTTTACCTTCCGCCATTAGACGAGTGTAACGTGCTTCCATTGAGACCACAGCAGAACGAGCGTGTGCTGGCATATCAATTTCTGGAATTACTTCGATGCTGCGCGCTTTTGCGTAGCTTAAGATCTCGATGTAATCCGCTTTACTAAAGAAACCAGAGCCAAAGTTGTCTGTTGTTGGACCTGAACCTAGCTGAGGCAATAAACAGCTTTGCTCATCCAAATCAAAACAACGATTAGACCCTACATCCGTTAGCTCTGGTAAACCTGGGATTTCTAAACGCCAGCCTTCATCATCTGTTAAGTGAAGGTGAAGTTTATTCATCTTGTATGCAGCCATTTGATCTAGCGTTGCTAGGATGGCATCTTTTGAGTGGAAGTTTCGAGCAACATCCACCATCACACCGCGGTAATCAAAGCGCGGTGCATCTTTGATCGACAGTTGTGGTAATGATTCAGCGTTCTGACTGTCTATTAGGCCAAAAATAGACTGAACTGCGTAGAAAGCACCTGTTTTATCAAACGCTTTAATCGCGATCCCCTCTTCCGAGATACTTAGTTCATAAGCACCAGATTTCGCTAAATCACCCGTAAACTGAGTAGGAACAACAGCGACGCTAACAGGTAGGTCGCCACTCACATCTACGTTTACCACATCTGCACGTTCTTCAATTGCTGCGAATTGCTCAGCATCAAATGCGTCTTTAGGTAGGGCAATACCACCAGCAATACTCACTGAACCTTCACCCGCCTCTACCGACATTGGCGTTGGCAATAGCGTGGTTGATACATCTTGCGTTGCTAGATCTGCATTCTTTTCAAAACGCGTCACCGCTGTCGCCATTACGTTATTATCATCAGGCGTACGCTTAAGGTTATTACCCTCAAGGCCGGTTACGAACGATGCAACATCTTCAGTATTCAATGAAGCAATCATCTTAGGTTCTGCGTTTGGCGCAGTTACGAATGCACCCGGCATAAAGTCAGTTTCAAACAGTTGCCAGTACTCACTCGTTAACGGAAGAATCACTTCTTCACCAGCGGCAAAACCATCGAACTTATCTGTAGGTTCTAGTTTGTGTAGGTCACCCGTTACACGAGTGATTTTAAATTGTTCGTTATCAACATCTAAAATAAGGCGAATACTATGGAAGTAGATAGTCCAATCTTTCGAATCAATCGCTTCACCGTCATTGGTCAGGGTCATGTTCACTTTATTACATGACGCCCACTCAGCACCTAAGTCCTGACAAGCCATGCCTTCGTTTGCACCGTGGTTAGTCAAGATTTCATATTGCACATCAAGGTTATCAGCCAGTGCATTAACCACCTTTTGTTCTGGTGCTTGTGTAATAGCACAACCCGTCAAACCAGCCAGTACCGCTACAGATAGTAAGTTTCTCTTCAACATCGTATTCACCCATAAATTAAAAAATTGAGTCAGAAGCAAAGTGGAGCGCTTCGAAAGTTAGATAAACTATATGGGCTTATTTTTTACCGTGAATTAAATCAAGTTAATAAAGTGATCAGCTTCAAATCTCAAAATTTGCGATAAAATTAATTACATAAAAATCATAAAGTTAGAATCGACGGCACTTCCGTCAGTTTTATTTTGACGTAAAAATTGAGAAATGAATCACAATCTTTTTAACGGATTTCATAAAATCGTGTTGTTGATAGAGAGAAAGGTTTAAGAGTTTGTTCGTGTTGTTATACTTTTCGTACAAACAACGTGACATCGTTCTCAAAAAAACCGTTAAAAAACGCCGTCAAAATCAATTTTAACGAGTTCATCTCTTTTAATAGGAGCTTTCCTTGCGCACATTTTGGTACGTAACTTTATTCGTTCTCGCATTTTCAGCCAAACAAGCTTCGGCCGAACCTCTTTATTGGCAAGCCAAAAAGGATGAACTGACACTCACCATCTTGGGTTCCGTCCACGTAGGAGACGAGAGCATGTACCCACTTCCAGTACAGATCACTGACACGCTAAAAGAGAGCGACGGATTAATTGTCGAGACAGACATCAGGAAGTCAGAAGGCATTGTGTATCCCACGACCACAGTGACCACGAGTGATGTATTAAACAAAGAACAAAAACAGTTATTAGCCAGTATTTCAAAGTCTTTGGGTATGCCGACTCAACAACTACTGAGCTCTCCACCTTGGGCGACATCTCTCTCAATACAGATGCAGCAATTAAAGAACCTTGGCTATGGCTCAGCGGGCGGTGTAGACGCAACACTCGCCTATAAAGCGACGATACAAGACGTTCCGGTGATCAGTTTAGAGCCTCTACAATTTCAGATAGATCTCATTGCAGGACAAAAAGATTCCGGTAAAGAATGGTTAGTCAGTAGCCTTGAAGAATTTGACCAAACTGATGGGGTGGTTCACTGCTTAATTGAAAGTTGGAAAGCCGGTGATGTAGCGAAGCTTGAGGAGTTTGCGAAGCTGTCTGAAATGCCATCTGAACTAGAGAAAGCATTTTTAACCGATCGCAACGTCGATTGGGCAAACAAGCTCTCCGCCAATGATTGGAAACTCGATTCAAAGGGACACTACGTGCTGGTCGTCGGTACTTTACACCTGATTGGCGAAGGTAACCTTTTGCAGTTATTAGAAGAGAAAGGTTTAAATGTCACTCAACAATCACAAAGCCAACAGGCTCAGTGTCAATTTGAGCTTAGTGACGGCAGCTAGCTCAATTCGAAGCCATGACCTTCTCCTAATATAACCATTACCTAATAACAGAATCATTACATTTAATCGCCCCATAGCGGTGCTATTATCTTTCGCTCTTTTTACATACGGTGTTGTTCTCATGAAACCAGTACTTTTTGCTTTCCCTTTAGCCCTAGCGATTCTGATGCCCACGGTAGCGTCTGCCAAAGAAACTTGTACGATCGAACAATTCCAGCCGATAGACATTCAGCCAGACACCAAAGGCGGTGTGTTAGATAAAGAAAGCGGACAGTTCTTGATTACTGAAAAGCCACCAATGCGATGCGCGAATATTACGTTCACGACATCAACGACACGCAACCGTATCGCAAGCCAAATGAATGGTAATTTTGAAGCAAGCTTCTACGATGGTCAGACGGGTAATTCTCACTCGGTGACTTTTAACGAAGATGAAGTACAGGCGGGTTACATTCGAATTGGTCCAAATCACCCTGTTGACGCTTATGTTTGTTTTGTTACCTCAGAGACGCCAATCAAGAACATTACCTGTGATGTTAAGTAAATAGATTTGGGACTACTGGATCAATCCTTGTCTCTATGCAGGACGCTTAGAACAACAAGAGATTCCCGACTCGCTCCTTCGTCGCTCTAGGGAATTACACATATACCAAAATACAAAAAGCCGTAGACCCTTCTATTACAGAGAATGAAGTGACCCCGTAAAGTTGGACATTTCTGTTAAGCGGCTTTCAAGGCCTGAGTTCGATATTCTATCGGAGTCAGGCCTTTTAGTTTCACTTTTATACGTTTGGTATTGTAGTACTCGATGTATTCTTTAATTTGCTCTATCAGAGCATCTGCATCTTCAAAGCTTTGGTTGTGATACATCTCTGTTTTGAGTAAAGCAAAAAAGTTTTCAGCAACCGCATTATCCAAGCAGTTACCTTTTCTCGACATGCTTTGTGTTAACCCACTCTCCGCTACCTTTTTTTGATACTGTCGATGGCGATATTGCCAACCTTGATCGCTATGTATAATTGGCTTTGAGTTGAGTTTAAGCTTTGATATGGCTTCCGTCAGCATATCCGTGACTAGCGGCAAGCAGGCACTTTTGGCCACTCTATAAGCAACCACTTCCTGAGTAAACAAGTCGACAACGGGAGACAAGTATACTTTCTGCTCTTTGACTTTGAACTCCGTGACATCAGTTACCCACTTTTCGTCGGGTTGAGTCGCACTAAAATCTCTTTCAAGCACGTTGGGAGCAGCTGTTCCAGACTCTCCTCGGTATGAACGATACTTTTTAATCCTGACCGTCGATTTAAGGTTGAGCTGAGCCATAAGCCTTTGAACCGTTTTGTGGTTAAGCACGAACCCCTGATTTTTTAATTCCAAGTGAATACGGCGGTAGCCGTATCGGCCCTTATGCTCATGATAAATTGACTTTATCAACCGCAGCTCACGTTCGTAGCTATTTGGGCGCTTGCTCGTTTGAGCCTGATAATAAAAGACACTTTTTGCCAGCTGTAGAGTGTGCAGTAGGTGCTTCAACGGGTACTTGCCTTTAAGAGTTAGAGCTATGACCGCTTTTTCTTTGTTCGACGGTTTTTTTCCTGCTCCAACTCTTCCAACTTTTTTAGAACGGCATTCTCGGTTCGTAAGTAAACCAACTCCTCTTTTAGCTCCTCAAGCGTCATTTCATTATCAGGCTTAGTGGTACGTTGAGGTTGCTGTTTCATTGAGGGTCTTCCTTTCTGGCGCATTTTGAGCCCTTTGATACCGAGCTCATTAAATCGTTTGAGCCAGACTGAGAGTATCCCAGGGGATGAGAGGTTTAATACTGCGCTAGTGTGCGTGAGAGACCATTCATTCGTCCACATTAAATTCAATGCTTTTCGTTTTGTCTGAGCAGTAGCCGCATGGTTAGTTGGTAAAAATGAATCAGTACCATGGATGGCAAAGACTTGAGCCCAATACCGTATCTGTCTTGAAGAAATTGAATATTGTTTTGCTAAGTAGAGAGATGACGTGCCATCTAAGTATTGCTTAGCAATGATACATTTTAGCTCTCGGCTATATTTGGACATAAAAAGACCCCCAATAATTGGTGTCCAACTATTGGGGGTCAGTTCAGAATGCTACGGCTTTCTTCAATGTGGCTGTGAAGAGCTTATTTTGAACATCAGGCGAACCCCACCTAGGTTCAAATCCCATTTCTCATGCCCTGAAACGACGAAAGCCTGCTCAATGAGCAGGCTTTCTTAATGTGGTCGGTGAAGAGGAATTCGATTGGACTGGCATTCCAGCCCCCATCCCCATGTTCTAAACCAGATTAAAATGCAAAAAAGCCGTAGCATTTCTGCTACGGCTTTCTTTAATGTGGTCGGTGAAGAGGGATTCGAACCCCCGACCCTCTGGTCCCAAACCAGATGCGCTACCAAGCTGCGCTATTCACCGAGATATCTAACTGGCTGATTGCCTGTCGATGGAGCGTATAATACGGATTCTGAATTTATCCGCAAGCGCTTTTTCTCATATTTATTGTGAATTCGAATCGTTCGAACAAAAGACATACAACAACTCGCTCAATGTGACGAAAAACACACAGTTGCCAACAAGTATTTAACTTATGCAACAGGATTGATCCAGATCAGTAAATTGATAATGCTACTTAATACACTAAGCCATGTCATATAACTTTGAGGTATACACATGGACTTTTGGCTAGATCTCCTATTTGGTAATGCGGTGGGACTATCTTCAATGATAGTAATCTTCGGGGCTCTGGGTCTCATGATGTTTTATGGAGGCTTCTTCATCTACAAAGTTATGACTGAAAAATCTCCTCACTAGAATCGCTCAGCCTAAATCATTTACCTCAAGCATCATTACTTACGGGTAAATATTAAAACGCTTTGCACCGGAGCTGATTTCTCTTGTCACCTCCGGTTTTTTCATTTTTAAACCCCGTCCCAACTTAGGTATACTTACCCAATCCTTCCCCAACTTGAGATACACACTATGTCTCATGATGACGACTTAGATCTATTCCAAGAAATGATGGGCGACGTTAAACGTATCGACCATGACACCGCCGAACACCAGAAAGTACACCGAGTCACAGAATCTCACCTTGCCAAGCGTGAAGCCGCTATGTGGCTATCTGATAACGAGAAAGACTACTTATCATTAGACTACTCACCAATGATAAGGCCAGACGATGTTATTGCTTATAAAAAAGACGGTGTACAAGAAGGCGTATACAAAAAGCTGCGCCTAGGCAAATACCCGATTCAAGCCAAGCTAGACCTTCATAGGAAAACACTGAAAGACGCACGTAACGAAGTGCTTTCATTTTTGCGTCAGTGTTTAAGAATGGATGTTCGTACCGTCATCATTGTTCATGGTAAGGGCGAACGTTCGAATCCACCAGCAATGATGAAAAGCTACGTTGCAAATTGGCTAACGCAAATCAACGATGTTCAATGTGTTCATTCTGCTCAGCAATTTCATGGTGGTACTGGCGCAGTCTATGTCATGCTCAGAAAGAGTAATGAGAAAAAACTAGAGAACAGAGAGCGCCATCAAAAGCGTACCAGTTGATAGGTTGAGATAGATAAATAGGCGAATAACGATTTTGCATCAACACCGATATTTCGTGCCTAGACTCACACCAAGTGCTAAAATTGCCTCAGTTAACGAATTCCAACTCAAAGCAACTACCCAAAAGTTGCTTTTTGTTTATCTATATTTCCGTTGTGAAACGCTAAGAGAATATCATGTCACAAGAATCCCAAGCTAAACGCCTTAATAAATATATCAGTGAAACTGGTTTTTGCTCACGTCGCGAAGCCGATAAACTCATTGATGCAGGCCGAGTTACTATTAACGGTAAGATCCCTGAAATGGGTACTAAAGTCTTGCCAGGTGATGATGTTGAGATCGACAATAAGCCTGTTCGCTCAAAAGAGAAGCCTATTTACATTGCTCTTAATAAACCAACAGGTATCACCTGTACGACTGAGCGTGATATTCCTGGCAACATCGTCGACTTTATCGGCCACCACAAGCGAATTTTCCCAATTGGTCGTCTAGATAAGCCTTCTGATGGACTTATCTTCCTGACCAATGATGGCGACATCGTAAACAAGATTCTTCGTGCGGGTAACAACCACGAGAAAGAGTACGTGGTTCGTGTCGACAAGCCGATTACGACTGAGTTCTTGAAGCAAATGGGCGCTGGCGTTCATATTCTCGATACTGTGACCTTGCCATGTAAGGTCGAGAAAGAAACCAAGTTCTCGTTCCGAATCACATTAACGCAAGGCCTTAACCGCCAAATTCGCCGTATGTGTGAAGCATTGGGTTACGAAGTATTTAAACTGCGCCGTGTTCGTATTATGAACATCTCACTAGACGGTATTCCTAACGGAAAATGGCGCTACCTGAGCGACGAAGAGATCACTGAAATATTAGCGATGTGTGAAGGCTCAGTAAGTACTGAAGATGCGTCAAAAATGAACGCGAAAGGTCAACGTATTCGTAAAGCGACTGACGCGAAACTTTTTGACAGCCGTGAAGAGAACCAAACTTCAAAAGCGCGCCGTAATCAAAACGAGAACCGTACTCGCACTTACCGTGGTAATAACGCGGATGAATTCCGCCATGCGCCAAACTCGAAGCGTGGTCGTAATTCGTCGAATAGTGAAAGCGGCGGCAACACCGAGAACTGGAAATCGAACTCTCGTTCAGAGCGTTCTAATTCAGATAGAAACCGTTCGGATCGCAATCGTACAGATCGCGACAATAACGATCGCAGAAGCGGTAAGCCAGCAAACCGTAGTCAAGATTCAAACAGACCAAATAAACCAGTTCAGAAACGTGTTAGTGGCACTTTAGGTCTGAAAAAGTAGAATGACTCCTTATACAGAAACGCCCACTAATGAGTGGGCGTTTTTGTTTATTGTTCGGTACGTCATGGCTTTTAACGACTAACCATCAACTTGCAAGCACAAATCAGTAAACTGAGCTCGAGTCAGTTGAGCTAAGTCTTTAGGGGCAAGTTCAATTTCTAAACCTCGCTTTCCCGCACTCACACATATTGTTTCAAATTCTGTCGCACTAGAATGAACAAAAGTCGGCAGCGCTTTTTTCTGACCAAGCGGGCTGATGCCACCAACAACATAACCCGTGGTTTTCTGAGCAATATCTGGATCAGCCATCTCTGCTTTTTTTCCTTCCGCCGCTTTTGCTGCCAGCTTTAGATTGAGCTTCTGGTCGACAGGAATAACGGCAACCGCCAAATCTTTCGCCACACCATTCAAGCAGAACAACAGCGTTTTGAATACACGTTTGGGATCTTGACCAAGCGCTTCAACGGCTTCTAATCCATAATTCGTATTATTCGCATCATGATGATACTGATGCACACTATGAGCGATTTTCTTTTTCTTGGCGAGATTGATTGCAGGGGTCATAACAAATCCAAACGGTAGATAAACAAAAAACGACGCCGAGGCGTCGCTTTAGTTAAATTTATCATGGTGCTAGAGTCAATCTAATTTAGCACCTATTGATACAATTGCTTGGATTCAATTACTTGTAAACCATTTGGCCAGAAGGCGCGTACTTATTCACGTCAACTGGGCTATTCGCTTCTAGGTACTCTTTCAGTACTTCAGCATCAACAAAACCAGTATTCACGTAACCTGGGTGGTCAGACAGTTTAGGGTAACCGTCACCACCAGCAGCGTTAAAGCTTGGTACTGTGAAGCGGTATGTTTCGTCTAAACGCAGCTGTTTGCCACCGATGAATACATTCGATACTTCACCGTTTGCTACTGTCATAGAGATACCAGCAAACTGAGCATAAGCACCAGAATCGATTGGTTTCGTCGCCACGACATTTAGGTAATCTAAAACCTCTTTACCCGTCATATCAGTGTAAGTCAGGATGTTTGCAAAAGGTTGTACTGTTAGTACATCTTTGTAAGTCACTTCACCCGCTTCAATTGAGTCACGAACACCACCAGAGTTCATTACAGCGAAATCTGCTTTTGCGCGCTCCATGTGAGAGGTTGCAATCAAACGACCTAGGTTAGTTTGTTGGAAGCGAACGACGTTACGGTCACCTTCAAGCTTGCCATTTGTATCAGCGATTTTAACTTCTAACTGAGCTTGACCTTGCTCTTGGAATGGACGTAGGAATTCAAGTAGCTCTGGATCTTGTGCGATTTCGTCTTGAATAAGAACACGTTGCTTCTTGCCGTCAATCTTAACTTTCTTCTTAAGGTTAACAGGAACTAGATCGTAGCTAACCATCTCTAGTTCGCCATTACGGAATTCGTAATCAGCACGGCCTACATACTTGCCCCACTCGTGAGCTTGAACGATATAAGTACCATTTTGAACGTCTGGTTTACATTCATCACCCGGTTTGAAGTTTTTCTTAGCAACGTTAGGGCCTTCCATACATACAGGCTCTTGAGAGTGGCCACCAACGATCATATCTAGATCGCCTTCATTTAGGTAACGGGCTAGTGCTACATCACCTGGTGCGTTGACACCGCGCTGGCCATTCTCGTAGTGACCCATGTGAGTCACTGCGAAGATGAGATCTGGCTTCTCAGTTTCTTTAAGTTCAGCGATCAGTTTTTTCGCTTCTTCTTTAGGGTCACGGAAGTCGATGCCAGCGATAAACTCTGGGTTACCAATTTTTGCTGTATCTTCAGTGGTTAGACCGATAACTGCAATCTTGATACCTTGCTTTTCAAACATCTCGTAAGCTTGGAACTTACGTTCGCCCGTAGCTTTATCGTAGATGTTTGCTGACAGCATTGGGAAGTTAGCCCAATCGATCTGCTTTTGTAGTACGTCTAGTGAGTTATCAAACTCATGGTTACCCAGTGCCATTGCATCGTAACCAATCTTGTTCATACCTTTGAAATCAGGTTCTGCATCCTGAAGATCTGACTCTGGCACACCCGTGTTGATGTCACCACCAGATAGAAGCAACACGCTACCGCCTTCAGCTTCAACTTCTGCACGAAGTTGGTCAACAAGCGTTTTACGTGCAGCCATGCCGTATTCGCCGTATTTGTTCTGCCAGAAACGACCATGGTTATCGTTCGTGTGAAGAATCGTTAGCTTATAAGTTTCGTCTTGGTTCCAATCATGAGCTGATTGAGACGCACACCCAGCTAGAGTAGCTAGAATTGCAGCACTTAGTGCTGTCTTTAGAATAAGGCGTTGCTTCATTGTCATACCTTTGAACTTTTTAGGGGAATCCACTGCTTTTTTAATCTATTGCGACCCCTTTCCTGGAGTTCGAACAATAAGACTTCAACATGACTAATCTTAAATTAACATTTTAGATGTAACACGACGATTTCATATTTATGTCGAATTGGTCACGCATAGATCAACAGTTAAGTGTAACAAAATTATGAGATTACACTCAAACTTCCCCTGCATCACAGGCAATCGTTTACTTACAAAGTGTGATACACATCAGCAATTTACCAAAAACAGGACAGACCTCACACACTCATGCCTATTTCTTAGGTCATCAAAGGCTTTGTTAACAATGATTTAATCATCTCCTCTGATTAGCGCTCTACCAAACAGATTAACGATCAGTTAAACAACTTAGCAATTACCAAACAGAGACGTACCCAGCGATACAAGCTGATGCCCAGATAAACAAAAACGCCCAACTCTTAGAGTTAGGCGTTTATTTGATACCGTTAAATAACCACTTTAACTAATTCACATTAGCGAGTTACTTAACATCAGCTTCAGCTATTTAATATCGATGTGCTCAAAGCCTTTGATAAGATCATCCAGTGCTTTCATCTGCTTCAAGAACGGCTCTAGTTTGTCTAGAGGTAGCGCAGAAGGGCCATCACAACGAGCTTGGTCTGGGTTCGGGTGCGCTTCAATAAATAGACCAGCAATACCTGTTGCAAGACCAGCTTTTGCTAGTTCAACCGTTTGCTCACGACGACCGCCAGATGCAGCACCTGATGGGTCACGCATTTGTAGAGAGTGCGTCACGTCGAAGATGATAGGGCTACCGTTTGAAGACTTCTTCATTACGCCAAAGCCAAGCATATCAACGACAAGGTTGTCGTAACCCATACAAGCGCCACGCTCACAAAGGATGATGTTGTCGTTACCACACTCAGCGAACTTATCAACGATGTTGCCAACTTGGTTCGGGCTCATGAACTGAGGCTTCTTCACGTTGATTACTGCGCCAGTCTTAGCCATTGCTTCAACAAGATCAGTTTGACGAGCTAGGAATGCAGGTAGTTGGATTACATCAACCACATCCGCAACAGGTTGAGCTTGAGCTTCTGTGTGAATATCAGTAATGATCTTCACGCCGAAAGTGTCTTTCAGCTCTTGGAAGATTTTAAGACCTTCTTCCATGCCAGGACCACGGTATGAATGAACTGAGCTGCGGTTCGCCTTATCAAAAGACGCCTTAAATACGTAAGGAATACCCAGCTTCTCTGTTACTTTCACATAGTGCTCACAGATCTGCATAGCGAGATCGCGAGATTCAAGAACGTTCATGCCTGCAAATAGCGTAAATGGCTTGTCGTTAGCAATTGGCATATCGCCAATGTGAACTGTTTTCTGTTCCATCATATTCTCTCTAAATAATTATTAATTAGTGAACAACCACGGTCTTTTCGTTCATGACATTCACTTGAGATTTCAGTAACTCAGATGCCGGGTCATCTGGGCATTGGTCGATAAAGTATTGATAATCCGTTGCAGCAACTTGATGACAGTCTAGCTGCTGATAGATAAAACCGCGGTCACGGATTTCATATGGGTCATCCGGTACAAAGGTTAAAGCAAGATCAGTACACTTCAATGCAAGCGTATAGCGCTCTTCTCTCAGCAGTGCACTCTTGAGCAGTGCTAACCACTTACCAATAATCGTTGGGTGGTCTGCAACTTCTAAGTGTTCAGGTTTCACCTTAGCTAATGGACCGTCATGTCCAATTAACCATGCTCGCAAGGTTTGTTCACCAACGTACTCACCGTTATAAGGGTTAATATAGGCCGCAGCTTGCCCGTACCAGCTTACTTTAAGTAAGAATTGAGTAGGGAAAGATACACCCTCTACAGGAAAGCCTAGCTTGCGACCTAGAAAAAGAAAGACCGCTCCCAGACTCACAGGAATGCCTTTCTTTCTCTCAAGCACTTTATCGATGAACGCGTTTTCCGAAGAGAAATACGCATCTTTATCACCAGCAAAACCCCATTCATAAAAGAATAGTCGAATAAAAGATTCAAACTTCTGCTGTTCATCGGTTTCATTAACCAAAGCAAACTCGGCGTCTTTTAACAATCTAGCCAGCTCTTGCTCTGCCCAGCTGTCTTGAGTTTCTGGGTTAATCGCTTTATTTAAGATCAATGCACCTTCAGCTAACTCTAGCTGGTCAAAGTCTTCATCAAAAAATTCGTACATAGGTAGTTAACCGAAATAAGGAGATAATTAACCGAAAAATGTTGGTGTCTTCGTCATTGCGATTTTACCAGCCATTGCTAGCCAACCTAGCGCACCAAAGAAAGAGAACACTCTTAATAGGTTGTTTTTACCTAACTTAAGCGCAAAGAAACCTAATGCGATGTAGGCCATTACGCAGGTTAGTTTTTCAGTTAACCATGGTGCGGCTGGTGTAAATGGAATAAAGCCAGTGATAAAAATCAAACCAATACCCGATAGCAACAGCAACGAGTCATTGATATGAGGGAAACGCTGCAAGAAAGGATGTTTAAGCTTCGGCGAATTGGCCATCATAAGAGCGAATCGAATCGAAAGAAGTAGCGCGCTTATCGCAATCGTTAATAGGTGAAAATGTTTTAGACCTTCGTACATGGTATTCCTTTATATTTTTATATGTGCTTTCGTTAACACGAGCCTCACAATACCCGTTAATGCCCTATATTTCTTCGTTAAATGCATTACCGAGTTAAATGTATTGTCGAGCTAAAGGTATCAATTTGGCAAGTTCATCGTCTATTACTCATAAGCGAATATCCGTAATCGAATACAGCTACGAACTATGAACAATAACGACCCAATGTCACTCGGTCATTACCACCGTAATCTTTCTCTGTTACAACATCGAGATAACCGAGCGTCTGCATAATCTCACGAACTGCCGAGCCTTGGTCATAGCCGTGTTCAAATGCTAACCAACCTTCATTTTCCAAAAAGCCGCGTGCGTTTTCAGAAATGTATCGGATATCAGCAAGCCCTTTCTCTTCAGCAACTAGTGCTGTGATCGGCTCAAAACGCACATCGCCTTGAGACAAATGAGGATCATTCTTCTCAATGTATGGCGGGTTAGAGACAATCAGAGAGAACTTCACAGTTTCCTCAGAGCTCAAAGGCTCAAACCAACTGCCGTGCAAAAAAGTAGCGTTGGTGATGTTTAAACGTTGTGCATTCTCTGTCGCAAGCTGCTGTGCTTCAGGGCGAAGATCAATCCCCGTTACCTGTCGATTCGGCATCTCAGACGCCAATGCTAACGCGATAGCACCTGTACCTGTACCTAAATCTAGAATCGCACCTTGCTTGCCGTAAGTTTTATCCAAAGCTACCTCAACCAAACGCTCAGTATCTGGGCGTGGGATTAAGGTAGAAGGGGAAACTTTTAACGGCAGTGACCAAAACTCACGCTCACCGATAATGTAAGCCACAGGCTCACCAGTTAAGCGACGTGTTAGAAGGGCATTGAATTCAGACTCTTGCTCTGAGGTGAGGTGTTTCTCAGGCCAAGTAAGCAGGTAAGATCTTGGTTTATCTAAGGCGTGACAAAGCAGTACCGCGGCATCAATTGAGGGTGATGTGTTATCACCCTCTTGAAGCTTTACGATTGCTGCTTTTAAAGCACTTTCAACCGTATATGCTGACTGCATACAGGTTAGTTGTTCTCTGCAAGTGCAGCAAGCTGATCGGCTTGGTGCTCTTGAAGTACAGGATCAAGCAAGCTTTGCATGTCACCTTCAAGTACTTCGTTAAGACGGTAGATAGTAAGGTTGATACGGTGATCCGAAACACGACCTTGTGGGTAGTTGTACGTACGAATACGGTCACTACGGTCACCAGAACCTAGTAGGTTACGACGTGTATCAGAAACAGCTGCCGCGCGGCGCTCTTCTTCTGCTTGAACAATACGAGCAGCAAGAACAGCCATCGCTTTCGCTTTGTTTTTATGCTGAGAGCGCTCGTCCTGACACTCTACTACTGTACCCGTTGGTAAGTGAGTAATACGGATTGCTGAATCCGTGGTATTAACGTGCTGACCACCCGCGCCTGATGCACGGAAAGTATCAATTTTAAGATCGCCCGCTTTAATTTCTGGAAGATCAGCTTCTGGGATTTCAGGCATAACGGCAACCGTACATGCTGACGTATGAACACGGCCTTGAGACTCAGTTTCAGGTACACGTTGTACACGGTGACCGCCCGACTCAAATTTCATTGTGCCGTAAACAGCATCGCCACTAACCTTAGCGATCATCTCTTTGTAGCCACCTTGTTCAGAAGCATTACTGCTCATGATTTCAACGCGCCAGCCTTTCTTCTCAGCAAACTTAGAGTACATACGGAACAGGTTGCCCGCGAAGATACCCGCTTCATCACCACCCGCGCCAGCACGGATTTCAAGGAAACAGTTACGCTCATCGTTTGGATCTTTTGGAATCAGAAGAATCTGTAGCTCATCAGTCAAACGTTCAATCGCCGCTTTTGCGTCTTTGATTTCGTCTTGAGCCATTTCACGCATTTCAGCGTCATCTTCATTTGCCATCTCTTCAGCAGCTTCTAGATCTTCTTGAGCTTGCTGGTATGACTGGAAGCAAGCTGTCACTTCTTCTAGTTGAGAGTACTCTTTAGAAAGTGCACGGAATTTGTCTTGATTCCCGATTACATCTGGATCACCAAGTAGATGTTGAACTTCTTCATAGCGTTCAACAAGTGTTTCAAGCTTTACTAGAATCGAGGCTTTCATAATGTCTTATTCTGTTGGAGGTCTAATATTATTGAGGGTTTTCTAAGCCCAAACTCTGTCTAATGACCATTAATTTTGCAGGTTCTCCTTGCTCTGCTGCACTTTGAAGTGCACGCGTTGGAGCATGGATCAATTTGTTTGTGAGCTTATTACTTAGCTCAAGTAAGAGTTTCTCAGGGTCACCACCAGCGGCAAGTGATTGTAAACTCTTACTTAATAATTCTTCTCGGATTTCATTGGCCGATTTGCGATAGTCACGAATACTGTCTACCGCTTGCAGTGAACGCATCCAACTCATGAATGCCGCACTTTCTTCGCTAACTATTGCTTCCGCTTGAATCGCTTCCACTTTGCGTTGTTCAATGTTGCCATCAACAATCGACTGCAGATCATCCACTGAATAAAGGTAGGCGTCGTTTAACTCACCGACCTGAGATTCCACATCACGCGGAACCGCAATATCAACCAACAACATAGGTTGATGTTTTCTTGTTTTCAGTGCGGTCTCCACCATACCCTTACCAATAATAGGTAACGGACTGGCGGTTGAACTGATCACGATATCCGCTCGATGCAGATGATCAGGGATCTCATTGAGGCTGATCACTTCAGCACCAAACTCTTCAGCCAACCCTAAAGCACGCTCACGAGTTCGGTTAGCCACTATCATCTTGGTGCAGCCATTCGCTGAAAGATGCTTAGCCACCAACTCAATCGTTTCACCCGCACCCACCAATAACACAGTTGAATCGGCAATTGATTCAAAAATATGTTTGGCTAACGTACAAGCTGCGTAAGCAACCGAAACCGCGCTTCCGCCGATCTCCGTTTCAGTTCGAACACGCTTCGCGACAGAGAATGATTTCTGAAACAGCTTTTCCATTGAAGCATCAACAGATTTGTTCTCTCGCGAGTCTGTATAAGCTTGCTTCACCTGACCTAAGATCTGTGGCTCGCCCAATACTAAAGAGTCCAAACCACAAGCTACACGCATTAAATGCTTAATCGCAGCCTGCTCTTCATGGATATAAAGACTTGGTTTTAGCTCTTCAGGACTAACTTGATGGAAAACTGACAGCCAATCGATCAACTTGTTTTTTGCCACGCCTTTGACGTCACAATACACTTCAGTTCGATTACAGGTAGAAAGTATGACACTTCCATTTACGTGTGCATTTGCGTTAAGTTGCTTGAGTGCCTCAGATAATTTATCTGGACCAAAAGCGACTTTTTCTCGCAATTCAACCGACGCTGTATTGTGATTGATACCTACGGCAAGCAAAGACATGTATCAGAAGTTCTCGATCAGGGAATGGAAACAAGGGGCGAATTTTACTTGATGCATGGCTCTATTTAAAGAGCAAGCGGGATTTGTTTTCCTGACTTCGTGAATTCAATGCTATAGTTGAGACGTTTTTTAGATAAATTTGAACAAGTTGTGAGCAAATATGAGCAAGCTTCGTAAAATCACGTCTCTTATTTTTATGACCATAATTATGGTGGGTTGCTCGTCTATCCCAGAACAACCGACCAGTGTAGAGTGGCAAAGTCACCAAAACCGCCTTCTACAGATAGAAAACTACCAAGCCTCAGGCAAGCTCGCTTACATTTCTCCAGAGCAACGCCAAAGCCTTAATTTCATTTGGAAGCACTCCCCAAATCAAAGCCAATTAAGACTGACCACTTTCCTTGGTCAAACCGCCTTGAACCTCACGATTGACAGCTCGGGTGCCAAGGTAGTCACTTATGATGATCAGGTATTCACTCACGCAAGTGCATCTGTATTGGTAGAGCAACTAACTGGGTTGCAGATCCCTATTGATCATCTGCCACAATGGTTTCTTGGTATTCCCGACCAAGCAGACAGCTACCAATTGAACACCACCAACACGCTTGAATCTCTGTCTAAACAAGTCAGCAGTCAATTATGGACACTGAATTTTGCTAACTACCGAAATACAGAAATGCCGAGTAAACAGCTATCGGGTGAAGATAACGCGAGCGTAGAGACAATTCCCCTCCCTACTCGATTGTCATTCAAGCAAGACGAGAACAAAATCAACATTGTAGTTTCGAAGTGGACACTGAAAAAATGATAACAACGCCAACGCACTGGCCTTCGCCAGCTAAGCTGAATTTATTTCTCTATATTACTGGCCGACGCGACAATGGCTATCACGAACTTCAGACCCTATTTCAGTTTGTCGACTTTGGCGATGAACTTACGGTTACCGCAAACCGAGAAACAAGCTCGATAACAATCACACCTGAAATTCCAGGCGTTGCGACAGAAGATAACCTGATTTGGAAAGCCGCTACTGCTCTTCAACAATATACGTCGACGACTTTCGGTGCGGATATTCAATTAAAGAAAGTTCTTCCTATGGGAGGCGGTATTGGCGGAGGCTCTTCAAATGCAGCAACTGTATTAGTCGCGCTGAATTATTTATGGCAACTCGATCTTTCAGATGATCAGCTCGCCGAAATCGGTTTAAAGCTTGGAGCAGATGTCCCGGTATTTGTTCGTGGTCATGCTGCCTTTGCTGAAGGCGTTGGCGAACAGCTACAACCCGCTAATCCGAATGAAAAATGGTATCTTGTGGTTAAGCCTCAAGTGAGCATAGCAACGGTAGACATATTCACACACTCAAAATTAACTCGAAACACGCCAAAGCGAGCGTTATCAACGCTTCTAGAGCAAGAATACGTAAACGATTGCGAAAAAATTGTGCGAATGCTGTACCCAGAGGTTGATAAGCAACTTTCATGGCTGCTACAATACGCGCCGTCGAGATTGACTGGCACAGGTTCGTGCGTTTTTGCTGAATTTAACAGCAAAAAAGAAGCCGAATTGGTGCGAGAACAACTGCCTGACACAGTTTCCGCTTTCGTAGCGAAAGGAAGAAACATTTCTCCTTTAAAAGAAACTCTGGCTGAATACCAATCAGCCCACCCACAATCTATTTAAAACTGGACGCAACCCGAGGTTTCCACCGTGCCTGATATGAAGCTATTTGCTGGTAACGCAACACCTGAACTAGCCCAACGTATTGCTGATCGTCTATACATCTCTCTTGGCGATGCTACTGTAGACCGTTTTTCTGATGGCGAAGTCGCTGTTCAAATCAATGAAAACGTTCGTGGTAGCGATGTATTCCTGATTCAATCAACTTGTGCACCAACCAATGACAACCTAATGGAATTGGTGGTAATGATTGACGCAATGCGCCGTGCTTCTGCTGGCCGTATTACTGCTGTAATCCCTTACTTCGGTTATGCCCGTCAAGATCGTCGTGTACGTTCTGCTCGTGTGCCAATTACTGCAAAAGTTGTTGCAGATTTCCTTTCTAACGTTGGCGTTGACCGCGTTCTTACTATCGACCTACACGCAGAGCAAATCCAAGGCTTCTTCGATGTACCTGTTGATAACATCTTCGGCACTCCAGTTCTTCTAGAAGACATGGCTAACCGTGGTCTAGAAAACCCAGTTGTGGTTTCTCCAGACCTTGGTGGTGTTGTACGTGCTCGCGCAACGGCTAAAGCGCTAGGTGATGTTGACATCGCTATCGTTGATAAACGTCGTCCACGTGCTAACGTTTCTGAAGTAATGAACCTAATCGGTGATGTTGAAGGCCGTGACTGTGTTATCGTTGATGACATGATCGATACTGGTGGCACACTATGTAAAGCAGCTGAAGCGCTTAAAGAGCGCGGTGCTAAGCGTGTATTCGCTTACGCAACTCACGCTGTTTTCTCTGGTACTGCTGCGAACAACATCAAGAACTCTGTTCTAGACCAAGTTATCGTAACGGATTCTATCTCTCTATCTCCAGAGATGGCTGCGACTGGTAAAGTGACAACACTTAGCCTTTCTCGCATGCTTGCTGAAGCGATTCGTCGTATCAGCAATGAAGAATCAATCTCAGCGATGTTCAACTAATCCAAGCCTTATAGCTTTTTACAAAAGCTTGGTTTTAGAAATACGCAAGAGAAAGACATTAAGCACTTCAGTCAATGAAGTGCTTTTTTTATGTCTGAGTAATATTGCACTGCTAGTTATGACAAACAGGAATAATCGCGCAGCTATCAGCTAGCTCGCACCTTTTTCATAAACTGTGATATCATACGGCGCTTTTTGAAATCCCGAGAGAGATCCATACCTTGAGCCAACAAATAAAACTTCTCGTTGGACTGGCTAATCCAGGTCCAGAATACGCCAAAACTCGCCACAATGCGGGTGCTTGGGTAGTTGAAGAATTAGCGCGTGTACATAACGTGACACTAAAGAACGAACCAAAGTTCTTTGGCCTAACGGGTCGTATCATGGTTCACGGTGAAGATCTTCGTTTGCTGATCCCAACGACTTTTATGAACTTGTCAGGCAAAGCAGTTGCAGCCTTAGCAAAGTTCTACCAAATTAAACCAGAAGAGATCATGGTCGCTCACGATGAGTTAGATCTTCCTCCTGGTATTGGAAAGTTTAAAAAAGGTGGTGGTCATGGTGGACATAATGGTCTGAAAGACATCATCAGCAAGCAGGGTAACAATAAAGAATTCTATCGTCTTAGATTAGGCATCGGCCATCCAGGACACAAAGATAAAGTTGCAGGTTATGTATTAGGCAAAGCTCCTCAAAAAGAGCAAGAGTGTATCGAGGCCGTCGTTGACGAATCGGTTCGCAGCCTAGACATCTTATTAAAAGATGGCCTACCAAAAGCACAAAATCGCTTACATACGTTCAAAGCAGAATAAGGTTTATATCATGGGTTTTAAATGTGGCATCGTTGGTCTACCAAACGTTGGTAAGTCAACTCTGTTTAACGCACTGACTAAAGCAGGCATCGAAGCAGCAAACTTTCCATTTTGTACGATCGAACCAAACACAGGTATCGTTCCGGTTCCAGATCTACGCTTAGATGCATTAGCAAAAATTGTTAATCCACAGAAGATCCTTCCAACGACAATGGAATTCGTAGATATCGCGGGCCTAGTGGCTGGCGCATCTAAAGGTGAAGGTCTTGGTAACAAGTTCCTAGCTAACATCCGTGAAACTGACGCTATCGGTCACGTTGTACGCTGCTTTGAAAATGAAAACATTGTTCACGTTGCTGGTAAAGTATCTCCAATCGAAGATATCGAAGTGATCAACCTTGAACTTGCACTGGCTGACTTAGACAGCTGTGAGCGTGCAATTCAACGTAACGCGAAGAAAGCAAAAGGCGGCGACAAAGACGCTAAATTCGAAATCACTGTACTAGAAAAGCTACTTCCAGTTCTAACTGAAGGTGGTATGGCGCGTACTGTTGAACTTGGCAAAGAAGAAGCGGCAGCAATCGGCTACCTAAACTTCCTAACGCTTAAGCCAACCATGTACATCGCAAACGTTGCAGAAGATGGTTTTGAAAATAACCCATACCTAGACGCTGTTCGTGAATACGCTGAAAACGAAAACAACGTAGTTGTTGCAGTTTGTGCAGCAATCGAATCTGAGCTTTCCGAACTTGATGACGAAGATCGCGAAGAGTTCCTAGCGGATATGGGTATCGAAGAACCAGGTCTTAACCGAGTGATCCGCTCTGGTTACGAACTACTGACTCTTCAAACTTACTTCACTGCTGGCGTTAAAGAAGTTCGCGCTTGGACAATCCCTGTAGGTGCAACTGCGCCACAAGCAGCGGGTAAGATCCACACAGACTTCGAGAAAGGCTTCATCCGTGCAGAAGTAGTAGGATTTGATCACTTCATCGAGTTTAACGGTGAGAGCGGTGCGAAAGACGCAGGTAAATGGCGCCTTGAAGGTAAAGAATACATAGTTAAAGATGGTGACGTTGTTCACTTCCGCTTCAACGTATAATTCTGATTAAACATCTAGAAAAAAGGCCAGTGAATTCACTGGCCTTTTTGTTTTTCTCCTTTCTAAATTGCCCCTCATCAGAAACTTAACTTCCTATATATATCGCCTTTTAGACCTGTTTTTTGTCGACAAATACGCCTCTTTGCCTAAAAAGAAACCGAACAGATGTTTATTCGCGATTTATTCAAAAAAAAGTTGACGGGTTTCGCTCAACTACGCATAATGCGCCCCGTTCACAACGAAGCGGCAACGTCTCGAAATGAACGACAATTTGGAAATGGCTACTTAGCTCAGTTGGTTAGAGCACATCACTCATAATGATGGGGTCGCAGGTTCAAATCCCGCAGTAGCCACCATTTCCTAAGCACTCTGTTTGTTATTAAACACATGTTTATTAACGACAAGAGTTTTTAGGAAAGTAAAGCGGTCGTGGCGGAATTGGTAGACGCACCAGATTTAGGTTCTGGCGCCGAGAGGTGTGAGAGTTCAAGTCTCTCCGACCGCACCATATTGAGATGTCTTAAGTGATATCATTGTTGGGCTATCGCCAAGCGGTAAGGCACTGGCTTTTGATGCCAGCATTCCCTGGTTCGAATCCAGGTAGCCCAGCCACAATTTAAAGTGTAATTATCTTTAAAAAGATAATGGCATTGGAAGCGAGATTATATTATATTACTTCGCTCTCAGATGGCTACTTAGCTCAGTTGGTTAGAGCACATCACTCATAATGATGGGGTCGCAGGTTCAAATCCCGCAGTAGCCACCACTCTTTCTTTATGAAAGAAGAATAAACAACGTTATATTGAATTACCAATGTCGATATAACTATAAAGATTTGCTGCGGTCGTGGCGGAATTGGTAGACGCACCAGATTTAGGTTCTGGCGCCGAGAGGTGTGAGAGTTCAAGTCTCTCCGACCGCACCATTATTTAGATATCTTAAGTGATATCATTGTTGGGCTATCGCCAAGCGGTAAGGCACTGGCTTTTGATGCCAGCATTCCCTGGTTCGAATCCAGGTAGCCCAGCCACTATTTAAACTCTTTGTTTGATTACTTCAGTAATTAACTAAGAGCACAACGTTATTTCGAATCACCAATGTCGATTTAACTATAAAGATTTGCTGCGGTCGTGGCGGAATTGGTAGACGCACCAGATTTAGGTTCTGGCGCCGAGAGGTGTGAGAGTTCAAGTCTCTCCGACCGCACCATTATTTAGATATCTTAAGTGATATCATTGTTGGGCTATCGCCAAGCGGTAAGGCACTGGCTTTTGATGCCAGCATTCCCTGGTTCGAATCCAGGTAGCCCAGCCACTATTTAAACTCTTTGTTTGATTACTTCAGTAATTAACTAAGAGCACAACGTTATTTCGAATCACCAATGTCGATTTAACTATAAAGATTTGCTGCGGTCGTGGCGGAATTGGTAGACGCACCAGATTTAGGTTCTGGCGCCGAGAGGTGTGAGAGTTCAAGTCTCTCCGACCGCACCATTATTTAGATATCTTAAGTGATATCATTGTTGGGCTATCGCCAAGCGGTAAGGCACTGGCTTTTGATGCCAGCATTCCCTGGTTCGAATCCAGGTAGCCCAGCCACTATTTAAACTCTTTGTTTGATTACTTCGGTAGTTAACTAAGAGCACAACGTTATTTCGAATCACCAATGTCGATTTAACTATAAAGATTTGCTGCGGTCGTGGCGGAATTGGTAGACGCACCAGATTTAGGTTCTGGCGCCGAGAGGTGTGAGAGTTCAAGTCTCTCCGACCGCACCATTATTTAGATATCTTAAGTGATATCATTGTTGGGCTATCGCCAAGCGGTAAGGCACTGGCTTTTGATGCCAGCATTCCCTGGTTCGAATCCAGGTAGCCCAGCCACTATTTAAACTCTTTGTTTGATTACTTCAGTAATTAACTAAGAGCACAACGTTATTTCGAATCACCAATGTCGATTTAACTATAAAGATTTGCTGCGGTCGTGGCGGAATTGGTAGACGCACCAGATTTAGGTTCTGGCGCCGAGAGGTGTGAGAGTTCAAGTCTCTCCGACCGCACCATTATTTAGATATCTTAAGTGATATCATTGTTGGGCTATCGCCAAGCGGTAAGGCACTGGCTTTTGATGCCAGCATTCCCTGGTTCGAATCCAGGTAGCCCAGCCACTATTTAAACTCTTTGTCTGATTACTTAGGTAGTTAACCAAGAGAACAACGTTACATCGAATCACCAATGTCGATATAACTATAAAGATTTGCTGCGGTCGTGGCGGAATTGGTAGACGCACCAGATTTAGGTTCTGGCGCCGAGAGGTGTGAGAGTTCAAGTCTCTCCGACCGCACCATTATTTCTCTTTCATTAGAGAACAAATAATGAATCTATTAGATTTATTATGGCTACTTAGCTCAGTTGGTTAGAGCACATCACTCATAATGATGGGGTCGCAGGTTCAAATCCCGCAGTAGCCACCACTTTTTCTTTGAAACAAGAAGACAACGTTATTTCGAACCACCAATGTCGATATAACTATAAAGATTTGCTGCGGTCGTGGCGGAATTGGTAGACGCACCAGATTTAGGTTCTGGCGCCGAGAGGTGTGAGAGTTCAAGTCTCTCCGACCGCACCATTATTTCTCTTTCATTAGAGAACAAATAGTGAATCTATTAGATTTATTATGGCTACTTAGCTCAGTTGGTTAGAGCACATCACTCATAATGATGGGGTCGCAGGTTCAAATCCCGCAGTAGCCACCACTTTTTCTTTGAAACAAGAAGACAACGTTATTTCGAACCACCAATGTCGATATAACTATAAAGATTTGCTGCGGTCGTGGCGGAATTGGTAGACGCACCAGATTTAGGTTCTGGCGCCGAGAGGTGTGAGAGTTCAAGTCTCTCCGACCGCACCATCATTGAATGAAACCCAGCTTTTTAGCTGGGTTTTGTTTTATCTGGAATATGCAAATCTGATAACCCCGTCACCAAGTATTTCTCCCTATCTAATCACTTCATGACTTTTTTATAAGACAATGTCTGCTCCATTTTCTAATTGAGTATGACTACCCTATGAAAAACCTCACTTTAACGATCGGTTGCTACACGGATACGCCAAGTAAAAGCCAAGGCGTATATCAGGCTCAATTAGACTTGGAAAACGGAAAGCTATTACCTTTAGATCTCGTTGCAGAGTGCACTAACCCATCTTTTGTCGTAGCAACCGAGCTTGGTATCTATACCGCGTCTGAAGTTGATCAGCCAAAACAGCCACAGTTAATTCATATACCTAGCCCTAACTCAAAGGCGGTTAAGAACTCCGGCACTATCGCTGGTGCTCACCCTTGCCACATCGTAATTGATCCTAGCCACAAATTTGCTATTACGTCTCAATACTCATCCGGCTCATTCGATATTTTTAGTTTAAGTATTAATGGCAATATCGATAAGCGACTCAAAACGATTGCTATGGTGGGTTCAGGGACTAACAAAGAACGCCAAACAGCTCCACATGCTCATCAATGTCTGTTCTTACAAAATTCACCACAATTTGTCACCGTCGACCTTGGTGCTGATCGAATCAACTTCTATTGCTTTGATGAAGAGCAAGAAGAGTTTCTAGACGAACCTATGCAATCTATTAAAGTTCCTGCGGGCAATGGACCTCGTCACCTCGTCTTCAATAAAGATGAAGACAAAGCCTATGTGATCTGTGAGCTCTCTGAAACGATACTGATGATGGAAAAAACTCTTGGGAACTGGAGTATTGTCGAAGAGATTGACGCGCTCCCAAATGTGGAAAAAGGAGAGGCTACAGCTGCAATAAAGCTATCGCCGGATGAGCAATTCCTCTATGTATCATGTCGACACCAATCGATGATCAGTTGCTTCAGAATCGAGCCTACAACGAAAATGCCTATTTTTATTGATAGCTATAATACTGAAGGCAGCTTCCCTCGTGATTTTCATATTACTGACTGCGGACGATGGCTTATCGCAGCAAACCAACACTCCAACAACATCACCTCATTCAAGCGAGATAATGAGGATGGGTCTTTGGTTTATACAGGATACTCTTTAGAGATCGACGCACCTGTTTGCGTTACACAGCAGTTATAACATTCAACACCATACAAAAAAGGAGAGCTTCTGCTCTCCTTCTCTATATAGATAAGCTGAACTAATAAATTAAAGACCTAAGGCGTATTTCAATACTTGAGTTTTAATCGGCCCAGAGTTTTCTGCTAATTTTAGCGCAGCATTACGTACAAACTTGAGCGGACCAATGTCGTTGCTGAATGTCTTGTAGAAGAAATCCATGCCACTCTGCATCATTAGGTTGTCGCCTCTTCTCATCACTTCATAGCGTCTTGCTACAGACTGATTCAATTCACCCTTTTCTTTGGTGGAATGCAACAGTACTGATACATCTTTGAAGCCTAAGTTAACACCCTGCCCAGCCAATGGGTTAATCGTATGCGCAGAATCCCCGACTAAAATACAGTTATTCTTCGAATATGATTGAGCATGACGTCGTATCAGAGGAAAAGACCCCGAATTCAAGACTTTGATATCACCTAACTCTTTAGGAAAGTGAGTAAGTACTTCGTTACGTAGTTTTTCAGGGGTCATTGCTGACAGTTGCTTGATACGCAGTGGAGAGTCATACCAAACTAACGAGCCCTGCCCGACTTCTTGATCGTCAGAGGTTAGAGAACACAAAGGCAAAAATGAACGAGGGCCACTTGGTAGGAATTGCTGCCAAGTAATATCTTGCTGAGGCTGTTCTGTTTCTACGTTGATAAGCATACAGTGTTGTCGATAATCCCAAGCCGTAATACCAATTCCAGCTTGTTGACGAACGGCTGAATTCGCACCATCAGCACCAACCACCCACTTCGCGGATAGCTCTCCCCCTGATTGAAGCTTAACGATATTGGTTTCACCAAACTCAATCTCATCGAGCTTTTCTGGACATAACAGTTCTAAATTTTCATAAGCATCAAACTGAGACCATAAGCCCAATTGAATGAGTCGGTTTTCAACAATGTAGCCTAAACGAGGCAAATCAAGTGACTCTGCATCAAACCGAGTACGACATTCTGGGTGCTCCCACGTCTCTAAGCGCTTATAAGAACATACTCGCATCGCTTCTATGTGTTGCCATGCGCCAAGATCGTTAAGCAAATCGACCGATGCTTGAGAAATAGCGGAAACACGAATATCCATCGCTTGCGACTTATCAAAAGCTTGAGGCGCAAAACCTTCAATCACGGCAACACTCAGACCTTGCTTTGCAAAACCAATCGCTGTTGCTGCACCAACCATGCCGCCGCCGACGACCACAATATCGTAACTGTTCATATTTTTTACTTATCAGTTTGATTCTTTGACTGTTTTTGATTGTACTTTTTCATAACTAACTTGTAACCAAAAACCTTATTTGAAAAAAGGGTTATCCCTTGCTGTGTCTAGCGTTAACGATAATAAAAACCACTACATAAGAGATTTTATCAGACTACTAGTCAGTCGGTTTTGAAACCAGTACAATACGCCGCTTGCTGCTAGAGCCAGTCATAAAATGAATACCTAATTATGACAAATGGTCCTCGCAGATGAATACTGGGCGATTTGCTCCCTTAAATTAAACTAACGATCGAGCGAACAAAAGATGAGTAAGAAACTGCTAATTAAAACTTGGGGCTGTCAGATGAACGAATACGATTCATCAAAAATGGCCGACCTGCTTAACGCTGCTAATGGCTATGAGCTAACTGAAGTACCTGAGGAAGCAGATGTACTACTACTGAATACTTGTTCTATCCGCGAAAAAGCGCAAGAGAAAGTATTCCACCAGCTTGGTCGTTGGAAAACGCTGAAAGATAAAAAAGAAGGTGTGGTGATCGGTGTGGGTGGCTGTGTAGCGACTCAAGAAGGTGATCACATTCGTCAACGTGCACCATACGTAGACGTAATCTTTGGCCCACAAACATTACACCGTTTGCCAGAGATGATTAAATCATCACTGTCTAACGAAAAGCCAGTAATGGACATCTCTTTCCCAGAAATCGAAAAGTTCGATAATCTGCCAGAGCCAAAAGCTGAAGGCGCGACAGCATTCGTTTCTATTATGGAAGGTTGTTCTAAATACTGTACTTACTGCGTTGTACCATATACGCGTGGTGAAGAAGTTAGCCGTCCAATGGATGATGTACTGTTCGAAGTTGCTCAACTTGCAGAGCAAGGCGTACGTGAAGTTAACCTACTGGGTCAGAACGTAAACGCCTACCGCGGTCCAACACACGAAGGCGATATCTGTTCATTCGCAGAACTGCTTCGTCTTGTTGCTTCTATCGATGGTATCGACCGTATTCGTTTCACAACCAGCCACCCGCTTGAGTTTGGTGACGACATCATTGACGTTTACAAAGATACACCTGAACTAGTGAGCTTCCTTCACCTGCCAGTACAAAGTGGTAGTGACCGTATTCTTACAATGATGAAGCGCCCACATACGGCGATCGAGTACAAATCTATTATCCGTAAACTGCGTAAAGCTCGTCCTGACATTCAAATCAGTTCAGACTTTATTGTTGGTTTCCCTGGTGAGTCTAAACAAGACTTCCAAGATACAATGAAGCTAATTAAAGAAGTTGATTTCGATATGAGCTTCAGCTTTGTTTTCTCTCCTCGTCCAGGTACGCCAGCAGCAGATTACCCATGTGATGTACCAGCACAAGAGAAGAAAGATCGTCTGTACGAACTGCAACAAACGGTAAACACACAAGCAATGCGTTTCTCGCGTCTAATGTTAGGCACAGAGCAACGTATCCTTGTTGAAGGCCCATCAAGAAAGAACCTAATGGAACTTCGCGGCCGTACAGAAAATAGCCGTGTTGTGAACTTCGAAGGTTCTGCAGACCTAATCGGTCAGTTCGTAGATGTGAAGATCACTGAGGTTTACACCAACTCACTACGTGGTGAGCTAGTTCGTACAGAAAAAGACATGGGTCTACGCGTTGTTATGACTCCAGCAGAAATGATGGAAAAAACAAAACGTGAAGACGAGCTAGGTGTAGCAACATTTACGCCATAGGCAATACAACTGTTTGAGCACAAAGCGCAAACACAAAGCTTGAAATTACCTAACTAAGTGACCATCTTAGAAATAGGGATATCACCATCAGAAGCCCGGTCTAAATCGGGCTTTTTGCTCTTTTTTTATTTAAGAGTGAGTGGCACAAAATGAGAGGCTAATTTGAGCAATAAAATCGTTACCTTAGAGATAAATCTAGAGCCAGCAGACAACAAGCGCTTGGCAAGTTTATGCGGGCCATTCGACGACAACATCAAACATCTTGAGCGTCGTCTGGGCGTTGAGGTTAATTACCGTAGCAACTTTTTTACGATTGTCGGTAAGCCTCACACGACAGCCGCAGCTTTAGACATCATCAAACACCTCTATGTTGAAACGGCTCCAGTTAAAGGCAACATAATCGATATCGAACCAGAACAAGTGCATCTGGCGATCACCGAGTCTGGCATTTTGGAGCAACACGTCGAGTCTGAAATCGACTACGGCAAAGAAGTGACCATTAAGACTAAAAAAGGCGTCATCAAACCTCGTACGCCAAACCAAGCACAATACCTAATGAACATGGTCACTCATGACATCACTTTTGGTATTGGGCCAGCCGGTACAGGTAAAACATACTTAGCCGTTGCTGCAGCAGTTGATGCACTTGAACGCCAAGAGGTTCGCCGAATCCTACTGACTCGCCCTGCTGTTGAAGCTGGTGAGAAGCTTGGTTTCCTACCGGGTGATTTAAGCCAAAAAGTAGACCCATATTTGCGTCCACTTTACGATGCACTGTTTGAGATGCTTGGCTTTGAGCGAGTCGAGAAGCTGATTGAACGTAACGTGATTGAAGTTGCACCACTGGCGTATATGCGTGGTCGTACGTTGAATGATGCGTTTATCATTCTTGATGAGAGCCAAAACACCACGGTAGAACAAATGAAGATGTTCTTAACCCGTATCGGCTTTAATTCACGTGCTGTGATCACTGGTGATATTACGCAAATCGATTTACCTCGTGGTGCAAAGTCAGGCTTACGCCATGCGACTGAAGTGCTCAGTGAAGTGGATGACATTAGTTTTAATTTCTTCATGTCTGAAGACGTCGTTCGTCACCCTGTAGTTGCTCGTATCGTCAACGCCTACGAGAAGTGGGAAGCGAAAGACCAGAAAGAACGCAAAGAGTTTGAAAAGCGTAAACGTGAAGAGCGCGAAGCCAAACTTCTTGAGGCTCAGCAGGCCGTTACGACACAATTAGCAACACAAAATAGCTCTGTAATTGCAGAACAAGGTGATAAATAGATGTCTATTGAACTAGACCTGCAATTAGCGGTCGAAAATGAGCAAGGTCTTCCAACTGAGCAAGATATTCAGATTTGGCTGGACAAGACAATTCCTCAGTTTCAAGAGAACGCTGAGTTGACGGTTCGTATCGTTGATATACAAGAAAGCCACCAGCTCAATCATGAATATCGTGGCAAAGACAAGCCAACTAACGTGTTGTCTTTTCCATTCGAGGCTCCTCCAGGGATCGAGTTAGATCTACTTGGCGACCTCATTATCTGCCGCCAAGTTGTCGAAAAAGAAGCAGAAGAGCAAAGTAAGCCTCTGCTAGCACACTGGGCTCATATGGTTGTACATGGCAGTCTGCATCTGCTAGGTTATGATCATATCGAAGATGATGAAGCTGAAGAGATGGAGTCACTCGAGACAGAAATCATGCAATCTATGGGGTTTGAAGACCCTTATATTCTAGAAAAGTAAACTGATTCTAGTAAAGTAGGTTGCAGAGAAACAATAACTCATCGAACCTGCGATTTCCGCAGGAATCTGAGTTGTAACGTGTGCTATCACACTTCTGATAGCGTTATTTTTTGAGAAATCATGAACGAAGGTAACCCCCCACTTCTGAGGGAAGTAAAAAATCTGAAGGTCCGAGTAGAAAGTCCTTCTTTGAACGCCTAGGCCAACTATTTCAAGGTGAAGTAAAAGATCGCCAAGAGCTCGTGGATGTAATCCGCGACTCAGAAATTAATGACCTAATTGACCATGACACGCGCGACATGCTCGAGGGTGTCATGGAAATTTCAGAGATGCGAGTACGCGATATCATGCTGCCTCGCTCTCAAATGGTTACAGTTGAACGCACCGATGATTTAGATACATTGATTGCGCTTATTACTGATGCTCAACACTCTCGCTACCCAGTGATCAGTGAAGATAAAGACCATGTTGAAGGCATTCTATTAGCAAAGGACCTACTTAAGTATTTGGGTTCAGAAAGTGCCCCATTTGATATCGAACAAGTGATTCGCCCTGTTGTGGTTGTTCCTGAAAGTAAGCGAGTAGATCGCCTGCTTAAAGAGTTCCAAGAAGAGCGCTACCACATGTCTATCGTTGTCGATGAGTTTGGCGGAGTTTCTGGCCTAGTAACCATTGAAGATATCCTCGAAGAAATCGTTGGTGAAATTGAAGACGAGTTCGACGATGAAGAAGAGCTAGATATTCGTAAGCTGAGTAAGCATACCTTCTCTGTAAAAGCTTTAACCACTATTGAAGAGTTCAACGATACGTTTAACACTACCTTTAGTGACGATGAAGTGGATACGGTAGGCGGCATGGTTATGACCGCACTCGGTCACCTGCCTGTTCGTGGCGAAATTGTAGAGATTGAAAGCTACCATTTCAAAATAACATCAGCAGATAACCGCCGTGTGATTCAGCTACAGGTAACCATTCCTGACGAGCAACCTCTTCCGACTATCGAAGAATAACAACTTCTCTCTAAAGAGATGACAGAAATTAGATGACTAAGACTTTTATTCATCGCCTATTACGGCCGCTTGCGGCCGTTTTTGTTGGCGCTATAACCACCCTTTCATTCGCTCCATACTCTATATGGCCTCTTGCTATTCTCAGCCCAGCTTTGTTGCTGTTACTGATTCATAACCGCTCTCCTAAAAGTGCGCTTTGGATTGGCTACGGATGGGGTTTAGGTCAATTCACGACAGGTATCAGCTGGGTATACGTCAGCATTGATGGTTTTGGTGGTATGCCACTGGCAGCTAACCTATTTTTGATGGCATTACTTGTTGGCTACCTAGCTGTTTATTCAGGTTTATTTACTTGGAGTTTGAACAAGTTCTTCCCTGCTAATAATCTAAGCCGCTTTTTCCTCGCAGCACCTGCACTATGGTTAATCAGTGATTGGCTACGTGGATGGGTAATGACAGGGTTCCCTTGGCTTTGGTTAGGCTACAGCCAAATCGATTCGCCATTAGGGTCCTTTGCACCGATTGGCGGCGTAGAGTTAGTAACTCTAGCGATCATTGTTTCAGCATCAGCGTTTGCTTATGCTGTTATCAATAGAGCCTGGAGTATCGCTGTTATTCCTGCGGTCGTATTTAGTACTGGCTTTGGTATTCGCAACATCGATTGGGTAACGCCGAACCCTGAAAAAACCACGTCAGTCGTTTTAATACAAGGCAACGTCGATCAAGATAGCAAATGGCTACCAAGTCATCGTTGGCCAACCATGATGAAGTACACCGACCTAAGCCGAGAAAATTGGGACGCTGATATCATCATCTGGCCTGAAGCCGCTATCCCTGCGTTTGAGGTAGAGATTCCTTCTTTCCTACGTAACTTAGATAGCGCAGCGAAGATGAACAACAGCTCTATCATCACAGGCGTGCTTAATCAGTCTGAAGATAAGAAATACTACAACAGTGTTCTTTCACTTGGCGTGAACCCATATGGTGAGTACAGCTACGATCCAGACGAACGCTATCATAAACATCACTTATTGCCATTTGGTGAGTTTGTCCCGTTTGAAGATATCCTACGCCCGTTGGCACCATTCTTTAATTTGCCGATGTCATCATTCAGCCGTGGTGATTTTGTTCAACCAAACATCGTGGCAAATGGACGCCACTTAGCGCCAGCGTTGTGCTATGAGATCATCTTTAATGATCAAGTTAGACAGAATGTGACTGATGAGACTGACTTTATCCTCACACTCTCTAACGATGCGTGGTTTGGTCGTTCTATTGGGCCATTACAACATATGGAAATCGCACAAATGCGCGCTCTGGAACTTGGTAAGCCACTTATTCGCTCTACCAACAATGGTGTGACGGCAGTTACCGATTACAAAGGCAACATCATCAAGCAAATACCTCAGTTCGAAACGGCAGTGTTAAAAGCCGAGCTCATTTCAACGGATGGGCAAACGCCTTATCACACAGTAGGTACTTGGCCACTGTATATTTGGGCGATGCTCAGCTTGGTGATTGGTTGGCTAATAAGACAGCCAAAGAGCTAGATTCGACGAAAAGTGATTTTAGATTCGAGGGTTGACCGGTGGGTCAACCCTTTTTTATTGCCGCGGTTTGAAGTTAATTACATGTTTACGGCTTAAGTGCTTTGCGGCTAAACCCTGTAGAGCCACATTTAATGCATGGAATGATATTGGTTGGGTGGTTATATTCAGTTTGATGGCCACACTCGTCACATACCAAGGTGCCTAACCCAATGACTTCACCCGCTTGATATAAGCCCTGATGTTCAAGATCTTGGAACAGCTCAACCCATTCAACTTTCGTTCGATCGGTTATGTCTAGAAGACCTTGCCATATAGAGTCTGCAATCATCAAATAGAATGGACCGCTTTTACTCTCTTCATAGCTTTCAGAAAACTCTTTCAAGTCCGACTTCACGTAGGCTGAAATCAGCGATAATTCATCTTTGGTCATGTCATTGGCTGCTTTCGCATACTTGCCTGACGTTTCGATTTTGTTGTTGAGCTCTTCAGGACTATGCTTCAGCGTTTCGATGACCTCTTCAACAACTTCTTCATAGAGTGCTTTTTTCTTCGGCATAACAACCTCCTTAAGATAACCAACCTTGAAGCGAGCAAACGGATGCGCCGCAATGCACTCCCGCTCACAAACAAATGCAATTCATACTCTTAAGTATAGTTGCCCTGCGAAATTCAGTGAAAATTACACAATCTACTAGGCAGCAACTGCAAGTATGAAGGGTATAACTATTGTTGTACTCAGCTCCTTTAGGTATTCTATGACGATCTGTAAGATTCTGTTCTAACCGAACTCACAAATTCCAAGATAACCGGATACCATCGATGCAAGAACAATATAACCCGCAAGAGATTGAACAAAAGGTTCAACAACACTGGGATAACAGCGAAACTTTCGTTGTAAGTGAAGACCCAAACAAAGAAAAATTCTACTGTCTTTCTATGTTCCCTTACCCAAGTGGCCGACTGCACATGGGTCACGTGCGTAACTACACCATCGGTGATGTGGTATCTCGTTTCCAACGTCTACAAGGCAAAAACGTAATGCAGCCAATTGGTTGGGATGCATTCGGCCTACCTGCAGAAAACGCAGCTGTTAAAAACAACACAGCGCCTGCGCCATGGACTTACGAAAACATTGAGTACATGAAAAACCAGCTTAAGCTTCTAGGCTTTGGTTACGACTGGAACCGTGAATTCGCAACATGTACTCCAGAGTACTACCGTTGGGAACAAGAGTTCTTCACTAAGCTTTACGAAAAAGGCCTAGTTTACAAGAAGACTTCTTCTGTGAACTGGTGTCCAAATGACCAAACTGTACTGGCAAACGAGCAAGTAGAAGACGGTTGCTGCTGGCGTTGTGATACTCCGGTAGAACAAAAGAAAATTCCTCAGTGGTTCATCAAAATCACTGAGTACGCTCAAGAGCTACTAGACGATCTAGACAACCTTGAAGGCTGGCCTGAAATGGTTAAAACCATGCAGCGCAACTGGATCGGCCGCTCTGAAGGTGTTGAGCTGTCTTTCGCTGTTAACGGCGAAGAAGCGCCACTAGAAGTGTACACAACTCGTCCAGACACACTGATGGGTGTTTCATACGTTGGTATCGCTGCAGGTCACCCTCTTGCAGAGAAAGCATCGAAGAACAATCCAGAGCTTGCTGCATTCGTTGAAGAGTGTCGTAACACTAAAGTTGCTGAAGCTGAACTGGCAACGATGGAAAAGAAAGGTATGGATACTGGCCTAACAGCTATCCACCCTCTTAACGGTCGTGTTGTTCCTGTATACGTAGCAAACTTCGTACTTATGGATTACGGCACAGGTGCGGTAATGGCGGTTCCTGCTCACGATCAACGTGACTATGAGTTCGCAACTAAGTACGGCATCGATATCATCCCAGTAATCAAGCCAGAAGATGGCTCTGAGCTAGACGTTTCTGAAGCGGCGTACACTGAGAAAGGTGTATTGTTCGATTCTGGTGAATTCGATGGTCTTGCTTTCCAAGAAGCATTCGATGCAATCGCTGCGAAGCTTGAAGCAGAAGGCAAAGGTAAGAAGACAGTAAATTTCCGTCTACGCGACTGGGGTGTATCTCGTCAGCGTTACTGGGGTGCGCCAATCCCAATGGTAACGACTGAAGACGGTGAAGTTCACCCTGTACCAGCAGACCAACTACCAGTCATTCTTCCTGAAGATGTGGTAATGGATGGCGTAACGAGCCCAATCAAGGCTGACAAGTCTTGGGCTGAAACAACATTCAACGGTGAGCCTGCTCTACGTGAGACAGACACATTCGATACGTTCATGGAATCTTCTTGGTACTACGCTCGTTACTGTTCACCACAAGCAGACGACATTCTAGATCCAGAGAAAGCAAACTACTGGCTGCCAGTTGACCAATACGTTGGTGGTATCGAGCACGCTTGTATGCACCTACTTTACTCTCGTTTCTTCCATAAGCTTCTACGCGACGCTGGTTACGTAACGTCTGACGAACCGTTCAAGCAACTACTATGTCAAGGCATGGTTTTGGCTGACGCGTTCTATCACGAAAACGAAAAAGGCACTAAAGAGTGGATCGCACCGACTGACGTAACGGTTGAGCGTGACGGTAAAGGTCGCATTGAATCAGCAGTTGATAGCGAAGGTCGCAATGTTGAACACTCAGGCATGATCAAAATGTCTAAGTCTAAAAACAACGGCATCGACCCACAAGAGATGGTAGATAAGTACGGCGCTGATACTGTACGTCTATTCATGATGTTTGCATCACCTGCAGACATGACGCTTGAGTGGCAAGAGTCTGGCGTTGAAGGCGCAAACCGCTTCCTTAAGCGTGTTTGGAAATTGGTTCACGCTCACTCTTCTAAAGGTGCCGCTGAATCTGTTGACGCTTCTGCTCTATCTGGCGACCAAAAAGCACTTCGTCGTGATATCCATAAGACTATCGCGAAAGTAACGGACGATATCGGCCGTCGCCAAACGTTCAACACAGCTATCGCTGCAATCATGGAACTGATGAACAAGTTGGCGAAAGCACCTCAAGAGTCAGTACAAGATCGTGCAATTCTTGATGAAGCGCTAAAAGCAGTAGTTCGTATGCTTTACCCAATGACTCCACACATCTCTTACGAAATGTGGATTGCACTTGGTGAATCAAACGTAGACTCAGCAACATGGCCAACTTTCGATGAGAAAGCGCTAGTTGAAGACGAGAAGACTATCGTTGTAATGATCAACGGTAAGCTACGAGCGAAGCTAACGGTTGCTGCTGACGCGACAGAAGAGCAAGTTCGTGAACTTGGTCTAAACGATGAGAATGCTAAGAAGTTCCTAGATGGCCTAACGATTCGTAAAGTTATATTCGTTCCTGGTAAGCTTCTAAACATTGTTGCTAGCTAATTTCGTTAGTACAGTGCAATTGCTAAAGAATTAACGAACTTAATTCATCAAAAGCAGTCTGTAGACAGGGTAGCTAATTGCCCTGTCTACTTATTTAAGCGCTTTAGATTTGAGCCTAACAACTCAATCTAGCTAAAGCCTTTAAATAAGTATTCTACCTTCATGAGAGCCATCAAATAATGCGCCTGATTTCACTATCTTCATTGAAAGTTACTATTGTTGTTTTAACCGTCAGCCTGTTAAGTGCGTGTGGTTTCCACCTGCGTGGTGATTACTCCGTACCAGAAGAACTCAACAAGATCTCCGTAACCAGTTACGACCAATACAGTACGTTTACACGTATGATGAAAGGTCAGCTACGTATGAATGATGTAGAAATTGTGCCACCGGCTGAGAATACCCCTAACCTGCACATTATTAGTGAGAGCGTTGGTGAGCGAACTCTGTCTCTGTACCAAAACACTCGTGCTGCAGAAAAAGAACTAACGTTTCGCGCTTCATATCGCGTAACTATCCCAGATCTAGGCTCAAAGACATTTTCAACCAGCGTAACCCGTAGTTACCTAGATAACCCACTAACTGCACTTGCGAAGTCGGTTGAACGAGACATGATTGAAGATGAAATGCGCAAGTTGGCTACAAGCCAAATCCTCCGTCAGATGGCTCGACTTAAAGCCAATATTGCCGCTGGTAGCATGAATCTAGAGTCATTAGAAAACGTTCAAGTTAAAGAGCTTGAAAAGCAATACAACATCAAGAATGTTGAAATTGACGACGTTGAGATCGTACCGGCTTCAGCAGAGCAACCAACACTCAGCGAACCTGCTCAATAATAGGTTTATTTAATGCGTATTTTTGCTGACCGCTTACCAGAGCAACTTGCTAAACAGCTAAGCAGTGTTTACCTCATTTTTGGTAACGAACCTCTGCTGTTACAAGAAAGCCGAGAAGCAATTCAAAAAGCTGCAAAACAGCAAGGTTTCGAAGAGCGTCACCGCTTTGCTATTGATAGCAGCCTCGACTGGAATCAAGTCTACGACTGCACTCAAGCACTGAGCCTATTCTCTAGCCGTCAAGTCATCGAACTTGAATTGCCAGAGTCAGGCGTCAATGCCGCAATAGCAAAAGAGCTACTCGCAATCTCCGAGTATATCCATAACGATATTTTGTTGATCTTAGTGGGTACTAAATTAACTAAAGCTCAAGAAAACGCTAAGTGGTTTAAGGCGCTCTCGAATCAAGGACACTGGGTCAGTTGCTTAACGCCAGATGTCAGTCGATTACCTCAATTTGTCCAAGCTCGCTGCCGTCAAATAGGTTTAACGCCAGATCCTGAGGCGATTCAAATGTTGGCACAATGGCACGAAGGCAACCTTTTTGCATTGACTCAGAGCCTAGAAAAGCTGGCTCTCCAATACCCAGATGGAAAGCTCACATTAGTACGCTTAGAAGAATCGCTGAGTCGACACAACCACTTTACTCCATTCCACTGGAGTGACGCCTTACTGGCGGGCAAAGGAAACCGAGCACAACGGATCCTGCGTCAGCTAGAAGCCGAGGGTATAGAGCCAGTCATTTTACTGCGTAGTATCCAACGTGAACTTGCCTTATTGTTGCAAATGCAGCAACAAATGAAACAGATGCCGATTGGTCAAGTCTTCGACAAACACCGTATCTGGCAATCTAAAAAGCCTCTTTATAACGCCGCGCTAACAAGAGTTTCGATTTCTCAATTACACTCTTTGTTCGCGTTGCTCACTCAAGCTGAATTGATGACAAAAACTCAATATGAGCAGTCGCCTTGGCCACTAATTCATCAGTTAAGCGTAGAGTTTTGTATCCCTTCAGCTTCAATACCATTTCACGCATAAAAGCGTGGTATATTCTAGGGTCAACAGCCCCTAAAAAGCTAAATTCAGATTAAAGGAACACCCCGTGTTACGTGAAGAACTAAAAGATTTTCTTGCAGACAAAGCCGACGACATGAAAGCAGAATCGATTGTGACTATCGATGTAGAAGGCAAATCAAGTGTTACTGATTACATGATTGTTTGTACTGGCACCTCTAAACGCCATGTTGCTTCTATTGCACAGCATGTTGCTGATGAAGTACGTAAAGCAGGCATGCAACCACTAGGCATGGACGGCCAGCAAGAAGGTGAATGGGTTGTTCTAGATATGGGCACAAGCATGCTTCACGTTATGCAAGAAGAACACCGTGAACTGTACCAGCTAGAAAAACTTTGGGGATAAGCTTTGAAGATCCAGTTAATCGCAGTTGGCACAAAAATGCCAAAGTGGGTTGAAGAAGGGTTTCAAGAATACAAACGTCGCTTCCCTCACGATATGCCGTTAGAGCTCATTGAAATTACTGCAGGAAAGCGCGGTAAAAATGCCGATATTGCACGCATTCTTCAGAAAGAAGGTGAAGCGATGCTGGCAGCCGTTCCAAAAGGCAACAGAATTGTCACGCTTGATATCCCAGGTAAAAAATGGGATACCCCACAGCTAGCAGAGCAATTGGAAAGTTGGAAATTGGATGGACGCGACGTCTCTATCCTGATTGGCGGGCCTGAAGGATTAGCACCGGCATGTAAAGCGGCAGCAGACCAAAGTTGGTCTCTGTCTGCGCTTACTCTCCCTCACCCATTAGTACGCGTTATCATGGCTGAAAGCTTGTATAGAGCTTGGAGCATCACTGCTAACCACCCTTATCATCGAGAATAAGCGTTAATGTTACGTAAACGTAGCCAAATCCGTGATTACAAAGCAGAAGCACGACTATTTACTAGTCGTGCTTTTGTTGCGTTTGCGGGGATCATAGTCATGATGTCGATGTTGGTTGTTAACCTGTACAACATTCAGGTCAACCAATATCAGGACTATAAAACCCGCTCTAACGACAACCGTATCAAGGTCGTTCCAATCGCGCCTAACCGTGGTTTGATTTACGATCGCAACGGTGTACTTCTTGCCGAAAACCGCCCCGTTTTCAACCTAGAAATCACACCAGAAAAAATCAACGATATGGATGACACGCTTGTCCGTCTACAAGAGTTAATCGAGATCCCACCAGAACGCATCGAGCGTTTTAATCGTGATCGCCGTAATTCAAGACGCTTCAAGTCAGTACCGATTCTGAATCAACTCACAGAAGAACAAGTTGCGGTCTTCTCTGTAAACCAACATAAGTTCCCTGGTGTTGAGGTCACAGGCACATTAAAACGTTTCTACCCTTATGGTGATGTGCTGACTCACGTTATTGGTTATGTTTCGCGTATCAATGACCGTGATATGCAGCGCCTAGCACGAGAAGAGAAAGACGCTAATTACCAAGCGACTCGTGACATCGGTAAACTTGGCATTGAGCGCTACTACGAAGACATGTTGCACGGTACCGCTGGTTATCAAGAAGTCGAAGTAAACAGCCGTGGACGAGTGATCCGCACTCTGAAGTTTGTGCCTTCGGTTCCGGGTAAAGATATCGTGCTCAACTTGGACATCAAGCTACAGCTATACGTACATAAATTACTTGATGGTCGCCGTGGCTCAGCCATCGTTCTCGACCCTAAGGACAATGGCGTGTTAGCCATGGTGTCTAGCCCAAGCTACGACCCAAATGCATTTGTGCATGGTATCTCCTCTAAAGGTTATAACGCGCTACTTCAAGACAAAGACCGACCTTTGGTTAACCGTGCAACGCTAGGTATTTATCCACCAGCGTCGACGATCAAACCTTTCATTGCTGTTGCGGCTCTGCAAGAAGGCGTGATTACGCCCAATACAACGCGTAATGACCCAGGTTATTGGAAGATCCCTAACTCAAAAACAAGACCATTCCGTGACTGGTTGCGTTGGGGACACGGTGTCGTTGATATCGAGAAAGCGATAGAAGAGTCAGTGGATACTTTCTTTTACCAAATTGCTTATGACCTTGGTATTGATCGCATATCCAAATGGATGATGATGTTCGGATTCGGTGATTATACCGGCATCGATATTTATGAAGAAAGTAAAGCCAATATGCCAACTCGTGATTGGAAAATGGCAAGACACCGTGTGCCTTGGTACCAAGGTGACACTATCCCTGTCGGCATTGGCCAAGGCTACTGGACAGCAACACCAATGCAGATTGCAAAAGCCACATCAGTTTTAGTTAATGAAGGGGAAGTAACAGCCCCTCACCTACTGCGTTCAACCATTGACAACGGTCGCCCATTCGATGAACAAATTATGTCGGATATTGAAACTTACCCACCACTAACCGGGGTTAAGAAGAAGTATTGGGATATCGCTCAGGAAGGCATGAGACTGGCTAACCACGGTAAGAAAGGCACAGCAAGACGTTCATTCCAGAAGATGTCTTACCAAACCGCTGGTAAGTCGGGTACCGCGCAGGTGTTCGGCTTAAAAGAAGATGAAGAGTACAACGCGGATGAAATCGCAGAGCACTTACGCGATCACGCCCTCTTTACGGGTTACGCGCCTTTTGAAGATCCTGAAGCCGTCGTGACTATCGTTCTAGAAAACGCAGGTGGCGGCTCTTCTAACGGCGGCCCAGTAGTAAGAAGGATTTTAGACCATATTATCCTTGCAGAAGATTATCAAAGTGAGCCAATTAAATAATGAAACTTGATCCTTCAACTGGACGAAATAGAGCCTTATTCGAAAGGCTGCATATCGACCTGCCGCTTTTACTTGGCATTCTGGTTTTAATGGGCTTTGCCCTACTGATCATGTACAGCGCAAGCGGACAAAGCCTTGCGATGATGGATCGCCAGGCGATGCGTATGGCTTTGTCTTTAGGTGTGATGATCTTCCTAGCGCAAATCTCACCTCGCACTTATGAGACCTTGGCACCACTACTGTTTGCAGGTGGTGTCATCTTGCTATTAGGCGTATTGTTCTTTGGTGAAGCCTCTAAAGGTGCACAGCGTTGGTTAAACTTCGGCTTTGTTCGATTCCAACCCTCAGAGCTGTTAAAGCTGGCGGTACCTTTGATGCTGGCGCGATTTATCGGTAAGCGCTCACTTCCACCCACCTTCCAAACATTAGCGATCTCGCTAGTGATGGTGTTTGTACCTACGATTCTAATCGCAAAGCAACCCGACCTAGGCACATCTATCCTTATCGCCGCATCCGGTATCTTCGTGATATTCCTAGCAGGTATCAGTTGGAAAATCATTGCTAGTGCGGCAATAGCGTTGGGGGCATTTATCCCAATCTTATGGTTCTTCTTGATGCGTGAATATCAAAAAGTACGTGTAAGAACCCTTTTTGCTCCTGAATCCGATCCATTAGGTGCGGGTTACCACATCATTCAAAGTAAGATTGCGATAGGTTCTGGTGGTATATCAGGAAAAGGTTGGCTGCAAGGCACTCAATCCCAACTAGAGTTCATTCCAGAGCGCCATACCGACTTCATTTTTGCGGTAATTGCCGAAGAGTGGGGCATGATTGGTATCTTGTTCTTGCTTGCCATCTACCTGTTTATTATTGGACGTGGCTTAGTGCTCGCTAGCCAAGCTCAAACAGCATTCGGCCGAATGATGGGCGGCAGCATTGTACTGAGCTTCTTCGTCTACATTTTTGTAAACATTGGCATGGTAAGTGGCATTCTACCTGTTGTAGGTGTTCCTCTTCCTCTGGTCAGTTATGGCGGTACTTCAATGGTTACCCTTATGGCTGGTTTTGGTATTTTAATGTCGATCCATACACACAGAAAAGCATTCTCAAAGGCGACCTAATCGATGTCTATTACAACGTTTCCAAAAAAGCATCCTTAGTTGATGAGCTGCCAATCAAAAAAATAGTCTCTATCTTAGGGCTAGCGGTTTTAATCAATGGGTGTTCTTCACAAAAGCCAACAGGTCGCTACGATATTGATTCAGATATTGCACCAGACGCACCGATTTCGGTAGAGCATTTAGAAGATGCTCACCCTCAGTATGAACCTTATAGTTTAGGTGGTAATACGGATTACACTCTGCGTGGCGAAGACTACAAGATCGTAAAAAAGACCGAAGGGTTTACTGAGAAAGGCAAGGCCTCTTGGTACGGTAAGAAATTTCATGGTCACTTAACGTCTAACGGCGAGATCTACGACATGTATTCGATGTCAGCAGCTCACAAAACATTGCCAATTCCAAGCTATGTAAAAGTGACGAATACCGACAATAACAAAACCACTATTGTTCGTATCAATGACCGTGGCCCATTCCATGAAGGCCGAATCATTGACCTTAGTTATGCGGCAGCTTATAAGCTCGATGTACTGAGAACGGGCACGGCAAATGTTGAGATTGAAGTCATTACTGTGGCTATGCCAACCGACGCAAATAAAAAGGCCGCTTTACCGCAATTTATCATTCAAGTCGCAACATCTCCGCATGAAGATAGAACCGAGAAGTTAGCTAAAGATCTAGCCGAAAAGCTAGAAGTAGCAACGTTCTTGCAGCCAAATGATGACAACTACCGTCTGATGATTGGGCCATTTCATGACTATGCTCTGACTCAAGAAAAATTAGAACAAGTTAAGCTAATAGGTTACCCGTCAGCTTATATAAAAAAACACACCCTAACTCGCTAATTAATCTAACAGTTACTTCTGGTAATCAGCGCTCTGGTGTGACAGAGTGATTCTGTTAATATATGAATAGTTCACCAAATAATTGCATTCAAAATGATTAAATCTAATAAACTTGTTAAATCGATTTTTGCTACTTCTGTTGCTCTTTCTGCAACGATAGCTACATCGTCATTCGCCGCTCCTATTGTTGTTCCTGATGCACCTCAAATCGCCGCTAAAGGTTTTGTTCTGATGGATTACCATTCAGGCAAAGTACTAGCAGAGAAAGAGATGAATACTCAACTTTCTCCAGCAAGTTTAACCAAGATGATGACGAGCTACGTAATTGGCCAAGAGCTAGAACGTGGCAACATCAACTTAAACGACGATGTTGTAATCAGTGAAAATGCTTGGGCTAAAAACTTCCCAGATTCATCTAAGATGTTCGTTGAAGTAGGTACAACGGTTAAAGTTGAAGAACTGAACCGCGGTATCATTGTTCAGTCAGGTAACGATGCTTGTGTTGCGATGGCTGAACACATCGCCGGATCTGAAGATGCATTCGTTGACCTAATGAACGCATGGGCAAGCTCTATCGGTATGAAAGACACGCACTTCGCTAACGTGCACGGTCTAGACAACCCGAACCTATACTCAACGCCTTACGATATGGCGCTACTTGGTCAGGCTCTGATTCGCGACGTACCAGACGAGTACCGTATCTACTCACAGAAGAAATTCACTTACAACGGCATCACCCAGTACAACCGTAACGGTCTGTTATGGGATAAGAGCATGAACGTTGATGGCATCAAAACGGGCCACACAAGCAATGCAGGTTACAGCCTAGTAAGCTCAGCGACCGAAGGCAAAATGCGCCTAGTTGCTGTAGTTATGGGTACCAAGAATGCTAATGCTCGTAAGACAGAAAGTAAAAAGCTGCTTAGCTACGGCTTCCGCTTCTTCGAAACAGTGGCACCACACACAGCGGGTGAAACCTTCGTAGAAGAGAAGATCTGGATGGGCAGTAAAGACACCGTTGCACTGGGTGTCGACGAAGATACTTTCGTTACGCTACCTCGTGGTCAAGCTAAGAACCTGAAGGCAAGCTTCGTTCTTGAGAAAGAGCTAGAAGCGCCAATCAGCAAAGGCGATGTGGTTGGTAAACTATTCTACCAAGTCGACGGTGAAGACGTTGCTGAATACCCACTACTAGCACTTGAAGATGTAGACCAAGGCAGCCTATTCAGCCGCCTATGGGACTACCTAGTTCTTCTGTTCAAGGGTTTATTCTAAACCAGCCAAAGGTTTGTTCTAAGTAAAACCTAAGCTTGTTGTCTAGCTAACCTAATGAGTAAGTTCATGATTTACTCATTAGTGAACCAAAAGCCGCCATGTGCGGCTTTTGTTGATCTTGAGTTCGGTGATATTTACACGTAATATTCCGCCTTATTACTCGTGTCTGTTGACCGAATACGCTTTTTATCGACATTTCGCCAATTTGCGAGAGTCTAGCCTTTTGGAGCTAATCATGAACATCAATTCTGATGCAAAACTAAAAGACCTCTTAGAGTTCCCTTGTTCATTCACTTACAAAGTAATGGGCCACGCTAAGCCAGAACTGACTGAGCTAGTGCTAGAAGTGATCCAGCGCCACGCTCCTGGTGACTACAGCCCAACGCTAAAACCGAGTGCGAAAGGTAACTACCACTCTATTTCTATCAATATTACTGCGACTTCAATTGAACAAGTAGAAACTCTTTATAAAGAACTGGGCGAGATCGAAATCGTTCGTATGGTTCTGTAGTCTTTGATTACGCATGAAAAACAGCGGCTTATTGCCGCTGTTTTTGTTTAAAGCACAGTATCGACACCAAATTCATTCAACTTAATTTTAAATAAATACAAAGAAAGTTGAAAAACCTTGCAGTCCGTCTGTAGTTAGAATCATGTTTCGCGTTTATAATGCGTTCACTTTATTAATCCTTGAGGGAGTGCCGCTTTGCAAAATAAGCTAATCGTAAAAAAATTAGGCCGTCAGGATTATGAACCTGTATGGAAAGCCATGCATAAGTTCACAGACGAACGCACGGAAGAAGACGTAGACCAAGTTTGGTTGGTTGAACACAACCCTGTCTTCACTCAAGGACAAGCAGGCAAAGCTGAGCATGTTTTAAATGCCGGTGATATCCCTGTGATACAAAGTGACCGCGGCGGCCAAGTGACTTATCACGGCCCAGGTCAGTTAGTTGCTTACTTTCTGATTAACATTCGCCGCAAGAAATTCGGAGTGCGTGATTTGGTTACTCATATCGAGAACCTCGTAATCAATACTCTGAAAGCTTACAATATAGATTCAGCTGCCCGACCTGACGCTCCTGGTGTTTATGTCGATGGCAAGAAAATCTGTTCACTCGGATTACGTATTCGACGTGGCTGCTCGTTCCACGGGCTAGCACTCAACGTCGATATGGACCTGTCTCCATTCCTACGTATTAACCCATGTGGTTATCAAGGTATGGAAATGGCACAGGTCAGCCAACTTGGCGGACCAAGTGAACTAGAAAACGTTGAACAACAGTTAATACAAGAGCTCGTAGAGCTACTCGGCTATGACCAAGTAGACATTCAAGCCACCAGTAACATTACAGCAGAAGCATAAAATCATGAGCAAACCAATCCAAATGGAAAAAGGCGTTAAATATCGTGACGCTGACAAAATGGCATTAATTCCCGTAAAGAATATGCCTGCTGAACAGAAAGAAGTTCTACGTAAGCCTGAATGGATGAAGATTAAACTTCCTTCAGACAGCCATCGTATTCAAGAAATCAAATCAGCAATGCGCAAAAACAACCTGCACTCAGTTTGTGAAGAAGCGTCTTGCCCTAACCTAGCCGAGTGTTTCAATCACGGTACGGCAACGTTTATGATTCTTGGCGCTATCTGTACTCGTCGCTGCCCGTTCTGTGATGTTGCCCATGGTCGTCCTGTTGCTCCTGAAGCAGAAGAGCCGAAGAAACTGGCTAAGACGATTAAAGACATGAAACTGAAGTACGTAGTAATCACTTCAGTTGACCGTGATGACTTGCGTGACGGCGGTGCTCAGCACTTTGCTGACTGTAACCGTGAGATTCGCGAACTAAACCCACATATTCGTATCGAAACACTGGTTCCAGACTTCCGCGGTCGTATGGATGTTGCGCTTGATCTAATGAAAGACAACCCGCCAGATGTTTTCAACCACAACCTAGAGACAGCGCCACGTCTATACCGTAAAGCGCGTCCAGGTGCGAACTACAAGTGGTCTCTTGATCTACTGAAGAAATTCAAAGAGCAGCACCCTGATATTCCAACAAAATCAGGTGTGATGATGGGTCTTGGTGAGACGAAAGAAGAGATCGTTCAAGTACTGAAAGACCTTCGCGAACATGGTGTGACTATGCTGACACTAGGCCAATACCTAGCACCAAGCCGCCACCACTTACCAGTAGAACGCTACGTGCCGCCTTCTGAGTTCGATGAGCTGAAAGAGATTGCTCTAGAGCTTGGCTTCACTCACGCAGCTTGTGGTCCATTTGTACGTTCTTCTTACCATGCAGACTTACAAGCTCAAGGTATGGAAATTAAGTAAGCCATTACTTAACTCCCCTCTATTTGAAAGGCGCATCCCCTCAGGTATGCGCCTTTTTAGTATCGACAAACTGTCACGTTACATCGCCATCATTCAGATACAACAAAGCCGCTCTATGTGAACTGACCCCCAATAGTTGGACACCAATTATTGGGGGTCTTTTTATGTCCAAATATAGCCGAGAGCTAAAATGTATCATTGCTAAGCAATACTTAGATGGCACGTCATCTCTCTACTTAGCAAAACAATATTCAATTTCTTCAAGACAGATACGGTATTGGGCTCAAGTCTTTGCCATCCATGGTACTGATTCATTTTTACCAACTAACCATGCGGCTACTGCTCAGACAAAACGAAAAGCATTGAATTTAATGTGGACGAATGAATGGTCTCTCACGCACACTAGCGCAGTATTAAACCTCTCATCCCCTGGGATACTCTCAGTCTGGCTCAAACGATTTAATGAGCTCGGTATCAAAGGGCTCAAAATGCGCCAGAAAGGAAGACCCTCAATGAAACAGCAACCTCAACGTACCACTAAGCCTGATAATGAAATGACGCTTGAGGAGCTAAAAGAGGAGTTGGTTTACTTACGAACCGAGAATGCCGTTCTAAAAAAGTTGGAAGAGTTGGAGCAGGAAAAAAACCGTCGAACAAAGAAAAAGCGGTCATAGCTCTAACTCTTAAAGGCAAGTACCCGTTGAAGCACTTACTGCACACTCTACAGCTGGCAAAAAGTGTCTTTTATTATCAGGCTCAAACGAGCAAGCGCCCAAATAGCTACGAACGTGAGCTGCGGTTGATAAAGTCAATTTATCATGAGCATAAGGGCCGATACGGCTACCGCCGTATTCACTTGGAATTAAAAAATCAGGGGTTCGTGCTTAACCACAAAACGGTTCAAAGGCTTATGGCTCAGCTCAACCTTAAATCGACGGTCAGGATTAAAAAGTATCGTTCATACCGAGGAGAGTCTGGAACAGCTGCTCCCAACGTGCTTGAAAGAGATTTTAGTGCGACTCAACCCGACGAAAAGTGGGTAACTGATGTCACGGAGTTCAAAGTCAAAGAGCAGAAAGTATACTTGTCTCCCGTTGTCGACTTGTTTACTCAGGAAGTGGTTGCTTATAGAGTGGCCAAAAGTGCCTGCTTGCCGCTAGTCACGGATATGCTGACGGAAGCCATATCAAAGCTTAAACCCAACTCAAAGCCAATTATACATAGCGATCAAGGTTGGCAATATCGCCATCGACAGTATCAAAAAAAGGTAGCGGAGAGTGGGTTAACACAAAGCATGTCGAGAAAAGGTAACTGCTTGGATAATGCGGTTGCTGAAAACTTTTTTGCTTTACTCAAAACAGAGATGTATCACAACCAAAGCTTTGAAGATGCAGATGCTCTGATAGAGCAAATTAAAGAATACATCGAGTACTACAATACCAAACGTATAAAAGTGAAACTAAAAGGCCTGACTCCGATAGAATATCGAACTCAGGCCTTGAAAGCCGCTTAACAGAAATGTCCAACTTTACGGGGTCACTTCAATGAGAGCGGCTTTGTTAAATTAAGACGAGTGAACAATAGACAAATGGACAATAATGGCTAATTAGCCGAAAGAAGCCCAGATTACCGTTGCTACCAAGATTGGGCACACGAACTTCACATACATAGGCCAAACCTTACCAAACCAACCCAATTGGAAATCAGAGCAACCTTGCTCAAGCTCTTTCACTTTTGAAGCTCGGCTCCATACCCAGCCGCCGAACAAACAGAACATCAATGCGGCGATCGGTTGAAGGTACTGAGTTGCAATCGTCGCTACCATGCCAAACATCGCAGCAAAGTTGTAAACAATCACCACACTAAACAGCGCGATAGCGCCACCAATCACCCAGCTTGTTGGCGTGCGTCTAGTATTAAAACGCTCACTCACTAACGCCACCGGGCCCTCTAGCATTGAGATCGAAGAAGTCAGCGCGGCAATGGTTAGCAACAAGAAGAAAACAATCGCGAAGATCTGACCAAGCACACCTAAACTATCAAACATCAAAGGCAGAACTGTAAACACCAGCGTGTCAGAACTTAACAGCGATCCATCTTCGGCGTAGATTTGAACACCTTTTTGCATCGCAACAAACATTGCAGGCATTACTACCAAACCAGCAATAAAAGCCACTGCAGTATCTACCAGCGTCACGTTCATCGCCATTTTTGGCAGGTTTTCTTTCTTACTTAAGTAAGAGCCATAAACCAACATTGAACAGCCACCAATCGTTAGCGAGAAGAAGCCTTGCCCCATCGCCGCTAGAATCAGCTTTCTATCCCACACTTTCTCAAAGTCTGGAACTAGGTAATGTTTTAAGCCTTCTATCGCACCAGCTTGCGTCATGATGTAGACAAACAATAGGCCGAACAACACAAACAGTGCTGGCATCAAACGCGTCGACCACTTCTCGATGCCTTGCTTAACACCACCCTGTACAATCAGAATCGTCAGCACATAGAACGCGACGGTACCAAATACATTACGCTCAACGCTGAAGCCTTTAAACCAATCAGCAGCAGCCTCTAAACCAATCAGATCAGCGACGGCGCCAATTAGGAAGCAGATTAACCAACCACCAACAATACTATAAAACGCCAATACGGCACTTGGTACACTTAAGCCAATCCAACCGACAAACTCACCGACTTTTTTACCTAAAGGGTTTGCCGTCAACGAGCGCATGCTATCAACTGGATTTGCTTGGCCGTGACGACCGATCGCCATCTCAACCACTAGCATTGGGAAAGCAACCACAAAGATCATGATCAAATAGACCAAAAGGAAAGCACCGCCACCATTGCTGGCAACTTGAGTCGGGAACCCCCAAATATTACCTAAGCCAACCGCTGCACCAGCCGCTGCTAAAATAAAGCCTAAACGAGAGCTAAAATGCTCTCTTGAAGAGGAAGATTGTTGGTCCATATCGCCCGCATTAAAAATCAGTGAACTAGTTGAGGAGTACAGTAATAAAAAGCAATGATAGGTACAACCAATAAATGAACAATTATCTAATTTTTACAATCAATACGCTATTTAGAACCATAAAATTAACAAACGACCAGTCTTATCGTTCAATTAAAAGCAATAAAGCGAGGTGGCAGGCTTGAAAAGGAAATGGATTAAATTGAGATAAATACTCGCCGTGTGGCTACATTTGTACAAACAAAAAGAGCACCAACCGATGCTCTTGCTATTCATAAGTCGATCCAGATTAGATCGTGAAGACTTGATAGTCTTTTAGGTTCGGAATGATTTCATGCAACTCTTGCTCTTGTTCCGCCATCTCATCAAGAGAATCACAGAACTCGTTTGCTTCTTCTTGTACTTGTTGAGAGTGTTCTTTCATTCGCTCTTCAACTTTCAGCTTTAATTCAGCCATACTGTCAGCTAGTTCGGTAAGGTTTAGACCACCGTCTTGTTTCATTTTTTCTGACATCGCATTAAAAGCGCTAGAAATAAATTCTTGGTTAAAGATCTCTTTAGCCTTCTCGAAATCTTCAGACCAACCATTGGCCATCGAATCAAAGCTTTCTGCTGGTAGCACTAACTCGCCATCTTTATAGTAACGCGCTTCCAGCTCAGCAAAGTAGGTTTTCATTGATTCTTTTACATTATCAAATGACTCAGGTGAATCCAGACTAGCCGCAATATCATCAATCACGTCATTGGCTAACGCTAGGCTATCGCTCGCCATTTGTTTTGCGCGTGGTAAGTACTCACTCATGTTTTCGCGGTATTTCTCAATCGCCGCTTGTTGGTTGGCATCAAGCTCAACCTTCTCACCATGAATATAGAGATCGTTGTTGCCATCAAAAACGGCAGTATCGCCATTCACTTGATGGATTTCGACTTTTTGATCATCGATTCGTAATTCATTCTTCAAATCAACGCGACACTGAGCAGCAAAAGTTGGCAGGCTCACAACAGAGATTACCGCTGTTAATGATGCAATTAATACGCTTTTTTTCATAACATCCTCTCATCAATCTGACAAATTACTATACCTTGGGTTTATACTTCTTTGTCAGAGCAACGTCTTATATTCCTTAGCCAATTATTCAGTCAACCGATATCACTTCGTAGCAAAACTGTTTATCAGCAACTTTAAATTCAATTTCATCACCGACTTCTTTACCCATTAACGCCTGACCAAAAGGTGCATTTGCCGTCACGATAGCTACTTCATTATCATTCCACGTGACAGACAGCCCCCCAACTCTCGGCCCCATAAAGAAGTGTTTATATTTATCTCGCTCGTCAATGACCACAACATAGCTGCTCACCGTAATCTTCTCACTATCACGCAGCACTAAGTTACGATAACACTGAATATCGTCCTCACACTCTTGCACCCTCACCGCTTGACCATGGGCAAGATATGAAGCTTCTAGCGCCAATGTATCGTACTTATGTTCAGGCACTGTCTCTTCATCTGTCGCAGCGTCAATCGCGCATTGAGTGGCAGATTGTGCGATACGTAATCGGGATTCGAGTTGCTCTATAATTATTTGGCGAAGCTCAGACTTATTCATACTATTGGGGTGCTTTTCTATAGGAGCTACAGAATAGAATTAGGTACAATCAGGTGCAAGACATTTGATTCATCAAGCGACGCTATCATGAATAGGCGCCCGCTTTAGCATCAATACGACACTTAATAACTCAGGTAGAACATAAATGATTGAGCAGAAGCTAAAACAAGTATTCGGATTCGACTCACTGCGTAATGGACAAAAGCAAGTCATTAATAATGTTCTATCTGGTCACTCAACTGCGGCCATATTCCCTACAGGCTCAGGTAAATCTCTGTGTTATCAATTACCAGCATTAGAATTGCCGCACTTAACCTTGGTGATATCACCGCTGTTAGCCTTGATGAAAGACCAACTCGCTTTCCTGCACAGTAAAGGCATTAGCGCGGCAGCAATCGAATCAAGCCAAGACAGACAAATCACCCAACAGGTCATGCAGTCGGTACGTAACGGTGATACAAAGATCCTCATGATCTCCGTTGAACGCTTGAAGAACGAGCGCTTTCGTCAGTTTATCTCTCAAGTGCCGCTCTCACTGCTTGTGGTCGATGAAGCGCACTGTATTTCAGAATGGGGACACAACTTCAGACCAGATTACCTGAAGCTTCCTCAATATCAGAAACAGCTCAATATTCCTCAAGTGCTGCTACTGACAGCAACCGCGACGACATCTGTTATCCAAGATATGAAATCGAAGTTCGAAATTGATGAGGAACGCGTTGTGGTTACGGGGTTCTATCGTCAAAACCTCGACCTGTCGATTCAACCTTGCGAACAAACCAGCAAGCTAGAAACCTTGTGTAATGTCGTTAACCAAGCTTCTCTCGCTCCAACTATTGTTTATGTCACCCTTCAACAAACAGCAGAGATGGTGGCTCAGCAACTTCGCAATGCTGGCGTTAATGCGGTGGCTTACCATGCGGGTCTTAAGCCTGAAAATAGAGATGCTATTCAACATCAATTCATGAATGATGAAGTGAGCTGTATCGTCGCAACCATTGCGTTTGGTATGGGCGTGGATAAGTCCAACATTCGCCGAGTAATTCACTTTGATTTACCAAAATCGATAGAGAACTACTCACAAGAGATCGGCAGAGCTGGCCGAGATGGTCAAGCGTCTGAATGTATTCTACTCGCTAACAAACATGGTTTAAGCACACTCGAGAACTTCGTTTTTGGTGATACGCCCGACAACATATCGATCCAGGCAGTATTGAAAGAGATCTACGAAAATCAAAACATTGGCGCTTCTGGCTCGAACCAATGGGAGATCATGCTTAACCAGCTATCACGTGAATCCAACATTCGTCAATTACCGCTTAAAACACTACTGGTGTATCTCGAAATTGAAGGTGTGATTGAGCCGAAGTACAGCTACTTTGCTGATTACAAATTTAAGTTCATTCGCCCAAAGCAGCAGATCACAGAGCAATTTCAAAGTGAACGTCGTCAATTTGTAGAAGCAATTTTCCAATGCTCTCCTCAAGCAAGAGTGTGGTGCCAAGTCGACTTCGATGCACTTTGGACTCACTTCCAAGCCGATCGTCAGCGCGTAATTGCAGCTATCGATTACTTCAATGAACAAGGTTGGATTGAATTGGAGAGCAAGCAGATCACGGATGTCTACACGATCCACAATACTTCTGAAGATATGATGCAACTGTCCGAGCGTCTAACTGAGTTGTTTAAAGCAAAAGAGAACAGCGAGATAAACCGTCTTAGCCAAATGCTGAATTTCTTTGAGGCGGATACTTGCCTTAGCTCACGCCTTGCGAGTTACTTTGCTGATGATAAAGCACCAACAAACTGCGGTCACTGCTCTGTATGTCGAGGAGAAGTGGCAATCTTACCAACCGTTGATGTTGAACCTGTCGATGATGAGACGGTGATGACATGGATACATGAATTTATTTCTGCTAGCCAACAATTGATTACCGACGAAGCTATTACTCGCTTCTTATGCGGAATCGCCACCCCACTTTCAACCAAGCTTAAAGCCAGCAAAATGGTTGGTTACGGTAAGCTAGAGCAGCAACCATTCAGTGATACCTTAGCGCGAGTTAAGCAACTTCCTAGATAAGCTAATTTCCTTGATTAGAAAAAACCGACTAGGTTATCAAACCTAGTCGGCATTCAAATACCAACACTTCTAAATCTATACTCCCAACGCCTTACCCTAAAAGAAACTCAACTGGCGCATTTGATCTTTGGGTTGCAGCATCACACTTAAACCAAGCAGACGTATTTCTCGCCCCTGTTGTCTTTTCAGTATTTCACTTAACAGTTCTTTGAAGTGTTCACGATCTAAAGAGGCGTGGATGTGCTCAATAGTAGTTTGTTGAAAGTCGGCAAACTTGAGCTTAATGCCCTGTTTGATGATCGCTTTGCTTGGGCTGGCTTTTTCTAAACGAGTTTCGAGTTCAGGAAACAACTTGTCTTCGATTACCTGCCAGCATTCGGCGTAGGTTGAAATATTTTGGGTAAAGGTGCGCTCTACGCCTACCGATTTTCGCTCGCGCTCGATGATAACTTCTCGATCATCAATGCCATGACTGCGCTTCCAGAGTGATGCACCTTGACGGCCAAACTTGAGTAGCAGGTCTCGATAGTCAGACTCCTTGATATCCTTACAAGTAAAAAAGCCTGCTTGATGCAACTTTTCAATACTCACCTTGCCGACACCAGGAATCTTTTCAAGTGGTAGCTCATCGATCACTGATTGCACATCTTGTGGAGGGATAACAAACTGACCATTGGGCTTATTCAGATCCGAGGCCACTTTCGCCAAAAATTTAATCGGCGCAATACCTGCAGAAGCCGTCAGATTTAGTTCATTCCAAATATCACGGCGAATCGACTCAGCAATAAGTGTAGCTGAACCATGACACTGCTTAGAATCGGTGACATCAAGGAAAGCTTCATCCAAAGAAAGAGGCTCAATGACTGATGTGTATCGAGAGAAGATTTCACGGATCTTTTTAGATATCTCGACATAGACCGACATTCTTCCCGGCACAACCAATAGGTTAGGACAAAGCTGTAGGGCTTTTCCTGTCGGCATTGCAGAGCGAACACCAAACTTGCGGGCTTCATAATTACAGGTGCTCAAAACGCCGCGTTGCTTTTCATGCCCACCAACAGCTAACGGGCGATTTCGGTAAGCAGGGTTATCACGCATTTCTACAGCCGCGTAAAAACAATCCATATCGACATGAATTATTTTTCTTACTCTCTCTTCACCCGCGCTACACATCTAGGAATTACTCGACCTTACAACTGTATCTATAAACAGTATAATCCAATTATTATCAGATTTAAAACGATCTCGAGTCCAGCTAAAGAGGTTTCGCTTCAATAGTCATAAGCTCTTCTGATACTATTGTTAACGAGTATTTAGTCTATAAGTAGGGATCGCTTGTGAGTGAAAAAATACTAGTAGTGGAAGATAGCCGAGCATTCCGCAACTACCTGTACCAACAGCTTAAAAATAGCGGTTATGAGGTCGCACTTGCTGAATCGATTGCAGAGGCAAAAAACATCTTGGAACAAGAGACGGATTTCTTGTGTGCCGTATTAGATTACTGCTTACCTGACGGGCAAGACGGTGAGATCATTGATCTCGTATTAAGCTATCAACAGAAAATAATTGTTCTTACCGGGATGTTCGACAATCAACTGCGAGAGCAAGTCCTAGCAAAAGGCGTTATTGACTACATACTTAAAGACAGTATGTCATCAGTAAGCTACCTACTCCCTCTGGTTCAAAGAATTTCAAATAATCGTCACCACAAAGCATTGGTTGTCGATGATTCTGCGGTCGTTCGCCGTTACATAGCTCAACTTCTAGAACACCAATATATCCAAACTATCCAAGCCGAAGACGGCGAACAAGCATTAAAGCTTCTTCATAACGACCCTGAGATTACATTCGTTGTTACAGACCATGATATGCCGAAGAAAGATGGTATAGCGATGATCCGTGATATTCGACGTGATCATGATAGAAACCAATTAGCTATTCTAGGACTGTCAGGCAGCGATGACCGCACCATGACAGCTCGATTTCTGAAAGCAGGAGCTAACGACTTCCTTTACAAACCTTTTAACCAAGAAGAGTTTTTCTGCCGAATCCATCAACTGCTTGATATGAAAGAAGCGGCCAATGAGCTGTTTCGACATGCCAACGAGGATGCTCTTACTGGCTTATGGAATCGTCGCTACCTGTTCAATCATCCTTGTAAGGGCTGCGATCAACGAAATATCGCGATGATGGATATCGACTTCTTTAAGAAAGTGAATGATACCTTTGGCCACGATGGTGGTGATGCCGTGCTGATCGATGTAGGGAAAATCATCAAAGATCATTTTAAAGACGATGTCGCTGTACGCTTTGGGGGGAAGAGTTTTGTATTCAGTCATGCGGTGCGTTTGAGAGCTTTGTTGACAATTTAGAGTCCATGAGAGAAGCCATTGAAAGCCACGTTGTTGTACATGACTCTCAAAGAATCAAGGTCAGTATCAGTATCGGCGTAACCGATTTAGACGCGAAGTTAGATGAACAGATCAAAGCCGCTGACGAGCTTCTTTATACGGCAAAAGAGCAAGGTAGAAACCAGCTAGTGTTTGCGCGTAACAGCATGCAAATCGAACAATAGGCATTCGTTTTTGTTTCCATTTTTAATCTGCCAAGATAAATGACTAAGCCTCAAAACCAAAAAAGCTCAAGAAGATAATCTTGAGCTTTTCAATTTAAGGGCACAGATAACTCTATCCCTATGACTGTCACTAATTAGGCGATACGGTCTTTACTCCAAGCCGCTTCTTTTTGTTGGCGTTCAGCTAGCTTCTCTTCACGGTAAGCTTCACGTGCTTCACGCTTCTTACGCGCGTCACAGGGTTCAGGACAGTTACATACTTTATCAATACCAACAGCACCTAAGCCACCACAGCTACCTTTCACAACTTTCTTTTGGATAATGTAGCCAATTGACATTGCTGCGATTACTGCAAGAAAAACACCAAATGTAATCAGAAATGTATTCATAATTATCTCGCTTACCTTATTTACCTAAGTATGGCTTAAATGCTTCAGAAGCAATTTCTTTAAAGCCATCTGCTGTTTTTACCACCATGAACACTGGAATGTTATGTTGGTTTGCGACTTCCATTCCTTTTTCCTCACCTAAGACCATAAGGCCAGTAGATAAGCCGTCTGCAGTCATTGAAGACGGGTTTAAAACAGTCACAGAAACCACTTTATGATGAAGAGGCTTTCCTGTTTCTGGGTTGATGATGTGTGAGTAACGAACACCATCACGCTCAAAATAGTTGCGGTAGTCACCAGACGTTGCGATCGCCATATCACCAGGTTCGATGATCTCTTGAATGTTGCGTTCGTCAATACTTGGCTTCTCGATGGCAATACGCCAGCCTACATTTTCTCGGTTTAGGCCTTTCAAGCGGATTTCACCACCTACTTCTACCATGTAGTTGTGAATACCAATTGAATCAAGGTAATCAGCAACAACATCAACGCCCCAACCTTTTGCAATGGTTGACAGGTCGACGTACAAATTAGGCAAGTCTTTAGTTAACTTGTTGCCTTCAACGCTCAAGTGATGAATACCAACTTTAGCTTTACGAGCAGCAAGCTCTTCATCTGATGGAACCACTTCCGGACGAGCTTCAGGACCAAAACCCCAAAGGTTAACTAATGGACCAACCGTAACATCCAGCGCACCTTCAGTAAGACCGTTCAAACGAATTGCTTCTTTCACAACGATAGCGGTTTGTTCAGAGACTTCGAATGCGTCCGCACCTTTGTGTTGGTTGAAACGACTCAGCTCTGAGTCTTCACGGTAAGTCGACATTTGATCATTCACTTCTTCAAGTAGACGATCGATCTCAGTATGAACTTCGTTAGACTCCGGAAATTCATCACCATTGATGTATTTAATATTGTAACTGGTGCCCATTGTCGGGCCACTTAAATGCACTTGCTCTCTTGGCTGTTCACAGCCAGCAAGAAAAATTAAAGAAGTTAATGCAACAAGCCAAATTCTCACTTGCTTACTCCTGTCTAATGTTGAGGATTTATATAAGGAAAAATAAGAGTAAAAAATAGGTATTTTGAATGCCTTACTCTTTCTTATATAAGCCAGTATGTTGTCAAAAATAGTCTTAGAAAAACAAATGGCTGACTCGTGAGAGTCAGCCATAATATCAATCACTTAAATGGATTAACCACCGAAGTCATCTAGTAGGATGTTTTCATCTTCTACACCAAGATCTTTCAGCATGCCGATAACAGCCGCATTCATCATTGGTGGACCACACATGTAGTACTCACAGTCTTCAGGAGCTTCGTGATCCTTCAGGTAGTTCTCGTACAATACGTTGTGGATGAAACCTGTGTAACCGTCCCAGTTGTCCTCAGGTTGAGGATCAGACAGTGCACAGTGCCACACGAAGTTCTCGTTTGCAGCCGCTAGGCCATCGAAATCTTCAATGTAGAACATCTCACGCTTAGAACGTGCACCATACCAGTAAGACATCTTACGAGTAGAGTTAAGACGCTTAAGTTGGTCGAAGATATGTGAACGCATTGGCGCCATACCTGCACCACCACCGATGAATACCATTTCATTGTCTGTGTCTTTAGCAAAGAACTCACCAAATGGACCAGAAATAGTACATTTGTCGCCTTCTTTAAGAGACCAGATGTATGAAGACATCACACCAGGAGCTACGTCAGGGTTGTTTGGCGGCGGAGTTGCGATACGCACGTTAAGCTTGATGATGCCTTTCTCTTCTGGGTATGAAGCCATAGAGTAAGCACGGATCGAATGCTCTTTAACGATAGACTCGTAACGGAACAAGTTGAACTTATCCCAGTCACCACGGTATTCCTCAGGAATATCGTAATCTGCGTATTTCACGTGATGTGGTTCAGCTTCAATCTGAATGTAACCACCCGCGCGGAACGGTACTTCTTCACCTTCAGGGATTGCTAGAGCAAGTTCTTTGATGAAAGTAGCTTCGTTGTTATTCGAGATAACAGTACATTCCCACTTTTTAACACCAAAGATATCTTCGTCTAGCTCAATCTCCATGTCAGTTTTCATAGCAACTTGACATGCAAGACGTTCGCCTTCGCGAGCTTCGCCTTTTGTGATGTGATCAAGTTCAGTTGGCAGGATGTCGCCACCGCCAGACTTAACTTTTACACGACACTGACCACAAGAGCCACCGCCACCACAAGCAGAAGATACGAAGATACCAGCGCCAGCTAGGGCACCAAGTAGCTTGCTACCAGGTTGAGTAACGATCGCCTTTTCAGGGTCGCCGTTTACTGAAATAGTGATGTCACCTGATGGTACCAGCTTAGACTTAGCGAAAAGAATCACTAGTACTAGAGCCAATACAATAATGGTAAACATCGCTACGCCAAGAATAATGCTTTGCATTTGTTATTCCTTATTACTGGGTGCTTACCCTACAGTTGAACACCAGAGAAAGACATAAAGCCTAACGCCATCAGACCAACAGTAATGAACGTGATACCAAGGCCACGTAGACCTGGAGGTACGTCAGAGTACTTCATCTTCTCACGGATACCCGCAAGAGCAACGATAGCTAACATCCAACCCACACCAGAACCGAAGCCGTAAACAACAGATTCAGCAAAGTTATAGTCACGAGTTACCATGAAAGATACACCACCAAAGATTGCACAGTTAACTGTGATCAGTGGAAGGAAGATACCTAGTGCGTTGTACAAAGGTGGGAAGAAACGGTCTAGAACCATCTCTAGGATTTGCACAAGTGCCGCGATAACACCGATGAATGCGATGAAGTTAAGGAAACTTAAATCGACACCTTCAACAAGCGCGTTTTCTTTTAGGATGTGTGTGTAAACAAGGTTGTTTACAGGAACAGCGATTGTAAGTACTACAACTACCGCAACACCAAGACCAAAAGAAGTTTTAACTTTCTTAGATACCGCTAGGAATGTACACATACCTAGGAAGAAAGAAAGCGCCATGTTTTCGATGAAAATCGATTTAACTAGCAGACTAATATAATGTTCCATGACTACCTTACCCCTTCGCTTCTACTTGTTCTGGTTTGAACACACGAATTGCCCAAATCAAGAAACCAATTAGGAAGAATGCAGAAGGTGCTAGAAGCATCAAGCCGTTTGGCTGATACCAACCACCGTTGCTCACTAGAGGTAGTACTTCCATACCAAATAGTTTGCCAGAGCCTAGAAGCTCACGGAAGAAACCAACAGTGATAAGAACGAAACCGTAACCAAGACCGTTACCAAGACCATCGATTAGAGATGGGATTGGTGCAGACTTCATTGCGAATGCTTCAGCACGACCCATTACAATACAGTTAGTAATGATTAGGCCAACGAATACAGATAGCTGCTTAGAGATATCGTATAGGTATGCTTTAAGCACTTGGTCTACCACGATTACTAGTGATGCGATAATTGCCATCTGAACGATGATACGCACACTGTTAGGAATGTGGTTACGGATCAAAGAAACGAAGAAGTTAGACAGAGCAGTAACAAACATTACCGCGATAGTCATAACAAATGCTGTTTCTAGCTTAGTGGTTACCGCAAGAGCAGAACACACACCAAGAACCTGTAGCGCAATTGGGTTGTTGTCCAACACCGGCGCTAAGATGCTCTTTTTAATTTCTTTTGCACTAGACATTAGTTCAGACCTCCGTCACGAACTTTTGCTAGGAACGGACCAAAGCCCATATCACCTAACCAGAAGTCAAATGTATGTTGAACACCAACGCTAGTCAGTGTTGCACCAGAAAGGCCATCTACACCGTGCTCAGAACCTTGAGGAGCGCCACCTTTAACAACCTGAATAGCAGGCTTGTGGTTTTCGTCGAATAATTTCTTACCAACGAATTGAGCACGCCAAGTTGGGTTCTCAACTTCACCACCAAGTCCAGGAGTTTCACCTTGCTCGTAGTAAGTGATACCAGAAACTGTGTTGCCATCAGTTTCTACCGCAACGAATGCGTACATCATTGACCATAGACCGTTACCGTGAACAGGGATGATAACTTTAGAAGTTTCAGCGCCATCTTTCACTAGGTATACAGTACCCGTGTTAGCACGACGAATGATCTTAGCGATGTCATCTTCAGCTGAAAGCTTGATTGACTGAGCTGGATCTTTTGCCGCTTTACGTTGGTCGTATGCAGCAGCGTCGCCGTCAACGAAATCGCCAGTAGCGAAATCAACTAGACGAGGTTCAATGTTCTCTGCGTACAGTGCTGGAATATTACCCGCAAGTTCAATGCCCGCAACTTCAAGGATCTTAGTTTGCTGATCCAGAACTGCGTTAGCTTGTTGCTTAGGTTTAAGAACAACTGCAGCTGTTGAAACGATGATTGAGCACACTAAGCTCAATGCGATAACAACAAACAGCGTCTTTTTAATGCTATCGTTATTACTTGCCATAGCGCGCTAGTCTCCGCTTAATGTTCTTCTCGATTACAACGTGGTCAAACAGAGGAGCAAATAGGTTTGCGAATAGGATCGCAAGCATCATGCCTTCTGGGTATGCAGGGTTAACTACACGAATCATTACACACATTGCGCCGATTAGGATGCCGTACCACCACTTACCACCATTGGTAAATGACGCTGATACAGGGTCTGTTGCCATGAAGAACATACCAAATGCGAAGCCACCTAGAACTAGGTGCCAGTGCCAAGGCATGCTGAACATTGCGTTAGTGTCAGAACCGATCACATTAAACAATGTTGATACAGCAATCATACCGATCATAACACCAGCAATGATGCGCCATGAAGCAATGCCCATGTATACGATCATTGCAGCACCGATCATAAGTGCAAGCGTTGATACTTCACCGATAGAACCTGGAATGTTACCAATGAATGCGTCCATCCAAGTGATCGTCTCACCAGATACCGTGTTCATTAGCGCGCTACCACCGCCTTGAGCCCATTGGCTAAGCGCTGTTGCACCAGAGAAACCGTCAGCTGCAGTCCAAACTACGTCACCAGAAATCTGAGCAGGGTATGCAAAGAATAGGAACGCACGGCCAGCAAGTGCAGGGTTTAGGAAGTTACGACCCGTACCACCAAAGATCTCTTTAGCAACAACAACACCGAAGGTAATACCTAGTGCAGCTTGCCATAGAGGAAGTGTTGGCGGAACAATAAGCGCGAACAAGATAGAAGTAACAAAGAAACCTTCGTTAACTTCGTGCTTACGCACCATACAGAACAGTACTTCCCAGAAACCACCAACGATAAAGACCGTCGCGTAGATAGGTAAGAAGTAAGTCGCACCCAAGAGCATCTTACTGCCCCAACCTGCATCGGCTCCTAAGGAGGCTCCAAGCATTTCGGTTAGCCAGTAGTGCCAGTTACCATCAATGATAGAAACTAGTTCTGCACCTGAATACATGTGGTTTAGTGCTGCAATAGCTTGACCACCTGCGTTGTACATACCCCAGAACATTGCTGGGAATACCGCAAGCCAAACCATGATCATGATACGTTTTAAGTCAACGCTATCACGGACATGCGAGCTTTTCTTTGTAACTGTACCTGGTGTGTAGAAAAGTGTTGCTGCAGCTTCGTAAAGCGCAAACCACGTTTCGTGTTTACCACCTGGTTCAAAATGATGCTCGATGTCTTCAATAAACTTTTTAAGGCCCATGAAAATTACCCTTCCTTCACAATTGTATCTAGGCATTCACGAAGTAACTGACCGTACTCGTACTTACCAGGACATACAAAGGTACACAGTGCTAAATCTTCTTCATCTAGCTCTAGCGCACCAAGTGCTTGTGCACTATCAACGTCGCCAGCACATAGATCGCGAAGCAGCAAAGTAGGCTCCATATCTAATGGCATTACTTTCTCGTAGTTACCAATTGGAACCATAGAGCGATCACTACCGTTTGTTGTCGTTGTCATGTTGAACAACTGACCTTTAAACACGTGACCAAGGAATGAACGAGTAACAGAGAACTTGTTCTTACCAGGCATAGCCCAGCCAAATAGCTCTTTATCACGACCTTCACGAAGAACCGAAACCTGTTGATGGTAACGGCCAAGGTAAGCATGTGGACCTGAAGCGTGAACACCAGATAATACTGAACCTGAGATCAGGCGAACTTCACCTGGCATCAACTCGCTGTCCGTCAACTCTTCAAGGCTAGCACCAATTTGAGTACGAACTAGGCGTGGGTTATTAACTACTGGACCAGCCAGAGAAACAACACGCTCAGAGTAAATCTCACCAGTAAGGAACAACTTACCGAATGCGATAACGTCTTGGTAGTTAATGCTCCACGCTACATTTTGTGCATTTACCGGGTATAGGTAATGCATATGCGTGCCTGCAAGACCTGCAGGGTGTGGGCCATCAAAAACATGTTCTTCAACGTTAGACTGAGCTGAACGAGGCAAGCTAGTACCTTTTTTACAAACGTACACTTTACCGTTAGTCAGAGTTGAAAGAAGATCTAAACCAGCAACGAAAGCATCAGACTGCTCGTTAATGATTAATTCTGGCTCAGCTGCTAGCGGATTAGTATCCATAGCAGTAACGAAAATAGCCTGAGTTTCAGAATCAACTGCTGGAACCTTGCTGAACGGACGAGTTCGCAAAGCGGTCCATGCGCCAGACTCAACTAACTGAGCTTTAACCGTTTCACGGTCAAGACTTGCTAGTTGGTTAGCTTCATAGCTATTGAACGTGATTTGCTCATTGCCTGCTACTTCAATCACTACTGATTGAAGAACACGCTTAGCACCACGGTTCACTTCAATAACTTTACCGCTTGCTGGAGAAGTAAATACAACACCTGGGTTCTTTTTATCTGCAAAAAGAACTTGGCCTTTCTTCACTTCATCACCAACGCGAGCATGCATCGTAGGACGCATACCAACGTACTCTTCGCCAAGCAAGGCGACTTTAGTGATGGACTTACCATCATTAATCACCTGGGATGGAGTTCCTGCGATAGGAAGATCCAAACCCTTCTTTATTGTAATCATACGCACTTGCACTACTTTATCGGGAAAAAGATTCTTTTAATTGCGTAAATTCAGGACGTTTTAAAATCGCCCTTAGACACGACATTACAGTGTCCGGTCTTGGTAAATTTGAGATACCAAAATCGCAACATTACATTAATAAATTCACCACAAAGATTATGTGAGATTTATCAGGTGCCGTATTCTAGCATTTTTTGACAACTTGATGCCATGACCAATAACTTGAATACGGCCTATATTTGGTGAGATTTGAAGCATATGGACTCTAAAATATGTATAAATTTGACGAGCCGCACAGATAAAATGGCTTTTGAATCGTGTTTTAAACAAGAGATTAATACTCTGTCACAAACTCATATTTTTCGAGTTATGTTGAAACACTGTTAATAAAAACACTACTCGTTGTGGGTATTTTCAACCGCTCGATTTACCATCAGTTTGAGTGATATAACAACGAAAAACAGATGTATTTGGCAACAAAAAAGGTGGCATCGCCACCTCTTCTATATTCGATTACTCTACTATTTCCCACCGCCCATACACATTGGGCTATCTGGCACGTTATCTAGCTGCTTCAACCATTCATCTTTTGTATAAGTGTGAATGGACAGTGCGTGAATATTGTTCGCAAGCTCTTCTGAAAGAGCTTTATTTACCGCTCGATGACGAGCAATAAGGCGTAAACCTTCAAACGCATCGCTGACAACAATCACTTTAAAATGACTCTCAGAACCGGCCGGAACATTGTGCATATAGCTCTCATTGATCACGTTTAAATGACTTGGTGAAAACTCATTGTGCAATTTTGTTTCGATAACTTCTTGGATCATTGTGATTCCTTTATAACGTATTGGCATTATCCGTGGGGTGAGTATAAACCCTAATAGGTCGAGTGTCCGAGTATTTAATAGCGAATGGCATAGGTTTGGTTGAGTTTTATCTATCTTGTTCAGGCCGCATTTGAGACAATATCTTTGTTATTTCTTACATAAGTATCTCAAGCAATGAAAACCGAACTTACCTTTCACGACAGAACTTTGACCTTACATCGTTTCCCAAAACGTTCAAATGAAACCCTTCAAGCTTGGGATGCGGGCGACGAATACCTGATCAGTCATGTTGAAGAGATGAATCTTGAACCTGGCAAACACATCCTGATCATGAACGACAGCTTTGGTGCCCTATCCGCTTGGTTCTCGAAAGATCATGATGTCACCATGATAAGCGACTCATTTATTTCTCATCGCGGTGCGCTAAAAAACTTACAGCGTAATCAATGTAATCGAGTCAACTTTTTAAACACCATGGATGATATCCCGCACGGTATCGACCTTGTGATCATGCAGCTACCAAAGACCAACCGCCACCTTGTATGGCAGTTAAGTCAGTTACGCCAAGCACTGTCAGAAGGCTGCCAAGTGATCGGTGTCAACAAAGTCAAAGAGATCCACACCTCTACACTTAACCTTTTCGAGAAGTACCTAGGCGAGACCAAAACCTCGTTAGCGAAGAAAAAGCACCGCTTGGTTTTCTCTTCTCCAAATTGCCAACCTGTTCAAACGGTAGAGCCTTTTGTGGAGTGGGATGTAGACGGTGAAGATATCCGCCTGAAAAATTTACCAAATGTTTACTCAGGGGAAGCACTCGATCAAGGCGCTCGCTATATGCTAGAGCATATCCCTCAAGATCCAGAGCTGCGTCATATCATCGACCTAGGCTGTGGCAACGGTGTATTGAGCGTAAAAGCAGGGCAATTGAACCCACAAGCTCGTATTACCTGTGTGGATGAAAGCTTTATGGCTGTGGAGTCAGCACGCCAAAACGTCAAGGATAACCTTGGTGAAGACGGCAACTTCCAGTTCATCGCCAACAACTGTTTAGATGGCTTTAAGAAAAACAGCACCTACTTAGTGATGTGTAATCCTCCATTCCATCAGCAACAAGCGATTACTGATCACATTGCATGGCAAATGTTCTGTGATGCAAAGCATGTTCTTAGCAATGGAGGCAAATTAATTGTTATTGGCAACCGACACCTCGGATACGATGTCAAACTAGCGAGACTATTTGGTGAAGCTAACGTTGAAACGCTTGAACTAAACCAAAAATTTGAGATATTACAAGCAACAAGAGAGCCTGCGAATTTTAATAAATAAGCAGAAACGACTTCACAAGAATTTAAGATACCGAGCTTCTGGTGTGAATTTAGAAAGGATAAAGGAATGAAAAAACTGATTTTGGCTGCTTCTATTATGGCTTTGACAGCATGTTCAGCCCCTCAGCAAGAACAAATCAATGTAATGCCAGAAGCTTCACTAAGCTCAAGCAACCTTGTACAAGGCAAAACATACACACTAACCAGTAAAGATGTTCGTGCCGCTCAATATGTTGCATTGGTTGATAGTGGCCGTTCAAACATTCAACCAATTCATGCTAAGCAAAACATGCGTATTTCTCTAGAAAACGCTATTGCTCAGCAGTTAGAGTCTCAAGGTTTTCGTGCAAGCGTAAACAGTGAAAACTCAATTGTTTTGGAGATTCAAGAAGCGCTTGTTACCGTAGAACACACCATTATGGAAAACAAAATGGACGGTAAAGTGACGCTTGAAGTTACGGCTGAAACGCCTGAAGGCAAGTTAGTGAAAACATTCAACGGTACTGCAACGCGCACTGGTGCTTTGAGTGCCTCAAATGACGACATCTCTATGGTTCTTAATGACGTAATTAACTTGGTTCTTACGGAAATCGCTAACGACCAAGAGCTACAAACTTACATGAAGGAACGTTTCTAATGGTTCGTATTTTATCTTCTATCGCATTAATGCTGGTGAGCGTGAGCGTTTGGGCTGGTCCTAAAGTGAACGTAGAAACAACATTAGGCGACTTCACAATTGAGCTAAACCAAGAACAAGCACCGGTTAGCGCAGAGAACTTCCTAAAATACGTCGCAGACGGCAGCTACGAAGGCACTATCTTCCACCGTGTTATCCCTGGTTTTATGGCGCAAGGTGGCGGCTTCGATCAAGATATGAATCAACAAGCGACTTATGCTCCTATCAAAAATGAAGGCAGTAACGGCCTAAAGAATGATACAGCAACGATCGCAATGGCTCGTACCAATGCGCCTGATTCTGCAACTCGCCAGTTCTTCATTAACTTTTCAGATAACGACTTCTTAAACGCTAAAGGTGGCAACCCTGGTTACGCTGTATTCGGCAAAGTAACCGAAGGCTTTGACGTTGTTCAAAAAATGGCAACGCTCCCAACTAAGCGAATGGGCCGCATGTCAGACATTCCAGTCGACCCAATCGTCATCACTAAAGTGACCCTTCTTAAGTAATCCAATGTAGCGCCCTTATTTCTTAAGGGCGTTTTTCTATACAAGGACGCCCTATGTCATCAGGCACTCCCTCTCTTTCTTGGATGCAGACTTTTCGCAGCTACCTAGATAAACGTCTACTTTGGGTGTTTATGCTCGGCTGTTCGAGTGGCTTCCCATGGGTTCTTATTGGATCCAACATGTCTGGCTGGCTAAAAGATGCAGGTTTAACGCGTGCTGCCATTGGCTACTTTGGTAGTGTGTTTGCCGTGTATGCGATTAACTTTTTATGGGCACCATTGGTAGACCGAGTAAAACTGCCGGTGCTTCACGCAATACTCGGCCAGCGCCGCAGTTGGATCTTTTTCTGCCAAACCATTGTTTTAATCGGCACCTTATTCATCGCAGGCGTCAATCCCGCAGAGAATTTGGCGTTTACCTCAATGTTGGCGCTCGCTATTGCCATTGCCTCAGCCACGCAAGACATCGCGATTGATGCATTTCGTATTGATACCTTCCCAAAATCCGAAGCATCAAAACTGCCGCAAGCTTCCGCAATGGCCGTAATTGGGTGGTGGACGGGTTATTCACTACCAGGCTACCTTGCCTTTATTAATGCAGACTCAATCGGTTGGAATGGCGTGTATTACGGAATGGCAGGTGTCGTTGTTGTATTAATGCTGTTTACTCTTTTTGTCGGAGAGCCAAATACACAACGTGAAGCCCTACAAGAACAAGCACAACAGCGACACAATAAAGTGGTCGGCTCAAAGCTTGTCGCTTGGTTCAGTGTGACGGTAATTGAACCATTTTATGATTTCTTCAAAAGAAACGGAGTTCAAGTTGCCATTACTCTATTGCTGTTTGTGTTCCTATTTAAGATAGGTGAAGCCTTCCTAGGTCGCATGTCGATCACCTTCTATAAAGAGATAGGTTTCAGTAATGAACAGATCGGTCATTACTCCAAGTTAATTGGCTGGGGCGCGACGATATTCTTCACTTTGGTAGGCAGTGTCTTCAATGTGAAATTCGGTATTGTACGCGGACTGATGATCGGCGGTGTGGCAATGGCGGCCAGTAATCTAATGTTTGCGTGGATCGCTCACACTGGCCCGAGTGAAACCTTGTTCTTGGCAACCATCATTGTCGATAACTTTACAACTGCGTTTTCAACCGTAGCGTTTGTCTCTTTCTTAACACTATTAACCGGGCAAGCTTTCTCAGCGACACAGTATGCCTTGTTAGCATCGTTGGGGAATTTCGGTCGAACAACGCTGGCTTCATTCAGTGGTGAGTTGGTTGATTACCTCAATGATTGGTCAACCTTCTTTATACTAACCGCACTTATGGTGATTCCAAGTTTGATCATGCTCTATTCGTTGCGCCACTTTTTCACAGATTTACTGGAAAAAGCAAAAACCAACCAAGAGTAGTTGAACAAAAAAGCAAAAGAAAAGAAGGTAGCATCACGCTACCCTCTTTTTCTTTGTCACTAGTAACCTGTAAGAACTAGTCTGTTGTATCACTCACAATAAGGTTGAAGCCTGTGCCAGCCGAGTCATCGATCGCCACCACTTGATACACTACACCATCAGCTAAGGTTGCGGGCGCAGAGTCGATAGCCACAACCGACGGCTGACCCGCTACAGTAATCGTCACAAAATAAGACCCCGCCGCAACATAAATGCCATTCGCATAATCTTTGAACTTCACATCACTTAGCGCTGGAGTGCTACCAGAGATCCCCGCGTTTTCTGTTAAGTAAATATCCACCGAAGCCGCTATTGGGTTAGCAGCGGCGTGGGTAATGTTTAGCACCGCGCTGGTCGCAACCGGACGACGGTTTTCAGGAATAACCAATGGTTCCAAACTCAGTGGAGTTACCGTCCCTACTGCATAGATGCTGTAATCCATACCAGCAAATACCGCGACTCCGTCTGCATCAATCAGTGCATTGGTTGTAGTGCCATCAGCAAAGATGTCAATGTCATAACTTCCTGCGGCTAAATCGATAAAACCGCGGATCTCTTTAAACATCAAATCAGCAAGAGGTGCAAATGCAGCTCCGTTGACAAAAACATCTACATCTGGGGCGCCATCAACGAGATGACCGACTCTTACTTCTGCAGTTTCTGCCATGTCGTAGATTAAAGATGAGCCCGAACCGTCCATTACCATCAATTTTACTGGGGAAGTGCTATTGGAGTCAGCTCTTGGCACAGCCGCGATCGTTAGCTCGCTACCGCCAGACAGAGTTATTTCTCCGGAGTCAAAAGCAATAGCATTGCCGCTCACGGTTTCTAATCTCACTCGGTATTGCCCTGCTGGAATATTGAGTACGTCAGTAAAGTCTTTATAACCGAGAGTGCCAAGTGGAGCACCCAATGGATCATTCGGCGCCGTTACGTATAAGTTCACATCTCCAACCCCTGTTGCCGCGTGAACAACTTGCACATCTAAACTTGAACTCGATGTCGTTCCCTCAGAAGGTCGCGTCACAACTAAAGCCTCAACCGGGTTATTAGAACCGTCAGCGTCACCGACCACCATCACGGTGTAATCTAATTCACCGCTCAAATCGAATTGGCTTGGCGAAATTACAGTGGCAACTGCGTCACCTGGGAGTTGGACATCGACTTGAAGAGTTGTCTGGCCTTGATTTACTGAAGCGTACCCAGACGCTTGAGCATAATCGACGCCAGTCCAACGAGCCTGACTGTTAACGATAACATTAGCTAAAGGAGCATCGGGGGATGCATGAACAGCTTGTAGTTGTGTAGTAGGTTCATCGTCATCGTCACACCCAACAATGAACAGAGTTGATATTGCTACCGCTAATAATGGTGAATATTTCATGGTCTTCTCTCCAAAAAAGTTAGACCAGTTCGTCACACAAATAGTTAGTCCAATAACTAACCTTTAAAAATTGTTTCAAAATCTAGTGCAGTGAACTGTCGTTGGTTCTCCGTGATTCAAAAAGTAGTTAGTTTTAATCCCTAGTCAGTCATCACATGAGTTGGTCATCAATTGATTCCAACATCATTACGCAATTGGTCAAAAATAGATCAAAGACAAGATTGAGAGGTGATTTGAATGAGTCATTTTTTAAGAGAAAACGCTTAGAAAAGAATACTGTTGATTTTGATATGCATATCACTCTAATTAGTAGAATCGTTTGCTTAGAGCAGTATTTCACCTATTTATCCATAAAATAATCGAATTTCACAAAATCAATAGAATTAGAGGTGCATCGAGATGCATTGCTATCTTAAAGTTCCATCATTTAGATCAGTAGTGTGATCGACCTCACCTTAATAATTGTAGTTTTCACTCTGTCTCACTTTTATTTGAGAACAAAATCGCTATTATGCTCGGCATTCGGACATCATAAACACGCACGGATTAGCGGGTTACTTATTTCAAACATAGAGAGTTCCATTATGCGTAAATCACTTTTAACTCTTGGCCTACTTGCAGCAGTATCTGCTCCAGTAATGGCAGCTGATTATTCTGACGGCGACATCCATAAGAACGATTACAAATGGATGCAGTTCAACCTTATGGGTGCATTCAATGAGAAAGGCGTTACTGAGTCTACTCATGATTACCTAGAGATGGAATTTGGTGGTCGCTCTGGAATCTTTGATCTTTACGGTTACGTTGACGTATTCAACCTAACTTCTGATCCAGGTAGTGATAAAAATGGCCAAGAAAAAATCTTCATGAAGTTTGCTCCTCGTATGTCTCTTGACGGGCTAACAGGTAAAGATCTTTCTTTCGGTCCAGTTCAAGAGCTTTACGTATCTACGCTTATGGAATGGGGTGGTAACTCTGGCGTTAACACTCAAAAAGTTGGTCTTGGTTCTGATGTAATGGTTCCATGGTTTGGCAAAATGGGGCTAAACCTTTACGGTACATACGACTCAAACAACAAAGACTGGAACGGTTTCCAAATCTCGACTAACTGGTTCAAGCCATTCTACTTCTTCGAGAACGGTTCATTCATCTCTTACCAAGGTTACATCGATTACCAATTCGGTATGCAAGATGAGTACTCTCAAGTAAGCAACGGCGGCGCGATGTTTAACGGTCTTTACTGGCACTCAGATCGCTTTGCAGTTGGTTACGGCTTGAAACTATACAGCGATGTATACGGCTTTAAAGATGGCGCAAACCTTCCATGGGATGCATCTACACAAGCTGAATCTTCTGGCGTAGGTCACTACGTAGCAGTAACTTACAAGTTCTAATCGAACTTCTAAGAAAGTTTCCAAAATGGCACCCTCGGGTGCCATTTTTTATTGCTTTCATTTAATGCCTCGCTATCCTTGCAGCATCACTTTCTTATCTCGGTATTGCTGTGAACATCACGATTGTTGGACCTGGAGCAATTGGCTCTTTATGGGCAATAAAACTACTTCAAGCTGGTCATAATGTCTCTTTGTGGAGCCGCTCCCCTGAAACCTCAATGGACCTATCACTTGATGAGCAAGCTTCACTTTCCTTCAGTAATAACAATATCGAAAAGCTATCTGCGAGTGACTTAGTGATCTCCACAGTCAAAGCTTGGCAAGTAGAAGAAGCCACCACTCCGTTACTTCAATATCTCGACTCTGATACCATTCTCATGTTCATGCATAACGGAATGGGCGCAGTTGATCAGATAGCTTCTCAAATTAATGACCACCCGGTAGTACTAGCAACCACCACTCAAGCCGCATTCAAGCCCGACAAGAATAATGTTTGTCACACAGGGTTAGGACAAACTCAACTGGGTGCTTTTAATCAAACGGGTCAGCAGTGCACGTTTTTAGTTGATGTATTGGAACATGCTCTCCCCGCTGTGAGTTGGAATCCACAAATAAAAACCGCGCTTTGGACCAAACTCGCCATCAATTGTGCTATCAATCCACTGACTGGGTTGGAACAAATCAAGAATGGCGAACTTGCAGACCAAAAGTTTGGGGATACTTTAATCTCTATCGTTGAAGAGCTCACAAAAGTTATGCAAGCCGAAGAGATCGCTTGTTCATTCGACGAATTAGAAGCCAGCGTCAAACAGGTAATCCAAGCCACAGCGCAGAACAACTCATCCATGAAGCAGGATATGTTTTACCAACGCAAAACAGAGATCGACTTCATCACTGGGCACCTAATAAAAACAGCGCTTAAGCATCAGATAAAAGTTCCCGTTAACCAAAAGCTGTTCGATCAGGTCAAAGAGCAAGAAAATAGCTGGAATCATCAAGATTAGTCAGCAACGGTTAACAAGTCGCGATAAAATAACAATACCGCTAAGCACAACGCTAGCACCAATTTCCAAGATTTTAGGTAAGAATAGATGCTTGATATCAATCACATCCGAGAGCAGTTTCCTGCGCTATCACAAACCATCAATCAACAACCATTGATTTACTTAGACAGCGCGGCAACAACACAAAAACCTCAGGTAGTTATTGATGCCATTAGCCAATATTACTCCAAACAAAATGCTAATGTTCACCGTGGCAGTCATAGCTTAACAGCGAACGCGACCAGTCAATTTGAATCGGCTAGAGATAAGGTCGCTCAGTTTATCGGTGCAAGCTCTTCAAAAGAGATCATCTGGACTCGCGGTGCAACCGAAGCGCTCAACCTAATTGCTCAAACGTATGCAAGAAGTACCCTTCAGCCAGGCGATGAGATCTTAGTGAGTGAAATGGAGCATCACGCCAACATAGTGCCTTGGCAAATTGTGGCAGAACAAACCGACGCTAAAGTCATTAAAGTACCAATGACATCAGATTGCGAATTTGATCTACAAGCTTTTGATCATCTGCTTAATGATAAGACCAAGATTGTTGCCTTAGCTCAGATCACCAATGTCACAGGTTCTCGTCAGCCAATTGAACAAGTCATCAAAAAAGCACACAAGATGAATGCGATTGTTGTGGTCGACGGCGCACAAGGCATCGTTCATGAGCCAGTTGATGTTGCTGCTTTAGGTGCGGATTTCTACGTATTCTCAGGGCACAAGCTCTATGCCCCTGCCGGTATTGGTGTGCTTTATGGCAAACTTGAATTGCTCGAAGCGATGCCACCTTGGCACGGTGGTGGTAAGATGGTTGAGCGAGTATCATTTTCTGGTACCACTTTTTCAGAGTTACCGGGCAAGTTTGAAGCGGGCACACCAAATGTTGCCGGTGCGATAGCATTAAGCACCGCAATAGAATGGTTAAGTAGTTTTGCACAGCAAGATGTCGAGAATCATGTCCACCAGCTACAACAGAAAACCTACCAAGCACTCAATCAATTGGATGACATCCAAATACTTGGCTACAAACCAAATTCAAGTGTGATTACTTTTGTGATGGATGGCGTTCACCACCAAGACATTGCTACGCTGTTGGATCAGCAAGGTATCGCGGTACGTGCAGGGCACCACTGTGCTCACCCATTAATGGATGCACTTGGAGTGAAAGGAACGGTTCGAATTTCATTTGGTATTTACAACAACATGGATGATGTTGAAAAACTCATAGCGGCGATAGAAAAAGCCGTTGATATGCTGTAGCGAGTAGCAAAATTGTTTAGGGTTGATGTTCTTCGTCAACCCTTTTTATATTTGCTTGTTCGTAATGGACTACGCACTTAGCTCTTGGATTTGAGCAACGATCGCTTTTAATCCATTACCGCGAGATGGGCTTAGGTGTGTGATTAGACCGATTTTTTCAAAGTAGCCGTCAATATCGAACGCTTGAACCTGCTCTGATGTTTTACCATCATACGCAGCCATCACTAATGCAATCAGACCGCGAACGATGCGAGCATCAGAATCAGCACAAAAGTGCCAAACACCATCGATATTCTGAGAAACCAACCACACTTGGCTTTCACAGCCAGAGACAATCACCTGTTCACTTTTCAGTTCATCAGGCATAGTTGGCAGTTTCTTACCCCATTGAATCACTTGGCGATAACGGTCTTCCCAGCCGCTGAATGTCTGCATCTTCGCGACGATATCATCACTGGTAATTTCAGTGCCGAATGGAGAGCTTGGGAATGTGGTCATTTTAATATCCAGTCGATTATTAATTGAATAGAGACGTTACTTAGCGTGCTTTTGAATCAGCTTTTCTACAATACGTGAAACAGCCACAAAACCAAAAGTCGCCGTTACTACGGTTGCCGCACCAAAGCCCGTCGCACAATCCATGCGCTTTGGACCTTCAGCTGTTGCTTTCGCAGCACATACACTACCGTCAGCTTGAGGGTATTTCAGCTGTTCAGTCGAGAACACACAATCGATACCAAACTTACGTGCTGGATTCTTAGGGAAATTATGATGACGACGAAGGGTATCTTTAAGCTTCTTCGCTAGCGGATCTTGAATCGTCTTGGTCAAATCAGCCACTTTGATTTGCGTTGGGTCGATTTGCCCCCCCGCACCACCAGTGGTGATTACTTTGATTTTGTTACTGCGGCAATACGCCAATAGCGAAGCCTTAGCCTTCATGCTATCGATCGCATCCAACACAAAATCGAACTCTTTCGATAAGTATTCCGCCTGATTATCAGGACCGATGAAATCGTCAATCAGGTTAACTTTACACTCAGGGTTAATCAGCTTAACACGCTCGGCCATCACTTCGATTTTGCTCTTACCAACCGTGCCCGACATTGCATGAATTTGACGGTTGATGTTAGTCACACACACATCATCCATATCGATCAAAGTAAGCTCACCTAAACCAGTACGAGCAAGTGCTTCAACAGCCCATGAACCTACACCGCCAATACCGATAACACACACGTGTGCAGCTCTAAGTATGTCGACTTCACTATTGCCATACAGACGACGAGTGCCACCAAATCGTTGGTCATAGTTTTCTGAAGCTGGAGTGGTCAATTCACGCATTGTTGCCGCCAATTTATTTCTGAGAAAAAGAAAAGAGTGCGTTTTATACGCACTCTTGAATAAAAAGTCTAGGGGATTAGCGATTCGCTTTCAATGCCCTATTTTATTGTCGCTTACTCAACCTTTTCAGGAGGCAAAGCCCAAGGCGCTTCGGTTGCGCTGCCATCTAAGCCGAGCTTCCACACGCGACCAAAATGCTTGTAGTGACCCGCTTCAGTGCCTGCTCGCGGCCCCATACCATGGTAGAGATCCAAATGGTTCTGCTTAACCGCGCCGCCCGTATCCAAAACCAATAACAATCTTAATTGGTGCGCACCGCTCCAAGTACCATCCGCATTCAATAAAGGAACCTCAGCCAAAATTGGAGTTCCCATAGGCAAGATAGAGCGATCGCCTGCTACTGCAGCCATTGGCAATAGAGGAATCCCAGCACTGCCCATTACTGACAAGTCGTCTCTCGCTTCAAAAAACACGAAAGATGGATTTTGCTCAAGCAACTCTTTGACCACTTCAGGATCGTTTGCCAACACCCACTCTTTGATTGCTTTTAGTGACATTTTTTCGCGTGGAACTAAGCCTCGCTCAATCAAAACACGGCCAATGCTTACATAAGCTTTATTGTTCTTACCTGCGTATGCGAAATACTGCAGCGTATCATCATCACCGAAGTGCACGAACCCACTGCCCTGCACTTCCATCATAAATGGGTCGATACGGTTTGCTGAGTAACCTAACTCAAGGCCTTGACCTTCTAATGCGCCGTTGTAAATCTCTTCGCGTGTTGGACACTCTTTACCACACTCAGGAAGCCCGTAAACTGGGTAACGGTATTCTTCATTCGCTTCGTGGCGCAGTTCCATAACAGGAGAAAAGTAGCCTGTAAACAAAACATTGCCTTGTTTATCACCACCACCTAGTTGAGCAGTTTGAACGCCAAAATTAGCGAGTTCGCTTGGATCTCCACTCAGCATCGCCCACTCATTGAGTTGTTGATAAAGCGGCTCATAAATTTTAGCCATTGAAGGGGATTTAGAAACCACCATCTCAGCTTGTTCTGCAAATGCGGTATAGTCTCTTGGTTTATTGGATTCAACCTGATCGACCTTATTCAAGGTACGAGGAAATTCGTCATCAAGGTGTTGTTGAGCAAGATCAGTGGGTTGAGCACAGCCAAATAACAAAGAGGCCGCGACTAGGGGAAGCCATTTTTTAATCACAAGAGTCATCCTAAAAATTCTATGCATCGAGGATGACAAAAACAGTCAGATAACACAATCGTAGATTGTAAGAGTTTACAATAAGATAACCTATCGGACGGAGTTATCGATGTGACCTTTAAGACGGAAGATGGGATTGTAGTGACTGTCAGAATCGAGCACCATTTCTGTATTGTCAGAGTTGGTCATGCGGAAGCGATAGGTTTTATCACCCGCCTTGTATTCAAAGTAATTACCGTCAAAATCAAAGGTCGTCGAAACAACAGATCCACGAACTGACACACCATTAGCATTCAGTACAAACTCATCTGTCGCATAATGTGCAACATCCTGCTCTATCCAAGTGCCATATATTAGATGATCAGGCGTCGCCGCATCTTGCACTCGGGAAAGCACATCACCAAATAAAGAAACCACAGCAAATGAACCCACCAAGGCTAAAACCATTAAGCAGCGCTCAATGATCTTACGCTTCAACTTAGATTGATTGCGCTGATCTGCTTCACTATAGAGGCCTTTAGTGATCTCATCGATCTTGTTCTTTGTAGCTGGAGCTTGCTGCATTCGTTTACGACTCATAAGGATGCTATGCGCATTCTACACTGAGACAGTTTATATATTGAAGCCTACATAAGAATAGTTTGCGCTTTATTCCAAAAAGGTGTTGTTTAGATTTGAATTTAAATGCTAAATTAACGAATAAATAAACACAAATGGACTTGTTCTGTGAAATTAAGAAGTACAGCGCTAGTAAAAGGTTTCAGACAATCAACCCCTTACGTGAATGCTCACCGTGGCAAAACCATGGTCATTATGCTGGGAGGCGAAGCTGTTGCCGATAGAAACTTTGGTAACATTATTAGCGACATTGCCCTACTCCACAGCCTTGGCGTGAAGATTGTTCTCGTTCACGGGGCAAGGCCACAGATCAACCAACTGCTAGCAAAACAAGATTGCCATACGCCTTATCATAAGAACATTAGGGTCACTGATGAATATTCTCTGGGTGTAGCAATGCAAGCTGCTGGACAGCTGCAACTTGCTATCACCGCGCGCCTTTCGATGAGCTTGAACAACACTCCGATGGCAGGTACTCAACTCAATGTGATGAGTGGTAACTTCATTACGGCTCAGCCGCTAGGTGTGGATGACGGTACGGATTATTGCCACAGCGGGCGTATTCGTCGAATCGATATCGAAGGAATAAATCGCACACTCGACCAAGGATCCATCGTACTGCTGGGCCCTATCGCTAGTTCCGTGACAGGCGAAAGCTTTAATCTGCTTTCTGAAGAAGTCGCCACCCAAGTTGCGATTCGTTTAAAAGCCGACAAACTGATTGGTTTCTGCTCCGAACAAGGGGTAACAGATGAAAGCGGCACTGTACTCGCCGAACTCTTCCCTAAAGACGCCAAGCAAATTCTAGAACGCTTAACGGAATCTCAAAAGCCTGCCGAAGACATGAGCACAGGAACACTGCGCTTCTTGAAAGGAGCGATCTCTGCTTGTCGTGCCGGAGTCCCTCGTTGTCACCTCATCAGCTACAAAGTCGATGGCGCATTAATCCAAGAGCTGTTCTCTTTTGATGGTATTGGCACGCAAGTGGTCATGGCGAGTGCCGAGCAAGTAAGACAAGCTCAGATTGATGATATCGGTGGTATCTTTGATCTCATTCGCCCTTTAGAAGAACAAGGCATCTTGGTTCGCCGATCAAGAGAACAATTAGAGCAAGAGATCCATCGATTTACCATTATCGAAAAAGACGGGCTAATTATTGGTTGCGCAGCGCTATACGCCTACCCGGAAGATCACATGGCAGAGATGGCGTGTGTTGCAATTCATCCTGATTATCGTGATGGAAATCGTGGGCAATTACTGCTGGATTACATGCGCCACCAATCAAAATCTCGTGATATCGACCAGATCTTTGTCCTTACTACGCACAGCCTTCATTGGTTCCGTGAACAAGGTTTTTACGAGATAGCAGTTGATGAATTACCGATGGAAAAACAAGGGCTATACAACTATCAACGTAACTCAAAGATCCTAGCACTTAACGTATAAATAAAGTTTTGGAGCAAAATCTCACTTCAACATAAAAATAATTGTAAACGTAATCGTTTTCTATATGAGATTTATTAACTATGCACTTTAACTCACACGTAAAGTTGTATAGAATTTGGTCGCTTTAACAAAATAACAAATGTTTTTATTGGAATTACCATCTCGGTTGTCATATCACATGCATTGAGGTGGTCACTGCACGGATTGCTATACCCGTTGACGGTCAGCACGCTAACATTAGCTCTGCTCGTTAATATAAACAGCAAAAAGAGCAACATTGATATGAGAACCATTGTTTGTAACTCGCTGCAAAGTTTTTGGGATATGGCTGATAACCAATTCTTAGAAGGGCTAGACGTACACTGCGTGTTCCCTGTGAGCGAGAATCTAAAAGAGTTTATTTTGAATTGCCAAGCAAAATACAAGATAAACCACATATCGTTTACTCGAGCGTTTTTAAGCAAAGAGTCTTAATAACGTTCAAAGCAACCAGGGATGGTTGCTTTGTGTTTATCTAGCTTAAGTTCAAGTCCTTTCTAGCAGTAATTAACAACTAATTCGTTAAGCGACTGCCTAAACCACTCACTCGCTCTGTTTTCACCTTAATCCCACGCTTCAACACATTTGTGTCGCTGAACATCATCAGTCGTTTCTTGGCACGTGTAATACCGGTATAGATAAGCTCTCGCGTTAAAATAGGGCTGAAATCCGGCGGCAAGATCATTAAGGTCAGATCAAATTCACTACCCTGAGATTTATGTATCGTCATCGCATAAGCTGTTTCATGATCGGGCACTCGGCTTGGTAGCACAGCTTTCACGCTGCCATCGGGCAACTCAAAATAGACCTTCAAGCGAGGAGTTGAATCAGGTTGGCTTGAATCCGCCTCAAGCATACAAATACCAATATCACCATTGTATAATCCCAAGCCATGATCATTTCGCGTCACCATGACAGGTCGCCCGTGATACCACAGCTCGTCGTTGTGTGGGTTCACTAAACGTCTTGCGGCAAGCGCTCTTTCAATTCGGTGGTTGAGGCCTTTAACACCAAAATCACCTTCACGAATAGAACACAACAGTCGGCATTGACTGAACAAATCGAGTACCGATTTGGCTCTCGCGTCTTGAGTCTCTAACTCTTCCAATGGCACATTCATTCGGTTGAGATACGCACCATACTCATGAACCAAGGTACGTAGCATCAAGTTATAGCTGTCGCTCGATAGAGGATGGTTCTCAATATCGCCAAATCCTTTGCCGAACACTTGGTCGACTTGATTTGCAGAGCCGTTATTGATTGCTTTTGCCAACTGCCCAATACCAGAACGCGCATCGAAACGGTAACTCTTCTGCAGCATACACAGACTATCTGCAATCGCCGGAGAATTAACGGCTCCCGCTTTTGCCTGCTGTGTATTGGCTATCGCATCAAAACCCGTCATCTCCGCAATCAAGTTGCCTTGTGCACTGCTGTAACCCGCAGAGTTGAATGAACAGATATCACCTAACACCGCACCGGCTTCAACGGAAGCGAGTTGGTCTTTATCCCCCAGCAAGATAAGCCTTGCATGCTCAGGAAGCGCATCCACCAGCTTATACATCATCGACAGATCGACCATCGATGCTTCATCCACCACCAAGATATCAAGGTGAAGTGGATTGCGTCGGTTGTGTCTAAACTCAGCCCGGTTAGGAATCGCACCAAGCAATCGGTGCAAAGTGCTCGATTCCGTTGGTATGTTGGCTTTTACTTCAGGCGCTAAAGGCAGTTGCTCAATCGCTTTACCAATCGACTCAGTTAAACGCGCCGCCGCTTTACCCGTTGGTGCCACTAGCTTAATCGTTGGGGTTTTACCTTGGCTGAGTGATTGCTCGACCATCGCCGACAATAACTTGGTTACCGTGGTTGTTTTACCAGTACCCGGTCCACCAGAAATCACCGCAAAGCGACGACTCAGAGCTACTGCTGCTGCCACTTTTTGCCAGTTCAAACATGCCGATATCGGTACCAAACTGTCTAGAACACCTAAGTCCGCTACCTGCTTAGCTTGGACGATCGCTTGATCGATTGCGCCCCAATTCAGAGATTGCTCATCGACGATATCAAGATGATCACATACCAGCTGTTGACGCAGTACCTGAGACGTTTGTTGGTTTGCTTCAGCCTTGGCTAAAGCGTTAAACAGAAAGTGATAACTACGTGCAAAGAGCTGATTGAGTGTTTCCGTCAGCGCCTTTTTCTGTTCAGTATTAAACTCTACCGGCTTACTTAAACGGTTTAACGTGTTTGCCAGTACCACCTCGTAGTTCCAATAACGCTGTAAGTAGACACGCTGTCCATCAAACATCAGCGGCTTAACACAGTCATTGGTTGCTCCAACTAAATTGGACGATTGAAGTACCGCCAACCAATCAATACCTAACAACTTTTGGTTCAATTGCAGAGCCGTTTCACCGTACAACCCAAGTAACTGGGCTAGATCTGCCGTTTGTTCATGGCCTGTCGTATGCTGCTGTATCAGCTGAGTACAAATGTGTCCTTTGCCTAATTCATGGCTCACTACCCCAGCAAGAAAGCCGATCTCTTGAGAGTAACTCGTGGCTTGCTGAGCAATAAAACGAGCAAATTGATAATCCAACTGACGAATAGAACCCTTATCCGCAAGAAACTGGAGTACATCCACAAGTTGCTCAGGGATAAGTGAAACTGGCTTTGCTGTGTTCGCAGTCTCTATGCTGGTATTAGTGGTCGTTGTTGTCATTATAAGAGCCCCATCTGTCCAGTTTCATCGTCATTCAATTGTGCTGAACGTCGGTCTATCACTTTACCGTCAATCAATTGATCCATTTCATCAAGTAAAGCCAATGTTGGTTTCGCCGAGAAAATCCCTTGCTGAGATTGGCCGTCCATGCCTCGTAAGAACAAGTAATAAACACCACCAAAATGTTGTTCGTAGCTGTAATTGGCAACACGACTACGTAAAAAGCGGTGCAGAGCCAATGCATAGATTTGATATTGCAGATCGTAGCGATGGTCGGCCATCGCTGATTTCAATGCTTCGCCATGGTAGACAGCAACATCATCACCTAAATGGTTCGATTTCCAGTCGAGTACATAGTATTTACCTTGGTGCTCAAACACCAAATCGATGAAACCTTTCAGCATACCTTGCACGGTTTGGAAACCTAGGTCGCCGGCTTTAGCCGATAACGGGTCGTGATATTGAATGGTTTGATTCAGTTCAGATGCGGCCAACACTTCGATAGGCAACAAGAACTCCATTTCGACTAATCGTTGAGTCGAGTCTTTCTCACTTAGCTTTAGATTTTTGCCATCCAACGCGGTGTTCAGCACCGTGTCGACCAGTTGCTGAAGCACAGGTAGCCACTCTAATTCATATTGCTCTGATTCTAATAAGTGAGTGATTACTTGCGTGTTATGCTCACTGGTTGCTGGTTCGGTAAATTCAACCTCCTCAAACAAGGTGTGCAAGAAAGTACCTGGGCGAGCACCACGTGGGAACGTAAAGATAGATCGTTCAGGTTCAATCAACTCAGATTCATCCTGCTCATCAGCCGAATCAATATCAAAGCCAGATACCTCAATGGTCGCGTCATGACTCGCACCGTGACTGCCTTGCTTTACAAGCCCCGAGTAACTGGTGATACGCCAAGCCCTGTCGATTGAAGCTTTTAGCTCGTTCGCATGTAAGTCTTCGCTCACTTGCTCTGTCTGTACAAACACTTGCTCGTGCGCGGTTGGAGTCTCGGCTAGCAGCACACTTGAGTTCTTGCCCTCAATGGCTGCAAGAGCCTGATGCAATTCGGCAATACCTTGCTCTTGACCGTTTTGAACCAAATAGCCCATCGCACTCAAATGCACGCCGGTCGGCTCTTTGGTTGAACGCCCTTTACGCAGTGGCGCCATACCAATAAAACAGCCATAAACCGCACGAGTCAGTGCTACATAAATCAAGCGTAGATCTTCCGCCAAACGCTCTTTATCCGCTTGAGCTAAGGCACTGTCACTACCTGTAATATCCAGTACTGTGGTATCTGAATCATGGTCGTAGAATTTGCCTTCGCTCGCTTCTCGGTAACTCGCGACAAATGGCAGAAATACTAAGTCATATTCCAAACCTTTCGACTTATGAATGGTAACGATTTGAACTAAATTTCTTTCTGACTCAAGACGCTGAATGTCATCTTCACTGCCGCCTAAACCATTTTGAGCATCAGAGATCGCTTCTGCCAGCCAACGTAACAAGCCGTAGTCGCTGTCGAGTTCCTGCCTTGCTTGTTGTAGCAATTCGCCAATGTGCATCAAATCAGTGAGTGAGCGCTCACCATTTTCTTCTTCCAGTAAGCGTTCCGCGAGATGTCGCTTGCTAATCACGCTACGAAGCATTGGTAGTACGCCACGCTGTAGCCACAACTTACGATATTCTCGAAATTCGTTAACGACGTTTTCCCACACGACTTCATCGTTGTTGAGTTCATCCAATGAAGACGCATCCAGAGCAAACAACTCAGAGGCTAAACTCGCGCGCAATGCACGGTCATTCTCAGGTGTCAGCACCGCTTGTAACAAGCGTTGAATATCTTGCGCAACCAAGCTGGTGAATACACTGTCTCGGTTAGACAAATACACACTTGCAATGCCTTGTTCAGAGAGTGCATTCTTGATCAGACGACCTTCACTACCAGTTCGAACCAAGACAGCAATATCACCCGCATTCACGGCATGTTGTTTTTTGCCGTTATCAAAATAGGCTTGCTGGTTTTGAGAAGCAGTCAGAATGGTTTGAATTTGACTCGCCGTCGCCTCAGCCATTGCCTTGTGATATTCGCCCTTTGGCAACGGCTTGTCTTCAGCCTCTTGTAGCCAAAAGGTGAGTGCGTGCTGAGTTTCTCCGTTCATCACCCATTGGCGCTTATCAGCCGATGGACTGGCTGCAACAGGCAAAAATGGAATATCTTGATCATAGATAAACGGACTGTCTGAATTCATAAACACTTGGTTTACTGCACTGACCATATCCGCACTTGAACGCCAGTTAGTGCCTAAGGTGTAGTGAGCACTAACTTGGTTTCTCGCCTTGATATAGGTAAAGATATCTGCGCCACGAAAGCCATAAATCGCCTGCTTCGGGTCACCGATCATAAACAAGCCGCACTGCGGATTATCGAGATAGATTCGGCTAAAAATACTGTATTGCAGCGGATCGGTATCTTGGAATTCATCGATCATCGCCACCGGGTAGAGTGTGCGAATTCTTTCCACCAGCAAGGATTGCTCATCGACATCTATCGACGCGGATAACTGGGTCAGCAAGTCATCAAACGACAACCACTGCTTCTGCTGTTTAGCCTTGGCTAGCATAGTTCGACAATGGGTAATCGCATGCGCCAATAACGGAGCTTTCAAGTCGGCAGGGTTATTTAAGAAATCTTCAATCGCTTCGAAAACGACATGCTGCGGTGCGGTGCCTTTCGGTGTTTTCTCGATTAAAGTGGCTTGAGAGAACTTCTCTAACTTGTCTGGATATTGATAATCATGGGTGTCGCTTTGCGCCCATGCCGTCACCGCCTCTAGCCATGTCGGCAGAGATTTCTTGGTGTAACTGCGTTTGTTCACATCCGAGCCAGAGATCAAAGCCAAAAAGTCCGCTTCAGACTCACACCACAGCGCTTTGAGCTGCTTCACTTTGTCTAGGTTCTGGTTGTGCAGAGTTTGCAAATCACCCGACATCGCGTCGACGGTGAGCTTCAATGGAGAACCCGTCAGATAACGATTGACGTCTGCTAACAATGCAGCCGGTGAACCCCAGATATTACGCACCTCACCTGCTAGCTGAATAGGTAGCGGGTAAAACTGCTTACGCCAATAGTCGGCTACTACTTGCGCTTTAAGATGGCTTTCATCTGTCACAAACTCATTATCAAATCGGCTGCCAGACTCGAAGGCATTTTGAGTCAACGTTCGCTGACAAAAGCCGTGAATGGTGTAGACCGCGGCTTCGTCCATTTGCCTTTCGGCATTGAGCAGTGTTTTTGCAGCGCCAGCATGATCTTCGATTTCTTGCAGCAAAGGAGCAATCACTGGGTCGTCACTTTGCCCGCGAGAAAACGCAATGCGAGCATCATGGATTCGAGCACGGATACGGTCACGTAGCTCTGCAGTTGCCGCTTCGGTAAAAGTCACGACCAGGATTTGATCTACAGTGAGCGGCTCGTGATGTCGGGTAGCTTCTGTAAGCTCGCCTTGTGGTGCGGCCGTGCCGTGTCCGAGCAGTAGGCGTAAGTATAAGCCAGCGATGGTAAATGTTTTACCTGTACCCGCCGATGCTTCAATTAAACGCGCGCCATGAAGTGGAAACGTCATGGTATTGAGTGTCTGTGGAGCAATTACCTGAACACTGCTTGTGGTCGTCATGCCTTACTGCCTTCTGATAAATATGTTGTTACAAATGTGACCTAGCGTGGAAAACGTCATTCAATTTACGTCCTACGCTGATTTGTTAATAGTTAGTGCGATCTCTCTCACGGATCAATTCGGATCGCCTCGCTACTATGCGCCCACGAGTTCAGGAGCGCGATTCGAGTTTTGTACTCATTGCCTACTTAGAACCACAGAATAATGGTCCCTCTGACCTGTGGCCGTACAGCGAACGCCCTACACTAATAATGATTTACTGGCGGCCACTTTATTTCCTGTACCTTGCTTCTCTTCATCTTGATTCCCTTCACCTTGAAAGCAAGCGTCCCAAATGCTTACCAACGACTCTCTTTCGTCTTTCATTAGTTCAGCGTACACACAATTGATCTTATCGATCACAGCCACTTACTCCTGATCTTCCAGATCGGCAGCAGCCAACCTTGCCGCCTGTAACACAAGCGTTGAATACATACGCGACTCAGCCGCCAGCTCATCGTCCCACTTAGGCCAAATACGCGAGATGTAGGTATCTCGACCCTCGCCCGTGAAAGCGAAGCTGTCATTAAAAGTATCGGCCATTTTCTTGAGCGACTTCTCTTCATCATCGACCCATTTACCGCGGCTAAAACCCGCTTCAACGCCGGCCAAGGCGGTTTTCGGGAAGTACGGCAGTGGTGCCGTCATACCTTGATAAAACAGTCGCACTAACTCAGCCAATAAACTCTTCGCCTGCTGCGCATCACCGATAGGTTGTAGCGTTTGGTGAACCACACCTTCTTTTCTGTCATAACCAATAATATGAGTCGTTTTGCCGTGCCCCATCACTGCGCAACACAAGTGATCGATCCACGCGCCCAAGTAATCTTGCGAACGAATTTTGCCACTACGAAAACGTACCAGCCCCGATTGATAGTTTTGAGTAAGCCAACCCATCAAACGAACGGGTTTACCCTCGCCTAACACATCAAATTCGATATTAACTTCGAGATCTTGTTGCGGTGATCCACTCACAAATCGAATCTCTTTGGCTAAGTCTTCCGCTTGAACACGGTTGGTTTCAAATTCAATGTCACCAAAAGCACCAACCGGTAATCGACCTTGAGCTTTTTGCTCAGAAACAAACAAGCGAACCGCTTCATCAGCCCCTTCTGGATGGTCTAGCAACACTTGCAGCAGAGCATCCTTAAGCTGGAAGCTTTCTAAGCCATTAAGCACGAACGGCTCATCGTCTTCCATTACCGGAAGCGGTGGCTCAAACACTACTTTTAGGCGACGATTAAAGAAGTATTGTACCGGCAAGCGCCAGAAACGCTGCAGTTCAACCAGATCGAGTTCTAACGGATAAGTCGCACCAAGCAAATAGTCATCCAAAGCACGATTGAATTCGCCACTGCGTTCACCGGAACGGTTAGCCGCAGGAAGCCACTCTTTGGCGTAACTCAATACATGGCTTGCATCACCTTGAGTAAAGGCTGCCGGGCTAAACGGCGTCATTGTGTGCTCAAAGCTGATCGCTTGAGTCAGCTTGCTGCCTGAATCATCACTTGGTAGCGCTTGGTCTTCACTTAGGCAGTAGTTTTGCTGGCAGTACTCAATCAACTCTGAAACCAATACCGACGGTACTCGCTCAGTATTATCTTGAATCGAGCGGCCAACATAACTGATGTACAAACATTCTTGGGCCGACAACATCGCCTCTAAAAATAGGTAGCGGTCATCATCACGACGAGAACGGTCACCCGGTCGTGTGCGCCCGTTCATTAGGTCAAAACCTTCTGGCGGCATTGAGCGAGGGTAAACACCGTCATTCATGCCTAATAGACAAACGGTTTTGAACGGGATAGAACGCATCGGCATCAGGGTACAGAAGTTAACTTGCCCCGCTAAGAAACGCTGACTGATACGCGCGCCCGACAGTTTATTATTTAAATACTGATAAATGATGCTTGGCGATAACTCTTGTTCGTACAAGGCATCATCAAGCTGTTCATTCAATTGAGAAAGCGCATCGCGAATCGACTTAAGTACCACCTCGCCTTCTAGCTCAACGGCGAAGAAATCGTCAATCATTTGCAGCAAGGTTTCACGCCACATATCGATGGATTGCGTCTCAGTAAGGCGTTGACGGTAATGGGCAATACGGTCAATAAAGTGCGCTAACTTACCTGCAAGTTCAGCGTTAATGCCCTGAACTTCGTTATAAGCTGCAATTGGAGAGTGTTCGGTTTCAAACAGACCCGCAGAATCCGACATCGCATAACCCAATAACATTCGCTGGATACCAAATAGCCAGGTATTTTGCTCAGTAGCAGGTAAGTCGAACTCGGTTGCAGTAGACGAGTCAACTCCCCAACGGATCCCCGCTTCTTCAACCCACTGCTTAGCTTGCTCAAATTGAAATTCATCAATACCAAAGCGTGCCATCATCGCTGGGATTTCTAGTAGCTCTAGCAGCTCAGACGCTAAACAACGCGTGTTCGGCAACGCGACCAGCTGCATGAACGCGGTCAGAATTGGGCTCTCTTGGTCTGCCGTTCGATCCGAGATCGAGTAAGGGATATAACGTTCCCCCGGAGCATTACCGAATACCGCCTGAATCGCAGGGCTGTAGGCATTGATGTCTGCCACCATCACGATGATGTCGCGTGGCTTTAATGTCGGGTCAGCGTCAAACATTGCTAACAACTGATCATGAAGAACTTCAACCTCACGCATAGGGCTGTGACAAGCGTGTACCGTCAACGAGCGATCGCCCAGCTCAACCACCTGTTTGTGGTTGCTGGAATCTAAGATGTGATCGTCTTGGTGCTCTTCTAACTGGAGAATATCGGCTTGCAGTTGATGCAGCAGGCTGTCTCTCTCTACATCAATAAAGAACTCGTGCTCTTCGCTGTCTGATTGAGATAGCAAGAACAGGTTATCTCTACCTAACTTACCCATAGACGCGAGTAAGCTATTGCCTACCGCTTGGCTAGTATGCAGTTCGTCTTCAACGTTGGCTTCAATACCGTCTTTCAATGGTGAGACTTCGCCTTCTAGCTGAGGCAAGCCATCAATCAGAGCAAACTGCTTACGACGTTGCGCTTCCACTCTAGCCAAGTATTTACGGTCACGAATATCGCCCCAGTAATGTTGGCAAGGGTTGGTAAACATCAGGTGAACATCAATCTGCTCACCCAGCGCTTTCAAGGCATCCATGTAACGAGGAGGCAGCGACGATATACCAAACACAAACAGACGTTTCGGCAAGCGTTGTAGCTGACCTTGTTGGTTGGCTAGCGCTTCAATGAAGTCGTGGTACAGGTTACCACGGTGATATTTCGATTGGCCTTGAGACAGGGTTTGCTCGTAGAGTGCCTTCCACAAAATTGGCTGCCAAGGGTGTTCTTGCTGCCCTTCACCATCAATCAATTCTGTAACGGGCTCGCCCGCTTCCCACATCGCCATCCACTCAGGACGATATACCAAGTATCCATCGAAGATATCGGCAATCTTCTCAGCCAATTGATACAGCTTCGAATCATCTTCGTCGTTTTCAAGATAGCGTTGTAAGGGTAAGAAATCAGGGTGGTCAAGTTTCGCGGGTAGCAAACTCATCAGCTTCCACGTCATCGCTTCTTTGTTAAAAGCACTGCGTTTAGGCACATCAGGAAGCACTTGGGTAAACATATCCCAAATGAAGGTTGCTGGGAGTGGGAAATCGATATTTGCTGCTACGCCAAATTCTTTGGCGAGTTCCATCTTAAGCCACTGAGACATACCCGGGCTCTGAACCAGAATCTGCTCTTTTTCGAAGGGATTGGCTAAAGGGTCACTTTTGATTAAGTGAACGAGAAGAATTTTTAAAGTATCAACTTTATTGGAATGGTAAACAGTAAACAAAGTGCACTCACGCTAATCTTGCCACAATATAAAGCCAGATTAGCATAAGTGCTAAGTTTGGATGAGCAATATAAGCTTATGAAATACTGAAAACTTAAGCTTCGTTTATCTTTTGAACTATCGCCTCTTACAATCTACCCGCTACCGCGCCTAAAACACGATGAGGTTTGTAGTTCATGTAATAACGAACAGCGACATAACCCACTACCAATGTAGCCACAATCAATTCAAGATACGCTAGGCCAAACACTTGATTGATGTAATGCGCTTCAATACCTTGTGCTTGCATCCACGCAGCCAGTTTAAACAAGGCTGTTGCACCAATCACGATTGGGAAGGTAAACGCTGCATAACCAGGGCTGAATGGAAGACGAAGTAGTTTGAAAAACGCCATATAGATAATGAACGTCATCAACACTGCAATACCAAATAGCAAACCAATAATCACTGGTGAAGGGCTTGCTGTCACTGTTAGATAACCCGCCAAAGATAGGCTTGCCGGTGCTGCCATAATCGCAATCGTTGGTTTTGCCGCATCTGGCACTTCGTGAGAGAAGATCAAGCGGTAAACCATTATTGGTAGCATTACTGCGTAAACCAATAAGCCGAATACCAAAGTCGCGTTAGCTACTGGCTCTAAAACTGGATTACCAGAGAAAGAAACGTCAGCGACGATAATACCGATCGGTGGCACAAACCAGCTTGGTACCATGTGGTGAATCTCAAAGTTTTTAGCTCTGTGGTACAAAAAGCTCATTAGAAACACAACGTGCAAAGCCACAGAAGCCAACCACATAGCTTCTTGTAAGAATTGAGAGATTGGCGCCAAAGACGCTGACACCACCATGCACCCCATCGCAAATGTTGGTACCACACTGCCGACAACAGGGTGAGCAAGATCTTCACGCAATAGGTGGCCATGAATCAAAAATTTCACAGCTAAAACAAGAAGCAATACCGCTGCAATACCTGCACTGATCCACTGGACTAAGCCTGGAGTGTGCAAAATACCTTGTGCGACTAAAACTCCATCCCAGCACCAGCCTAAGCTTGCGATTGCTAGTGCTAACCCTGCCATGGGTGTTGGAGCTCCTGTTAATCTATATTTAATACGTTGAATCATGTCAGCCTCTCTTAAACTTAATTCACTAAACTTGTGAACTCATCAGCTTGTTGAAGCCATAATACGCTTGCGCTTCGTTAAACAATATCCAATTATATATAACAAGTGTTCATCAACACTGAACATAACCCATTTTCACCAGCAGAGTAAAACTAGGGATCTGATGGCTAATATTTCAATTAAACAACTCAAAGTGTTTGTCACCATTACCCAGCATTCGACGCTTACCGCCGCATCAGAAGCGCTGTTTTTGTCTAAAGCTGCGGTCAGCATGGCACTAGGCGAAATGGAGAAACAACTCGGTCACTCTCTATTTGACCGGGTCAACAACCGATTAATTCTCAACCAAGAAGGGCATAAGTTGCTCCCATTGGCCGATGAGATATTACATCGTGCTGCTGGTATTGATGTTTTGTTCCGTGACGACCAGCCCTTAAGTGGCAATCTAAAGGTAGGCGCGAGTGACACAATAGGTAATCAGGTTGCGCCATTTATTCTATCTGGCTTTCGTGAACGAACTCAGCATCAGGATCAAAGCTTGTTCATTTCAAACAGTGCCCTGATCTGCCAAAAGTTGGTGGATTATGAACTTGATATCGCGCTAATTGAAGGAAAAACATTACACCCTGAACTCATTTCGAGTCAGTTTAGCAGCGATGAAATGTGTATTATTGTTAGTAATCAACATCCTCTCGTTTCAAAAGAAAAAGTGACTTTAAGCGATTTGGAAGATAGTCACTGGATTCTACGTGAATCAGGCTCAGGGACCCGCGAGTTTTTCCTTCGTGCCGTTGCGCCTCGCATCGAACATTGGTATGAATCCTTTGAACTCAACACCACTGAAGCGATCATCAATTCAGTTTCAGCCAATCTTGGATTCGCTTGTTTATCACGATTGGCGGCGCAACGAGCGATTGATTCAGGCCGAGTGAAAGCGCTCGATGTGCCACTCGACATGAAACGACGTTTCTGGATGCTGGTACACAAGGACAAATACCAGAGCCCACTACTGAAATCTTTCATGAGTTATTGTGAAGACTGGGCTACACATCAAGATTGAGGCCGCATAGTTGGGGCTCCAACTGGACTTTTAACATCAGAAACTGTATAAAAAGCCAGTAAAATTTATCAAACTTAGAGGATTAACCATGGCTGTTATCGTCAAGTACGTGGTGGAACGCAACGGAGAAGAGAAAATGACTTTTACCTCTAAAGCCGAAGCCGACGCATACGACAAAATGCTGGATATGGCTGATGAGCTTTTTGAACTGTTAGGCAAAAGCGATTTAGTTGAAGATGAAGGCAAGCAAGAAGAACTTGCAATGTACCTAGCAAAGAACAAAGAAGAAGTTCTTTACGCATTAGGTGCTAAGCGTAAGCCAGCTCCGAAAAAAGCTAAGAAGCTTGAAGCTGTTGAAGACGCAGAAGAAGATGCAGCGTAACTAGCTGGAGTTCTCTAAAAAACGTCAATGACACCTCTAATCAGAGTCCGTTATTGGCGTTTTTTTATGCTTATCGAAATATAATGAACTCTGTTTATAGTCGAAATCGCTCTAAACATTCACTTGCACGAAAGTGTGATGCAGATCTAATCTATAGCCATCAGGTGATGGGGTTCCACCTAAGCTTTTGCTTCAACCGCCCGTTCTTTCGAACCGTGCTAATGACTCCTACAGAATCGAAAACAGGTTATACTGTTGGATGTATCGCTATTCCTCCATTTTAAATGGACTTGGTCTATTAAGACCGAGCTTCATGACACCTTTGGATTATCGATACTCAAGATCTGTAGTGAATTAGCCGCACCTCTTCCAACACGTCCTGTTTTCTCAACGCCCTAGGTCTTAAATGACTCTAATAAGTGAGAAAACATTATGCACTACTCTTCAGAAATTCAATCCATGTGCCCTATTCAAAGGGGTGATCTTCACAATTCAGCGCCAATTCCAGTTGAAGGCGCAATGGTTAGCCCAAAAGATGTCATCGCTATTTCTGGCTTAAGCCATGGCGTGGGCACTTGTGCACCACAACAAGGTGCAGCCAAACTGACACTTAACGTAAAAAGCGGCATCATCGAAGAAGCGCTAATCGAAACGATTGGTTGTTCAGGCATGACTCAATCAGCCGCGATGGCAGCCGAAATCCTCACTGGAAAAACCATTCTCGAAGCACTCAATACAGACTTGGTGTGCGATGCGATCAACGTAGCGATGCGCGAAATCTTCCTGCAGTTTGTTTACGGTCGAACTCAGTCTGCATTCTCTGAAGGCGGCCTAGAAATTGGCGCCGCATTAGAAGACCTAGGTCAAACACAGCGCAGCCAAGTAGGTACTAGCTACTCAACCTCAGCGAAAGGCGTTCGTTACCTAGAGCTTGCAGAAGGTTACGTGACCAAGCTTGCACTTGATGATCACAGCGAAGTGATTGGCTACGAGTATCTCAACCTCGGAAAAATGATGAAGGCGATTAATCAAGGTGTACCAGCCAATGAAGCTGCTGACCTTGCGACGGGGACTTACGGTCGCTTCGATGAAGCTGTAACCACCATTAATCCACGCCAACAATAATTTTTGCCAATTTAGAGGAAAGATATGATGAACACTCAATTTAATGAATCAGTAACTCGCGTATTGGCAGAGATGAACTTCGACTCTTTGGAGCAAGCGAACCAATACTGTAAAGCCCACAACGTTGATCCAAAAGCCATGGTGATGGACACCCAACCTATTGCTTTTGAAAGTGCTGCCGATGCTTATATCCTTGGTTCAGCACTAGCTCTATTCCGCAAAGCAAGCAACGCTGAGCAAGCTGCGAATATCATTGGTGAAGGCCTTCAAGCATTCACCAAACCTGGCAGTGTTGCTGAGCAACGCCAAGTTGGTATTGGGCATGGCGCGCTAGCAGCTCGTCTTCTAAATGAAGAAAGTCACTGTTTTGCTTTCCTTGCGGGCCATGAATCTTTTGCTGCTGCAGAAGGTGCGATTAAAATTGCACTCAACGTCAACAAATCACGTCACAACCCATTAAAGGTAATCCTCAATGGTCTAGGTAAAGATGCGGCTTACTTAATTTCTCGCATCAATGGTTTTACCTATGTTCGCACTCAATACGATTACCAAACAGGCGAGCTTGTTGAAACAGAACGTCGCCGCTTCTCACAAGGCCCTCGCGGAGAGATCTTGTGTTACGGCGCTGATGATGTACGAGAAGGCGTGGCAATTATGCACAGAGAAGAAGTGGATGTAAGTATTACGGGTAACTCAACTAACCCAACTCGCTTCCAACACCCTGTTGCAGGTATCTACAAAGCAGAACGTACTCGCCAAGGTTTACCTTACTTCTCAGTTGCTTCAGGCGGCGGTACCGGCCGTACATTGCACCCAGATAACGTAGCAGCAGGCCCAGCGTCTTACGGCATGACAGATACCATGGGCAGAATGCACGCTGATGCTCAGTTCGCCGGTAGCTCTTCTGTTCCGGCTCACGTGGCAATGATGGGCTTCATCGGTATGGGTAACAACCCAATGGTCGGTACGACGGTTGCATTAGCTGTGGCAGTAAGCGAATCTCAAAACGCATAACGGCAACATCAAGCACCACGATCTATTCATAGAATAGAATCCGTTAACTGAGAAACAAGCAGTAACAGACGACCAAAACTCTACACCTATCACTAAAACCAAACAGCCAGCCTTATGCTGGCTGTTTTTTATTCACACTTCATCTACTATCTATTTCTAATAATTATTTGTATCTAAGATTAAAGACATTCAGCTGTCGCATTTAACTGCATATTTTCAAAGGATTAATATGAAAGAGCTCATCATTCATACCATTACCGTGTTCATGGGCTTTTTTGCCATAATGAACCCTATCGCCAACACTCCGATCTTTCTTGGATTAACCGGTGACAATGACAGAGAAACGGTCAAATCCATCGCCTTCCGTTCAGTGTTTATCGCATTCATCATCGTCAGTACTTTTGCGCTCTCTGGCAAACTGATCTTTGATCTCTTTGGTATCACACTGTATGCACTGCGCATCACAGGCGGTATTCTGGTCTTTTTGATTGGCTTCCACATGCTGCAAGGTGACTCAACACACGCCAAAGCGAAAGAGAAAGTCAACTCAGACGCCCAACGAGACGCGGCGCTAAGCATCGCAGTATCACCTTTAGCCATGCCAATTCTGGCAGGCCCCGGCACCATTGCCACTGCGATGAACTTTGCCAGCACAGAGGGGATTTACGAGACCATCATTACCATTGTGGCATTTGGCCTCCTCTGCACCCTAACCTATGTCTTATTTGTATTCGGCGAGCGCTTCGTTAAAGCAGTTGGACCAAGCGCATTGAATGTAATTACACGAATGATGGGTTTGATACTCGCCGTTATCGGTATGCAGATGCTGATTGAGGGGATAGAACAGGCTTACAAGGCGCTGTTTGTTTAAGCTCAAACTACGAAAATCTAATACAAAAATAGCCAGCTATTTGCTGGCTATTTTCTTTGTCGTTTTTGTTTATGAGTTATAAATTAGTTCGCAGGGCAGCCTTTTACTTCTGAACCATTACTCATGTAGATTAGATCACCATCCACTGGTGCATAATTCGCTGCAGTGACATCGGGGTTCTTAACAAAGAACTCGCGTAGCACTGAGGCATCCGTTAACTGCGTCGATTCAACATCAATTACTGGGTAGTCATCACCACCAGCAGCACTGAAACTTATCACGGAGAACGTGTAGGTGTCCGCGAAGTCAAAGCCTTTGCCGTTGATGTCACGAATGGTCACATCACCCAAATCACAGTCTACGGTTAAACTAATATTATCCAATTGAGCGTAAGCGCCTGAGCCTGCAGTCATAGTCGCAACAACATCTAAGTACGCTTTCACCTCAGCCCCAGTCATCGTTGCTTTAGTCACGAAATTTCCGAAAGGTTGCACAGTCAGCACGTCACGATATGTAACATTTCCCGCCTGAATAGAATCACGAACACCACCAGAATTCATAACACCGAAGTCAGCATTCACTAAGTCGTAAGTACGGTATGCTTCACCTAACAAATGACCAAGATTGGTTTGCTCAGATCGAACAACATTACGATCACCTTCAAGCTTCGCATCGGTGTTTGAAATAATTTCATCAAGCAACTCTTGGCCTTGTTGCTGATACGCGGAAAGGGTAGCAATAACTGTTGCGTTGGGTTCAATTTCAGCTTGGATAAACTGATAATCACCATTTTCGTCTTTCTCTTTCAAGTTCACCGGCACTAAGTCGTACTTCGCTAAATGCAGTTTACCGTCATAAAACTCAAAGTCAGCTCTGCCTACATACTTACCCCATTCATGAGCTTGCATGATGTAAGTACCATTTTGCTGATCTGGCTTACAATCATCTCCCGGATTAAAGTCTGCGTATTCATTGCCTTCCATACAGACAGGGTTTTGGGAGTGCCCGCCAATAATGGCATCCAATTGCCCTTCCTCCAGTGAACGAGCAAGTAACACATCACCAGGAGCTTCACTACCATGTTGACCATCGGCGTAGTGCCCCATATGCGTGGTAGCAAAAATCAGGTCAACCGTTTCATTGGCCTCGATTTCTTTTATGGCTTTTTTAATTTCAACTTGTGGGTCGGCAAAGTGAATTGTCGCGACGTTGTCAGGATTAACTAATTTAGCCGTATCTTTAGTTGTCAGGCCAATAACCGCAACCTTTAACCCATTAATAGTGAATACTTTGTATGGAGAGAAAAGGCGTTCATCAGTAACTGTGTCTCCATCTTTGATATAAATATTCGCCGCTAGCATTGGGAAATCAGCCAGTTCAGCCTGCATCTCTAGCACATCTAAGCTATTGTCGAACTCATGATTACCTAATGCCATTGCGTCGTAACCAAGAAGGTTCATACCAACAAAATCTGGTACCGCGTCCTGCATATCAGACTCAGGCACACCGGTATTAATATCACCACCAGACAATAGAATGGTTTCACCACCGTTTTGAGTGACTTCTGCACGAATGCTATCGATCAAAGTCTTGCGAGCAGCCATTCCGTACTCACCCTTACTATTCTCCCAAAAACGACCGTGGTTATCATTGGTATGTAAAACGGTAAACTTGGTACAAGAAGCCGCAGTATCACATGTCACTGCCGTATCATCATTGTCCGAGCCACAGCCAACCATCGCTACGCCGATAGAGAGCACCAGTAAAGACTTAGTAAAATTCATAGAAGATCCTTTATTAATCGTTTTAATGTCGTTATGGCTGGAAATATACTTAATTAATATAGGGTTATAGTGATCTTCATCTTAATTACGCAGCTGAAAATTTGAGTATTTACTCGGACTGTAGGCACAAGCGATTAATCAACAGAAGTCGAATAATTCTGATAATAAACATAAATTTATAAAGAAAGTGTGACTCAGCCTATTGATACTGCTAACAACAAGGTGAGTTGAATATGAGTGACGGATATAGAAATGAAAGCATACTGAGTGGTTGAATAAAACGCCGTAGCATTAAGAACATGGTGCAGTATCCGGATAATGAAAACTATCGCCAGAAAGACAAGCAATATCATTTTACAGACTTTATCCCAATGCGCCCTTTCATAACGAGGGCGCTCTCTTTATGATGAACGCAATTAAATTAACTTTGCTAGCGGCAGCGCTTGTTATTCGAGCCGTTGTTTTGGAATAGCAAAATCAAGACTCAACACATGGAGATTCAACATGGCTTACTTTTCACTAGCCTTCGGTACGGCAACCAAAAATCGCGACAATAAAATCATTGAAGCGTTCTTCCCTAACCCACTTCTAAACCCAAGCGATGCTCTTGTAGCCGCTGTGGCAGAAGTATCAGGTTACTCTGAAGGCAACCAAGCTATCGAAATCTCTGCAGCACAAAGCGCAGAACTCGCGAAAGCATTCGCAGCAAACGATGATGCAGCTAACGCATCTTTCGCAGAAAAAGCAGCAGCATCTGAACAGCCACTTGTTCTTGTTGTTCTTGCGACAGACGAGAAGCCAACATCTATTGCTGAAGGCTTCCTAAAACTGCAACTCATCTCTAACCGCCTAGTTCAACCACACGGTACAGTACTAGACGGCATCTTCGGTCTACTGCACAACATCGCATGGACAAACGAGGGTCCAATCGACCTTCCTGAGCTGGCTGAGCGTCAAATCGAAGCTCGCCTTGCTGGTCGTGCCCTATCTGTAGATTGTGTCGACAAGTTCCCTAAAATGGTTGATTACGTGGTACCTACAGGTATTCGTATTGCTGATACTTCTCGTGTTCGTCTAGGCGCACATGTGGGTGAAGGCACAACAGTAATGCATGAAGGTTTCATCAACTTCAATGCAGGTACAACTGGCGTAAGCATGGTTGAAGGTCGTATCTCTGCAGGTGTTGTTGTAGGTAACGGTTCAGACATCGGCGGCGGCGCTTCTATCATGGGTACTTTGTCTGGTGGCGGTACTATGGTTATCTCTATCGGCGAAAACTGCCTACTAGGCGCAAACGCGGGTCTTGGCTTCCCAATGGGCGACCGCTGTACTGTTGAGTCTGGCCTATATGTGACTGCTGGTACGAAAGTTCGCATGCTAGATAAAGAAGGCAACGAAGTAGAAATCATTAAAGCTCGCGACCTAGCTGGCGTTTCTGACCTTCTGTTCCGTCGCAACTCGATCACTGGTCAAATTGAATGTCTAGCGAACAAGTCTGCTGTTGAACTGAACAGCGAGCTACACAGCAACAACTAATCTAAGCGCTAGATGCTAGAAAGTACGAAGCCGCTGGAGTTAAATCCAGCGGCTTTTCTTTTATTGGTATCTAGCTGAAAGGATTACGCTTTCTCTGCGGCTAGCTGTTCAAGCGCTTGAATAGAGGTTTCTGATACTAGCGTACCATCCATGTAGTAGCTGACCTTGTCGCCATCACGAACACCAGTCAGAACGGCTTTCTGACCATCGTTATAAGTGATGTCCATACGAATCGTGTTCTCATCAATTTGCTGCATCTCACCCCATTCGATCTGACGATTATTGAAACCAAGTGGGGCTTCTTTTAGTGAATCATCAAGGCTGTCATTCACATCAATCATGGTATCGACTTTGCTATCAAAGATGTGAGGTGCGCCTGTGAGTGGGTTTTTACCCGCCCAGAATTCGATTGAGTTAAAGACAATGTAATCGGCTGCGGTGGTGAGTGCGTAAACCGGAGCAAGCAAGAAGTTGACACCCGCACGAGCGTAGCGGTTGTCTACAACCTCAACGTTGAACTTCATTAATTTACCAGTAACGGCGTTGCTACCGACACATCCAGCTAACGACATGACAATCGCTGCCACTGCTACTGCTTTTGTGATTGTTGTTTTCATAGTTCCCTCTTATGCCACGATGATTGATTCAATTTTTTGCATAGCCAAACGATACTCTCTGCATAAATGCAGAATTTGATGGCCTAACAAATTGATTCCATAACATTTAGCGTAGTGGAGATTTTTAGAACAGCAAACTGCAACCATTAATTTCTTCGCTCTGGTTCCTAAATTTTGAGAAATAAAAAAGCGCAGACCTTTCGATCTGCGCTTTTCATTTTTGCTTAACCTAGCCTAGATTAATGCGGCCTGTAAGAGAGTGGTTAACCCACATTCTTACGTGCGTTTTGGAACATACGCATCCAAGCGCCATTCTCGCCCCAACCTTCCGGAGACCAAGAGTTTGCAACCGTACGGAATACACGCTCTGGGTGCGGCATCATGATAGTCACACGGCCGTCTGTAGTCGTTAAACCAGTGATAGCGTTTGGCGAACCATTCGGGTTGTTCGGGTATTGCTGCGTTTGGTTACCGTTGTTATCAACGTAACGTAGTGCAACCGTACCTGAGTTCTCAATCGCGTTTAGGTGGTCGTTGTCACGCACTTCTACGCGGCCCTCACCGTGAGAAACTGCGATTGGCATACGAGAACCTTCCATGCCGTTGAAGAATACAGAATCTGACTTCTGAACTTCAACGAGGCTGAAACGTGCTTCAAAACGCTCAGACTCATTGCGAACGAAACGTGGCCAGTATTCAGCTCCAGGGATAAGTTCACGCAGGTTAGACAACATCTGACAACCGTTACATACACCTAGAGAGAAAGTATCTTCACGTTTGAAGAAGTTTTCAAATTGGTCACGAGTAGAATCGTTAAACAGAACTGATTTAGCCCAACCTTCACCAGCGCCCAGTACATCACCGTAAGAGAAACCACCACAAGCCACAAGGCCGTTGTACTCTTCGAGTACCGCTTGACCCGTTAGGATGTCGCTCATGTGAATATCAGTCGCTTCGAAGCCTGCACGGTCGAATGCTGCTGCCATTTCAACGTGAGAGTTAACACCCTGCTCACGTAGAATTGCCATCTTAGGCTTAGCGCCCGTGTTGATGTAAGGAGCAGCAATATCTTCGTTTACGTCAAAGCTTAGTTTCACGTTCAGACCTGGGTCTGAGTTGTCTTTCTTCGCTTCATGTTCTTGGTCAGCACAAACTGGGTTATCACGTAGACCTTGCATCTTATGCGTCGTCTCAGCCCAGATAGTACGCAGTTCAGTACGGTTACGTTGAACCACAACGTCTGCACCAGACTTAATCACCAACTCATCAGAATCTTGAACCGAACCAATAACATGTGAGCATGCTTCTAGGCCATTGGCTGCAAGCGTAGAAAGTACTGCGTCTAGGTCGTCGTTGCGAACTTGGATTACCGCACCTAGCTCTTCGTTGAATAGTGCTGCTAGCGTGTCTTCGCTATTCTCTGATGCAGATAAAAGCGCTGCAATATCAGCATTAACACCACAGTGACCTGCGAACGCCATCTCAGCCAGTGTTACGAACAGACCACCATCGCCTTTATCGTGGTAAGCCACAACTTGGTCGTTCGCAACTAGAGCTTGAACGCCTTCGTAGAAACCTTTTAGCTGTGCTGCGTTGTCTACGTCAGCTGGCTTATCACCAAGCTGCTTGTAAACCTGTGCAAGTGCTGTCGCACCTAGACGGTTTTTGCCGTTACCTAGGTCGATAAGTACTAAGCTTGAAGCACCTTTGTCAGTGCGAAGCTGAGGCGTAATCGTCTTACGAACATCTTCAACACGTGCAAACGCAGTAATAACAAGAGATAGCGGAGAAGTTACTTCTTTCTGCTCGCCGTTCTCTTCCCACTTAGTCTTCATCGACATTGAGTCTTTACCCACAGGGATAGTTAGACCCAGTGCTGGACATAGCTCTTCACCTACGGCTTTAACCGCTTCGTAAAGGCCTGCATCTTCACCAGGGTGACCTGCTGGAGACATCCAGTTAGCCGACAATTTAATGTGTTTGATATCGCCGATGTTCGTCGCTGCGATGTTAGTGATTGCTTCACCAACGGCTAGACGAGCTGACGCGCCAAAGTCTAGAAGTGCCACTGGCGTACGCTCACCAAGAGACATCGCCTCACCGTGGTAAGAGTCGTAACTTGCTGCTGTTACTGCGCAGTTAGCTACAGGAACCTGCCATGGGCCAACCATTTGGTCACGAGCTACAAGGCCTGTTACCGAGCGGTCACCGATCGTGATTAGGAATGTTTTCTCTGCGACAGTTGGTAGGCGAAGAACACGGTCAACCGCTTCGTTCATTTCGATACCAGAGCGGTCAATCGCTGGGTTGTTCGCTTTTAGCGTTTTCGCGTCACGGTGCATCTTAGGGGTTTTACCTAATAGGATGTCCATCGGCATATCGATTGGCGTGTTGTCGAAGTGTGAATCTTCTAGTTTAAGATCACGTTCTTCTGTTGCTTTACCAACCACAGCGTAAGGTGCGCGCTCACGCTTACAAATAGCGTCGAACGTTGCCATGTCTTTGTCAGCAACCGCCATTACGTAACGCTCTTGAGATTCGTTACACCAGATCTCAAGTGGGCTCATGCCCGGCTCATCGTTTGGCACGTCACGTAGGTTGAAGATACCGCCACGCTCGCCATCGTCTACTAGCTCAGGAAGTGCATTTGAGATACCGCCCGCGCCCACATCGTGGATGAATGCGATTGGGTTCGCATCACCTAGCTGCCAACAACGGTCGATCACTTCCTGACAACGACGTTCCATCTCTGGGTTTTCACGTTGAACAGAAGCGAAATCAAGATCTTCAGAAGAAGAACCAGAGTCCATTGAAGATGCCGCACCGCCACCAAGGCCGATGTTCATTGCAGGGCCACCCAGAACAATTAGGCTTGCACCTACTGGGATCTCTTTCTTCTGAACGTGCTCATCACGGATGTTACCTAGGCCACCAGCTAGCATGATCGGCTTGTGGTAACCGCGTACTTCTTCACCTGCGTGAGAGTTTACTTTCTCTTCGTAAGTACGGAAGTAACCTAGTAGGTTTGGACGACCAAATTCGTTGTTGAATGCCGCGCCACCAAGAGGACCTTCAAGCATGATATCCAAAGCAGTAACGATACGGCTTGGCTTGCCAAAGTCAGTTTCCCAAGGTTGAACGAAGTTCGGGATCTTAAGGTTAGATACAGAGAACGCCACCAGACCAGCTTTTGGTTTACCACCAATACCTGTTGCGCCTTCATCACGGATTTCACCGCCTGAACCTGTAGATGCGCCCGGCCATGGAGAGATTGCCGTTGGGTGGTTGTGCGTTTCAACTTTCATCAAGATGTGTGTTTTCTCTTGGTGGTAGTTGTACTGACGAGTTTCTGGATCTGGGAAGAAACGACCGACTTCAGAGCCAGTCATAACTGCTGCGTTATCTTTATATGCAGAAAGTACGTTATCAGGAGTAACTTCAAACGTATTTTTGATCATTTTAAACAGTGATTTTTCTTGCTTAACGCCGTCGATAGTCCAGTCAGCGTTAAAGATCTTGTGACGACAGTGCTCTGAGTTCGCTTGTGCAAACATCATTAGCTCGATGTCAGTCGGGTTACGACCTAGCTTCTCAGTGAAGCTTTCAAGAAGGTAATCAATCTCATCTTCTGCAAGAGCAAGACCTAGGGTAACGTTTGCTTTTTCAAGCGCTTTACGTCCGCCAGCTAATAGGTCAACTTCCGCATAAGGAGCAGGCTCAGCAACAGTGAAAAGCGCCGCCGCTGATTCGAAGTCAGTGAAAACGACTTCCATCATACGGTCGTGCAGGATTGCTTTCAGCTCAACAAGTTGAAGCTCAGAAAGTTCAGCAGAGGTTTCAATGTAGAAAGCAGTACCGCGCTCTAGACGTGACACTTTAGCCAGTCCACAGTTATGTGCGATATCTGTTGATTTTGAAGACCAAGGCGAGATAGTGCCCGGGCGTGGCGTTGCAAGCAGCAGTAAACCTTCAGGTTCATGCTCTTCAATCGTTGGACCGTAAGTCAGTAGCTTTTCTAGCTTCTCAACTTCAGACTCATCTAGGTCTGCCGTTAGATCAGCAAAGTGGGCAAACTCAGCGTAAATACCTGTTACAGGTAAGCTTAATTCACGACAAAGCTCTAAAAGCTTGTTAACACGAAACTCAGATAGAGCTGGGGAGCCACGCAAAATTCTCATGTGCTTACGTCTCTTATGCAGTTGATTAAGGTAGTATTGGAATAAATTCAGTGGGTTATAGGAGCAACCTAACTGTTTTCTTCGAAGCTATTCCCGAAGGTTGCCAAACCTATGCCGATTCCACCTCTTCAATGCGAGCGCATTATAAAGCATTTCTTTTTGTGACGTAACACCAAAAGCAACCGTTTGCGTGATTTTTTTATCTTTCTCCGTAAATGGTACTTTTGCTGCATTTATCACCACTTTTACAACTGTTTAATTAAACCTGCTTTGCCAGCCTTGCGGGGTTTGGTATAAAGGGGCTTCCACTTTTCGAGATTTCATTTTGATGCCTAAATTTACGCTCATCTTTTCGTCTAAGTTCCTTCTGCTCACCATCGCCCTAGTTGGGTTGGCTGGATGTCAGATTGAATCTGAACCTAAAAGTGTCCTTGAGCAGATACGAGATCGTGGCGTTCTTCGTGTCGGCACCCTAAATAACCAACTCTCTTATTACATCGGTCCTGATGGCCCTGCCGGCTTAGATTACGAATTAGCTCGTGAGTTTGCGCAAGAGCTTGGTGTAAAGCTTGAGGTTAAACCCGCTTACCGTTTGTCTGGCTTGTTCCCTGCACTGCAGAAAGGTGAGATCGATCTTATCGCGACTGGCTTAACGCAAAATAACAACCTGACACGCGCTTATCGCGCCGCACCTGCTTATTACTATGTAAGCCAACAAGTCGTGTACAAGAAAGGTCAATGGCGACCAAGAAACCTCGATCAACTGATCAAGTTTGAGAACGAGCGTCAGGCCGAATTTGTAAAAGAACAATCTGAATCAGAAGAAACGGCATCAAATGAAACACTGACGCCATCTTTAGTTGTGGTGAAAGACTCACACTTTGAACCAACACTAAAACAGCTTCAGAACATACACGATGACTTTATCTACGATGCGGTCGGTAATGCGGACATCAATGACCTGCTAAAAGAAGTATCAACCGGAGAGCGACTGTTTACCGTTGCAGACTCCATTGAGCTCTCGTTGGCGCAGCGTTTATACCCTGATGTAGCTTTGGCTTTTGAACTAACAGAAGACCAACCTATCTCTTGGTACTTAGAGCGTTCAGAAGATGAGAGTCTGTATGCATTGCTGATTGAGTTCTTCGGTAACCTTAAACAGTCTGGTGAACTGGCTTCATTGGAAGAGAAATACATCGGCCACATTGGTACCTTTGACTACGTTGATACTCGTGCCTTTATCCGCGCATTGGATAGCAAGCTACCTAAATGGTCACCACTATTTCAGCAATACTCGCAAGAATTTGATTGGCGCTTGATTGCTGCTTTGGCATACCAAGAGTCACACTGGAACCCAGTCGCGCGTTCTCCTACTGGTGTTCGAGGCATGATGATGTTGACGCTGCCAACCGCGAAGAGCGTAGGTGTTACCAATCGTCTTGACCCGAAACAGTCAGTACAAGGCGGTGTCGAGTACCTGCGCCGTATCGTTAACCGAGTTCCAGACTCTATTACTCAACATGAAAAGATCTGGTTTGCCCTCGCGTCATATAACGTAGGTTACGGTCACATGATGGATGCTCGCCGCTTAACCAAAGCACAAGGCGGCAACCCTGACGCTTGGGGTGATGTAAAAGATCGACTTCCTCTGTTGAGACAGAAGAAGTACTACAGCCAAACTCGATACGGCTATGCGCGTGGTGATGAAGCAAGGAATTACGTTGAGAACATTCGCCGCTATTACCAGAGCATTATTGGCCATGTAAATCAGCGTAATAAAGAACAAGAAGCAAGCCTTGAAGGTTTGGTGGTGATCCCACCTTTAGAAACCTCAGGTGCTGAATCAAGTATCAGCGCAGCTCAATCGACAGTAAGCAGTTCTGAGCCTTCGCAGTAAAACCAAAAGAGCAATGCCATCTAGCATTGCTCTTTTTTATTACTTTTTTCGACTCTTCTTTCGTCGCTACGGGATAAGGGACGCAAGCAGGAAAATAATGGTGAGATCTCGAGTGTCATATTGCAGTAACAATCGAACCTTATAACGGCACACCACAATCAAGATTATGCTCTGCTGCACTGCGATGCTGGCTTTAGACTAGAACAGCTCTTCTAAGTAAGCCAAGTGTGCGACAGGCCAAACAAACGAATAACACTATAATTAAATCGTTAGTCCAAACTAAAAAGTCAGACGACACATAGGAAATCATTGAAATGATGAAGAAACTGAAATCGAAACGCCTTGATAAGACCGTTGCTGCAAACCGTCGTAAGCGTATGCTTTCAAATAATAAGAAGAAGATCATTTGGCGCAATCGCGCTTTCATGCAGATGATTGCTGAGTAAATGTAATTACCAAGTCAGTTTGCTTGGCACTCGTGCGATTGAGAGTGCCGATAGCTCGCTGCTACTTCTTGTTACCAGCCTTCATATCTGCTTCTACACGCTGCTCTTCCAGCAGACGTTCTTGCTTGCGCTTCTCTTTTATCTCTTTTCTACGACGCTTGAAAAACGATTGTAATTGCTCACGGCACTCTTCCTCTAACAAGCCATGTTCAACGTCGGCATAGTGGTATGAGGCCTGACTTTCAAACAAATTCAACACTGTACCTGCAGCGCCCGCTTTTAAGTCTGGAGCGCCAAACACAATGCGCTTTACTCGGCTGTGTAGCAAGGCACCAGCACACATAGGACATGGCTCAAGCGTGACATACAAGGTGGTATCAAGCAGCCGATAGTTTTCTAAGGTTTGGCCAGCTTTACGCAAAGTTTCAATTTCTGCGTGTGCCGTTGCATCGTGGCTGCCAATCGAACGGTTCCACCCTTCAGAGATAATCTCCCCATCTTTCACTAATATAGCACCCACAGGAACCTCTCCCTCACTCTCTGCTTGCTTAGCTACCTCGATGGCGCGTCGCATGAAGATTTCATCTTGAGGGGTGAATTGATGGTCTGACAAAGGGAACTCCAGAAAACAAAGGATTAAAACGAAATTAGGTATGCGGTGAAGCATACCTAATCTTCGTGATAATGAACAATAAAGAGATAATAGACAACAAGAGACAATGAACGATTGCCGCTTGCTAGTTGGTCGAACTGTTAGCTATTAGCGTCTTCTATGCTATCGGCTATTGGCGTCGCTTTGATGCTCACAATGCGATTGTTCTCAACAGAGATAATTTCAAACTGCCACTGTTGGTATTGAACAACCTCGCCTGCATCAGGTAATCGTCCTATTAGCCAAGTCACAAGGCCATTCAACGTTTGGAAGCTCTCGCTTTCACCCTCAGAATCCGACAGCTCTAAACGGTTTTTCAGTTCACTGATCGGAATCAATCCATCCACCAGCAAACCGTCTTCCACTTGCTCAGTCCAAAGATCGTTCGGGTTATTCGATAGTTCGCCAGCAATCGCCTCAAGAATATCGTAATGAGTCACAAGACCTTGAACATCGCCATACTCGTCGACAATGAATGCCATCTCAGTACCCGACTCTTTAAAGTAGCCAAGTAAACGCAGAGCTTTCATCGATTCTGGAACATAGATCGGTGAGCGAGACAGCCCCATGATCACTTGAATGCTTAGATTGCCTGCCTGATTCAGCAAGGCTTTGGCTGACACCGTACCCACCACTTTATTGAGGTGATCTTGGCACAATGGAAACACACTGTGCTTTGATGAACGTAGTTTCTTTAAGATTTGCTCTACTGGTTGGTCGACATCCAAAAAGTCGATGTCTCGACGCGGAGTCATTAAAGAGCTCACAAGGCGATCATCAAGCTGCAAGATATTACGAATCATCTCTTGTTCGCCGCGTTCAATCACACCCGATTCAGAGCCCTCTTTCACAAGTGCATGGATATCATCTTCAGTTACGCTATCTTCGTCACCACCTCGCCCCATCAACTTGAGAATGCCTTCCGTAGAAGCCGACAGCGCAAACACAAACGGCGTCGCGATTTTAGATAACCAGAAGATTGGCAGCGCGACTAACACAGCAATGTTTTCAGCTTGAGATTGAGCAAAACGCTTTGGTACCAACTCACCGACAACGATGGCGAAATAAGTAATACCCACCACCACAACCGCAGTAGACAAGATATTCGCTTGTGTTGGATCGAGTCCCCATAGTTCAAGTTGAACGGCCAGTGGAGCCGATAGCGTTGCCTCGCCCACAATACCGCTGAGCAGGCCGATTACTGTGATACCGATTTGAATAGTCGAGAGGAAGCGGGTTGGGTTTTCTTTGAGCTCAAGAGCAATCTGAGCGGAACGGTGTTTTTCGGCTAAGCGTTTCAGCCGACTATTTTTTGCTGCTACCAATGCAATCTCTGACATGGCAAACAGACCATTTAAAACAATTAACCCTACTAAAAGCAGAATTTTCATGTGGCTTGGATTTCCTAAATTTACCGGCCAACAATTAGCCGTAATCCGGATTATAAGCTGAGTGCCTTTATTTTGAATATAAAAAGTTTTTGATATAAAAAGTCTTGGATATAAAAAAAATAGAAAAAGATAGCGAAAAAAAGCCCGCACATTTCGGTGCGGGCTTAGCAATGAATAAAGCTTAATATCGCTTAGTTCAATCTTACATAGTGTAAGTATAAGGTGCTTGGATACCTAGTGGGATACCAAGAGCCCAGTAAGCTAGCAAGAACAAAGACCAACCGATTAGCATGGCAATCGAGAATGGCATCATTAGAGAAGCTAGAGTACCGATACCTGTCGACTTAACGTAGCGCTGACAGTAAACAACAACCAGTGGGAAGAACACCATTAGTGGAGAGATGATGTTAGACACTGAGTCACCTACACGGTAAGCCGCTTGAGATAGCTCAGGAGAGATACCCACAACCATTAGCATTGGAACTAGGATTGGACCGATAAGCGCCCACTTAGCCGAAGCCGAACCTACAAGCAGGTTAACTGAAGCCGTTAGTAGAATCATACCAACAACCGTTGCTTCACCAGGAAGGTCCATCGCTTTCAGACCTTCAGCACCGTAAAGCGCAAGCATTGTACCGATGTTTGATTGACCGAATGCAGATAGGAACTGTGCACAGAAGAACGACATTACAATGTATGCGCCCATCGTAGCCATTGTCTCTGACATTGCTTTGATTACGTCATTGCTGTTCTTGAAAGTACCTGCTACACGGCCGTAGACGATACCTGGAATGATGAACAGGATGAAGATCAGAGGAACGATAGACTTCATAACTGGAGCAGAGAACGCTGTTAGCTCACCTTCAGGTGAACGAAGCGCTGAGTTTTCAGGAACTAGAGCCGCGATAAGCAGACCAATACCCGCAACCATTGCCCAACCAGCGTAACGGAATGCTTTAGATTCGATTGCAGTGAACGTACCAAGATCAGGTGCCGCTTCTGCATCTTCATCAACTGGCGTATTAGCAAGACGAGGCTCGATAATTTTCTCAGTTACGTACCAACCGATAGCAACAATAAGAACTGAAGATAGGCCAGTAAAGAAGATGTTCGCTAGAGGGTTAATCACGTATTCAGGGTCAAGAACGTTTGCCGCTGTTTGAGTGAAACCAGCTAGTAACGGGTCAATACCTGAAGGGATGAAGTTCGCAGAGAAACCACCTGATACACCAGCAAACGCTGCTGCAATACCCGCTAGAGGGTGACGACCCGCAGCGTGGAAGATGATACCACCAAGAGGGATGACTAGAACGTAACCTGCATCTGCTGCTGTGTGAGACACGATAGCAACAAGGATTAGCATTGGCGTTAGTAGCTTAGCTGGCGTGAAGTTAAGCATCTTCTTAAGGCCAGTCGTAATGAAGCCTGAAGAGTCAGCAACGCCTACACCTAGCATAGCAACAAGTACGATACCTAGAGGTGCGAAGCCTGTGAACGTGGTAACCATATTCGCTAGGAAGCTAGCAAGTGCTTCACCAGTTAGTAGGTTGTTTACTTCAAGAGCAGCACCCGTTTGAGGGTTGATTAAGTCGAATGAAAGATTCGATAAAAGTGCAGATGCTACCCATACAATAACTAGAGCCCAGAAGAACAGAATTGCTGGATCTGGAATTTTGTTGCCGGCGCGTTCAATGAAGTTTAGAAAGCGGTCCATACCACTGATCTTCTCAGTCGATGGTGCTTTTTTTACGGCTTGGTTACTCATTGTAACTCCATATGTGATGTTGTTTTGTTTAGGCCTAATATAAGTTTTGACCACGGCCTATTGGTACAGCACATATTCTATTAAAGTCGTTGTTAAAAAGCACAAGATTCCACCTAATTTTCCATAAATGGAGACATATTTTGCAAAAATACCATACAACCACAACAATATAAAAACACAAAAAACACCATTCCATATACAGAGTTTTAACTAGCACGCAAACAATGTCCGAGGAGTGAAAATTATCAGTAAAAGAAGTGGCATGAGCCTTGGCATGCAGTAAACGTTTGCTTGAAGGTCAATCAAACTCACTGTATTTGGAGAGCATAGTTTCGAGGTAAATACTTTGCGCATGGTTCATACGATCTCGCCATGCAATTGTGACAGTAATATTTTTTAACGCATCGGACAAAGCACCGCCTGCATTAGTCACTTCACAGGTCATGGCATAGGCAGAACCCGACAAACCGGATAAAGGATCTGAACTGCCTCTATTGAGACAGTGACTCGCCTGATTTAGTTCCGAAAAAGGAATTAAACCTACCGCCCCACTTGCATTAGATACCCGAGTTCGATAATACTCCATCTGCCTTTCAGCAAAATGCAGCGCCTCTACGCTGTGGAGCGCAAAATCCGATTTTTGTTCAGCGTAGACCTGCAATTTAACCAGACCTAACGAGGCAACGCCAATCAACAGAAAAGAGATAAGAACCTCTATCAAGCTAAAACCTGAGTTCTTAGAAATCATTCCATGATCCTCGCTTCCACTGATAAGTTGAAGGCAGATCAATCGGATTAGAATCCGCACGAAAATCTAAGTCCATGTCACCAACAATGGTCGTCACACCTGCAGGTGAATCAAAAATAAGGCCACCAGAAGGCAAACCAGATGCAAACTGAATCCCGACACTTTTTTTGACGACACTGGCGTTATCTATGTCTTTAATAAAAGGCGCAAATACGTTATTCGGCAAAAGGTTCTTCCAAAAGTCATCGACACGCGTTTTTACATGGCTCTTTTGATAATCGACCAAATGATAAATCACTCCGTTGTAAGCCATGGCTCCATTTAGTGCCAACACACCATCTTGCACAACCAACAGCTGTGATGGATTGATTGTGGCCGCAACCGCAGCATTAATATGGCAGTTGCCTTCAACCCACAGCCCCTTGGTTTGCCCTGCCGTAAAGTGCTCCATAATCTCAGTGCCGCACTCAGTCGCATTCAATAGCTGAACATGCTTAAACAAATCCGTATCTTGTGACAGGTCGACAATATTTTGCTCGGTTTTAGCAACACCAAAAAAGGTGTAAAACGGGTTCATATTAGGATCAGGGTTAAAGTCTTTTTGGAAGGGAGGCGGATTCGTTCCTTGAGAGGAATCAGGTGCATAGATTGAATAGCGACTTCCCGAATTACCTTTGGGTATCTCCGTTTTATATTCACTGTCACACACGCCATCAAAACCAGAAAACGGACCATCCGCACTTGGGTCGAGCACTTCTAAGCCTAACGTTTGTCCTGAATCACCATGCATTGAATCGTATTGGTAAGTAAAAAGGTCGGCAAAAGTAACACTCACGCATTCATATTCATTACCACTGATCGGTTCTTCTTTTACTGTCGGCTTCAGGCTCAAAGTTCCAATAAGTTCGATAGGACCAGTAGACTGAATTGCCCCACTACCGAGCTGAGATCTTTCTCTTATTGTCTTAAAAAGTGACTGTACGTTTGAGGATGACGCTACGATGTAAGCGCTAGAAATTGCACTATCCGAGATTTCGATCTGCGGTTTATTTTCGTAAGGAGAACACCAATCAGAAAAATCTGCAGGACGAGTACTCGCGTCTTTGATATCAGCAATTGTCTTGTCTAATTCAAGTAAGTAGGAGTAGGTACACTCTAAGCCTCCTTCCGATCGCCAGTGTTCTTGTCTGCCCTGCACTTCATTCTGTGCGACTTTAATTTGATGGAATACACTGCGATACGTGCCTAATGTCACCACTAAAGCACCAATTAAAAGCACTGACGTAATCAATAACGTCACCACACCACGCTGCTTTCTAAATATCATCATTGCCAGTTCCTCTGCTTAACGGAAACCGAAACAGATTTGGAAACACCTGCGGTTGGGATTGACGCTGTAATACTGATATCAGTGAGCGTGCTCTTGATAGAATTCTGCTCCAATACTTGGGAATTAATGCTGAACTCATCAACATCAATGAGATTGTCATCGAACAGTGAGTAACATCCAGTAACCTCATGAAATGTAGGAATTGCCTCCGATACAGTGGTGCCCTTCTCACATATTTGCAGTTTGGTTCCATTTTTTCTGTAAACGATATTTCGATGTTCTTTACTTGCGCTTGAGCCCTCTCGGAAGTAAACAAAACCAACGGCAACACCGCCACTCACTTGGATGGTGTTACTCGCTCCAGACAGCTTGATTGAGTAACCATTAGAACCATCATAGCCCGCCCGTTGGATATCCTCCTTCATCACCTGCATCGTGCTTGTTAGGTTTTGTAGCAGCAATAATTCAATGCCTTTGTCTTTGGCTATTCTCTGCCCTGTTATAAAAACACTACCGATAATCGAAATCGCGAACACACCAATCGCAGACGCCACCATTAACTCAATTAATGATGTGCCTTGCTGCTTGCTAAGAGCTACCGTTGTCGATTTAACACGCATCATAGCCATACTGCGCACTCGACTCACCGCACACCTTAATTCGCCCTGGAGGGCTGGATAATTTGATCAAAACCCGATCGGTTGAAGCCGTATTAGGAGCTAAATAGAGAGTCCCACGAGCAGGCCTCCCACGAACGCTCTCAAAAGTAATTCTGTCTCCGGTGTAATTATGAGAAAAAGAAAGGTCACGAAAAGGTTCACCCGTCAACTGCAGTAAGGTTTCTCCTGACAAGTCTTCGGTCGGTTTTAACCAAATAGTCCAATCTCCAGTTGATTGCTCTTCATTTTTATCCATAGAGAAATGAACCCAAAGATCTTGATTCCTTTTTACTGATTCTGACTTGGCCTGAATAAGGAAACCATTCAACTCGCTAGCCAATCGCTGCATCTTCACAGTTTGCGTTACTGAACTAAAACTCGGGGCAGCCGTCGCTATCAGTATCGATAACACCGACACCGTGATTAAAAGCTCTAATAAAGTAAACCCGCGAGTCATTTCCCAATTTCCTATGTAATACCGCTCGTAACCGTATTTAATCTTGCGCCGATGCTACCACCGGAGAAAAATAGGCAGAGATATTAAAGGAAACTACTCGCGATGATTCGAAGAAATATATGCAACAACAACAACTTAAGCATTAGAGGGATGACATTGATCGAATTATTGATCACTGTCGCCATCGTGGGGATACTTGGTGCCATTGCCTATCCAAGTTATACGAGCCATGTAATTAAAGCGCACCGAGTCACCGCGATAGCTGATATGACAAAGATACAATTGGAAATGGAGACGCTGTACACGGGGAACTATGCATCCGCAGCGGAGAATATTATTTCCGGAGGGACATGTTTGTTTTGCGATACCGACACCAGCCGATACACGTTAGCGATTTCGGCGAGTAGTACAACCTATGCAATTCAAGCAGAACCACTTTCACAGCAAGTGAATGATGGATGTTTAAATTCGATTACCGATATATTGGAATTACACCACTCGGGTGTTTCAGAGCCAGAAGCGTGTTGGAAGTAACAAGAGCAACCACCAAAGGGCTCGATAATCTATCTGAGAAATCTAGACTCTTTATTCTCTGAGCTTCTTTCTTTGATCTACAGATACAAAAAAGCCTGCACACTGGCAGGCTTTAAAAGTTTCAAATCACTATCAATTACTTAGTTAGGTCATCGAAGAAGTTTTTCACGCCGCTGAAGAAACCTTCAGACTTTGGCTTGTGCTTGCTTGCCGCTTCACCACAACATGTTTCTTCGAATTCACGCAGTAGTTCTTTCTGGCGAGAGCTTAGCTTAACCGGTGTTTCAACCACTAGTTTAACGATTAGGTCACCCACACCGCCGCCACGAACGCCTTTCACGCCTTTGCCACGCATACGGAACATACGGCCCGTTTGTGTTTCTTCTGGCACTTTAAGGTTTACACGACCATCTAGTGTGGGAACTTCAACTTCACCGCCTAAAGCAGCCATAGAGAAGCTTACTGGCACTTCACAGTAAAGGTTGTTGCCGTCACGCTCAAAGATGTTGTGCTCTTTTACGTGTACTTGTACGTACAAGTCGCCAGCTGGAGCGCCGTGCTCCCCTGCTTCGCCTTCGCCAGATAGACGAATGCGATCACCAGTATCAACACCTGCTGGGATCTTAACGTTAAGCGTTTTCGTCTTCTGTTTGCGACCTTGGCCATGACATGAGTTACATGGGTCTTTGATGATCTTGCCTTTACCGTTACAAGTAGGACAAGTCTGTTGAACCGCAAAGAAACCTTGGCGCATTTGTACCTGGCCGTGGCCATGACAAGTACCACACGTTTGTGCAGAAGAACCTGCTTTCGCGCCGCTACCGTCACAAATATCACACTCTACAAGAGTTGGTACTTCGATTTCTTTAGATACACCACGAACGGCTTCTTCTAGAGAAAGCTCCATGTTGTAACGCAAATCAGAACCACGTTGTGCGCGCTGTTGACCGCCACCACGACGACCGCCGCCGAAGATATCGCCAAATACGTCACCGAAGATATCGCCGAAGTCACCTTGGCCACCGCCGCCGAAACCACCGCCGCCGCCCATGCCACCTTGTTCAAAGGCTGCGTGACCGTATTGGTCGTAAGCTGCTTTCTTTTGAGAGTCAGTTAGGATCTCGTACGCTACTTTTACTTCTTTAAACTTATCTGCTGCGGTCTCGTCACCCTGGTTACGGTCCGGGTGGAATTTCATCGCTAAGCGTTTGTACGCTTTTTTAATATCGCGCTCTGATGCATCGCGGCTTACGCCTAATACTTCGTAAAAATCACGTTTTGACATGTTCTAGGTCACCAAAATAATTGCTACTACCGAATGATCACTTCAGTAGTCTGTGTATCAATCTAGATAAAAGTTCTGCCGGCTGAAATGCCGAATAAAGCTATTATCTAGATCGACAAGTCTAAATACAAATTTACGGGCGTGAGAGTTACCTCTGACGCCCGTATTAATAAGTCTTCGAGACAAATTTCTAAGCAGATAGCTTGAGTTCTAGGAGGAAGCGCGGAGCCTACGCTAGTAGGTGAGCACTTCCGACAACGAAATCAGGCTACTCTGTGACGAAATTATTTTTTGTCGTCTTTAACTTCTTCAAACTCCGCGTCTACCACATCGTCGTCTTGCTTAGGTTGTTCACCAGCGTCAGCACCAGCTTGTTCAGCTTGAGCTTTCTGTTGAGCAATTTCCATTAGCTTCTGAGCTGCTTGCATAAGTTCTTGAACTTTAGCGTCGATAGCTTCTTTGTCGTTACCAGACTTAACTTCTTCTAGTGCCGTGATAGCTGCTTCGATTTTAGCTTTCTCGTCTGCAGGTAGAGCTTCACCAGCTTCTTCTACTTGCTTCTTAGTGCCGTGAATCATTTGGTCAGCTTGGTTACGTGCAGTTACTAGCTCTTCGAACTTTTTGTCCGCTTCTTTGTTAGCTTCTGCTTCTTGTACCATTGCTTCGATCTCTTCCTCAGACAGGCCGCCTGATGCTTGGATAGTGATCTTCTGCTCTTTACCTGTTGCTTTATCTTTAGCAGATACGTTCAGGATACCATCAGCATCTAGGTCGAATGTTACTTCGATTTGTGGCATGCCACGTGGTGCTGGTTGGATACCTTCTAGGTTGAACTGACCAAGAGACTTGTTGTAAGTCGCTTGCTTACGCTCACCTTGAAGAACGTGGATAGTTACTGCGTTTTGGTTGTCTTCAGCTGTAGAGAACACTTGATCCGCTTTAGTAGGGATAGTTGTGTTTTTCTCGATAAGCTTAGTCATCACGCCGCCCATCGTTTCGATACCGAAAGATAGAGGAGTAACGTCTAGTAGTAGAACGTCTTTAACGTCACCAGCTAGTACACCACCTTGAACAGCAGCACCCATTGCAACAGCTTCGTCAGGGTTCACGTCTTTACGTGGCTCTTTACCGAAGAATTCAGTTACTTTAGCTTGAACCATAGGCATACGAGTTTGACCACCAACTAGGATAACGTCAGTGATTTCGCCTACAGATAGGTCAGCATCTGCTAGAGCTACTTTTAGTGGCTCAAGAGAACGTTGAACTAGGTCTTCAACTAGAGACTCAAGCTTCGCACGAGTCACTTTGATGTTCATGTGCTTAGGACCAGTCGCATCAGCAGTAACGTAAGGTAGGTTTACGTCAGTTTGAGTAGTAGAAGAAAGCTCGATTTTCGCTTTTTCTGCTGCTTCTTTAACACGCTGCATTGCTAGTGGATCAGCTTTAAGGTCGATACCTTGCTCTTTCTTGAACTCATCTACTAGGTAGTTGATCATGCGGTTATCGAAATCTTCACCACCAAGGTGAGTGTCACCGTTAGTTGAAAGAACTTCGAAAGTTTTCTCGCCTTCTACTTCATCGATTTCGATGATAGAGATATCGAATGTACCACCACCAAGATCGTATACAGCGATAGTGCGATCACCACCTTGCTTGTCTAGGCCGTAAGCTAGAGCAGCAGCAGTTGGTTCGTTGATGATACGTTTAACATCTAGACCAGCGATACGGCCAGCATCTTTAGTTGCTTGACGTTGAGCATCGTTGAAGTAAGCAGGAACAGTAACAACTGCGCCAGTTACTTCTTCGCCTAGGAAGTCTTCAGCTGTTTTCTTCATTTTCTTAAGAACTTCAGCAGATACTTGAGGAGCAGCCATTTTTTGGCCTTGCGCTTCAACCCATGCATCACCGTTATCAGCTTTAACAATGTTAAAAGGCATGATTTCGATATCGCGTTGAACTTCTTCATCTTCAAAACGACGACCGATTAGACGCTTAATTGCGTATAGCGTGTTTTGAGGGTTAGTAACTGCTTGACGTTTCGCAGGTTGACCAACTAGCGTCTCGCCGTCAGTGTATGCGATTACCGATGCTGTTGTGCGTTCGCCTTCAGCATTTTCTAGTACGCGTGGTTTGTCGCCGTCTAAAACAGCAACACAAGAGTTAGTAGTACCTAAATCAATACCAATGATTCGACCCATCAGGCTATCTCCGAAATATAATCTATATTAGTTTTTTGCTATACCCACATATGTGGGGGGCGGTAATCAGGGATTCAACCCTAATACACAAAATTTAAGTGCAAATGTAATTTGCTTTCGTATGCACCATAGATAAGGGCTCACGAAGCCTTTTCAAGGGTGAAAATGGATTTTTTTACATTTATTTTAATAAAAGGAATGATTAGGCACGAATACATATCATTACCGCCTATATAAGTCCCATAACTGGGTTTATTCACCCTCGACTATCCTTTCTTGTAGCAAAGTCTTGTTTCTGTAAACGGGCTCTCAAAGAGGCTCCCACACACAACAATTAAGGCCGCACTATCGTTTGTTGAGTAAAAGTAGATAAAGTGACCTTCTCACCCAATAAAAAACGGAGCCACTTGGGCTCCGTTTATCTACTCAGGGTTTCAGCTCAGATTAAATCTATAGCGGAAAGAGTCTCTGAATTAAGCTTCTGCTTTCTGTAGCTCAGCTTCTTCATTAGCTTCAACGCCAATTTCGTTTTCAGATTTAGCAACGATAGTGTTCACCGCTGTATCACCTACTACGTTTGAAGAAGTACAGAACATGTCACAGATACGGTCAACAGCAGCAACAATCGCTAGACCTTCTGGTGGTAGACCTAGTTGGTGCAATAGAACACCTACCATTACTACACCGCCACCTGGAACACCACCAGCACCGATAGAAAGAAGCAGGATAGTTAGACCTAGAGTGAAGATATCAGCAGTGTTGATTGGTTGACCAAATGCGTTTGCTACGAACATAGTCGCTAGTGCGATGTAGATAGATACACCAGACATGTTCATTGTTGCACCTAGTGGTACACCGAAACCTGCTACTGACTTAGATACGTTTAGTTTGTCAGTAAGAGTACGCATAGTTACTGGGATTGTTGCATTCGAACTTGCTGTAGATAGTGAGAATAGAACTTGCTCACGCGTTGCACGTAGGAACTGCTTTGGAGAAATACCAGTGAATGAACCAACCATCATTGGGTAGAAGAAGAAAATCCAGAACACTAGCATTGCAACCACAAGCGCCACATAGCCAGCAACTGACATTAGCGTGTCTGCATCCAGTGTTGCGCCCAGTTGAATCATCAGAGCAAATACACCGTAAGGCGCCAAGCTCATTACTAGGCCGATAAGCTTCATCATGATTTCGTTAGCCATCTTGAATGTCTTGATAGCTGGGCCACCACGAGAATCAAGCGCTTGAATAGCAAGACCTGTCAAAATTGCCATGAAGATGATTTGCAGCATGTCGCCGCTTGCGAACGCTTCTACAGGGTTGCTAGGAACGATGTTAACAACAAGAGAGAAGATGTCTGGTGTTTCAGTTGTTGTAAGCGCAATTGTCTCAGAAACCGTACCCGCTAGATTCGCACCTGCACCTGGTTGGAAAATAAGACCAATCGTTAGCGCTGCTGAGATCGCGATGATGGTGTTAATAATGTAAAGACCAAAGGTTTTACCACCAAGACGACCAAATGAACGAATATCTTTTAGCTCAACAATACCGCAAACAATAGATACGTATACAAGAGGAACTACAAGTAACTTGATAAGTGATACGAACATACCACCAGCACCTTCTGCAGCACCAAGTAGATACGTATCAAAAATAGCAATACCGCTGAATAGGTACTGAATAGCAGTACCAATAAGTAGACCAGCAAACAAGCCTACAAAAATTTTACTTGAGAGCGATTTATCCATCGTTCTTCTCCAGTTTGTTGTGTTTGAAATTTGTACTTTTATAGTTATATATGCGATCAAAATCGCTATATGGCAGTGGATTTTACATACAAAGATAACAATTAAAAGTGTTTATTTACAAAAACATCACAAATGTGACATCAAAACATTTACTCATTCACAACAAGTTTCATAACACAAAACTCTAAATCGCTGATCTAAATGAAATAAAAAGAACGACATTCTCAATACGGTTTTGATGCTTATTTACGTGGACTCTCAAGCTATAGACATAAAAAAAGAGAGGCATATGCCTCTCTTTTCATTTCACGTAAACCAGTGATTTATTTTGCCACCACGACTTACTCAGTCAATACGCTAATCAATCAGCTGGCAACGTAATAAGTAATTACTTAGCAACCATAACCATCGCTGGGCGAACCACACGGCCGTTTAGTTCATAGCCTTTTTGCATTACAAACATAACCGTGTTTGATTCGTGATCCGGGCTTTCTTGGATAGACATTGCTTGGTGGAATTCAGGGTTGAACGCTTCACCTTCAGGGTTGATCTCTTTAAGACCAAACTTAGCAACTGTGTCTACGAACGTCTTGTGCGTTAGTTCAACACCTTCAAACAGTGGCTTAACCACTTCGTTTTCAGCGTCTGCCGCTTGCATTGCACGCTCTAGGTTGTCGATTACAGGAAGCAGACCTTCAGCAAACTTGTTCAAAGCGAATTTACGCGCTTTATCAATTTCTTGTTCGCTACGGCGACGCATGTTTTCAACTTCAGCTTTAGCGCGAAGAACAGAATCTTGCTGCTCTTTCACTTTAGATTCGCTAGAAAGCAGTGCAGCTTCCAGTTGAGCGATTTTTGCTTCCTGCTCATCAGCAGCGTCTTCATTCAGCTCAGCTTCTTCAACTTTCTCAGCTTCAGCGATGATCTGATCTAGCTCTTCTTCGGTTACTTTGTTTTCTTCGTTGCTCATGATATCTCCAGAATTCGTTTTCAATGCAAGTGACAGGCGTGTTTGCGCCCCAAATTGATATAAAACACTCGCATAGACGTTCAACTTGCCTTTATTATGGGGATGAAGAATTTTGATTCAAGCCTAATTCGTTTGGAAACGTTATGAAAAAGCCATTTGAAGTCATCGCCATTATCGGTAAACCTCGAGATCAGCAAGCAATTCAGACTCATAGAGAGCTCTATCAGTGGTTAAGTGCTGAGGGTTATCAAGTGTTTGTTGATGACAGACTCGCCACTATTTTAGACGACATCCCAAAAGAACATTTTTCTAGCCTGATTGAATTAGGTAAGCGCGCCGATCTCGCCATTGTGGTCGGTGGCGACGGAAATATGCTCGGTGCCGCTAGAATCTTGTCACGTTTCGACATTTCAGTGATTGGGGTTAACCGAGGTAATCTTGGCTTCCTTACCGACCTCAACCCTGAAAATTTCCAGAGTGCGCTTACTGATGTTCTCAAAGGCGAGTTCATGGAAGAAGAACGCTTCCTGCTTGAAACAGAAATTCACCGTCACGGCCAAATAAAAAGCCATAATGCGGCACTCAACGAAGCGGTACTTCACCCCGGCCAAGTTGCTCACATGATCGAGTTCGAAGTATATATCGATGACAGCTTCGCCTTCTCACAGCGTTCTGATGGCTTGATCGTCTCAACACCGACAGGTTCTACCGCCTACTCGCTTTCTGGCGGCGGCCCTATCCTGTCATCAAGCCTAAATGCTATCTCACTAGTACCAATGTTCCCGCACACCCTTTCAAGTCGCCCACTTGTGGTGGATGGCAAGCGTCGTATCAAGCTTATCGTATCGCCTGATAACCGCGGAACTCAGGAAGTGAGCTGTGATGGTCAAATCTCGCTGCCTGTTTCTCCTGGCGATGAGATTCACATTTACCAAAGCCCAAATGTGCTCAAGCTGATCCACCCTAAAGACTACAATTACTACCATGTCCTACGTAACAAGCTAGGCTGGTCGAGTAAGCTGTTCTAAGTAAATAGTGAATAATTTTGAAAGGCTGACGACATTCGTCAGCCTTTTTTATTGCCGATTAAAAGCCCACCATCTATATCTTCACGCCAACCCATCACACAGTCATTCCCAAGAGGGAGGAACGAGTGAGTTGGGAATCTATATTGCTTTCAGTGATCTACAGACAAGTTCAATTCTGAGAGCTATCGCAAAAAATTTTCACCTGTCGACTTTACTGTATAAAGAAACAGTATATACTGAGCTTATATACAGTATGTTCAGTTATACAGGTAAATAAAATGCTGGCTCATTTAAGTGTTAATAATTTCGCTATTGTTAAGTCTTTACAGCTAGAACTCTCTAAAGGCATGACAACAATCACCGGGGAAACTGGTGCAGGTAAATCTATCGCTATCGACGCTTTAGGCTTATGTCTTGGAGGACGATCAGATGCAGGAATGGTTAGACAGGGTGAAGAAAAAACCGAAGTCAGTGCCGCTTTTTTACTTGAGAACAATCTGCACGCTACCCGCTGGTTAGAAGACAACGAACTGCTTGATGGCAGTGAGTGCATCTTACGCAGAACTATCTCTAAAGAAGGTCGCTCTCGCGCATTCATCAACGGCAGCCCGGTTCCTCTTTCGCAATTGAAATCACTTGGCCAACTGCTGATCAACATTCATGGTCAACATGCTCATCATCAGTTAATGAAGAGCGACTACCAAATGGCCATGCTTGATCAATACGCAGGCCACTTGAACCTATTGAAGTCGACACGTAACGCTTACCAAGCATGGCGACAAGCGGATAATCACTTAAAAGAGTTACGTGAAAATAGCCAGCAAAACCAAGCTCAAAAACAACTTCTTGAATACCAAATCAAAGAGTTAAATGAGCTGTCTATTGGGGAGGAAGAATATGAAGACCTCGAACAAGAGCATAAGCGCCTCTCCAATAGCGGAGAACTGGCCACAACCTGCCAGCAAGCTATCGAGCTTATTTATGAAGGCGAAGAAGTTAATGCGCTTGGTATTCTGCAATCGGCCAATAACTCCTTAATTCAGTTAGCTGAGCTCGATGAAAGGTTGGCTGAATTACCGAATTTACTCTCTGAAGCGATTATTCAGATTGAAGAAACCAACAACGAGTTAAGAACATACCTAGACAGCATTGATGTCGATCCCGGTCGTATGGCTTATGTTGAAGAACGTTTCTCAAAAGTGATGTCGATATCTCGTAAACACCACGTGTTGCCTGAAGAGCTTTATAAGCATCATCAAGACTTACTACAACAAGTTGAAGCGCTTGATTGCTCTGATGAAAAGTTGGAAGAATTGGCAAACGAGGTAGAAAACCAATACCAATCGTTCGTTGCTAAATCAGAGAAGCTTCATAAATCTCGAACTCGTTACGCAAAAGAACTAAACAAACTGATCACGCAAAGCATGCACGAACTGAGCATGGAAAAAGCACAGTTTGCCATTGAAGTGAACAACACCAACACCCACCCTTCTCCATTGGGTATGGATAACGTGACCTTCATTGTTTCGACCAACCCAGGCCAGCCAATGCAGCCTATTGCTAAAGTAGCTTCTGGTGGCGAGTTATCACGAATCTCATTGGCGATTCAGGTAATCACGGCGCAAAAAGTGGATACACCAAGCCTGATTTTCGATGAAGTCGATGTGGGTATCAGTGGTCCAACAGCGGCTGTTGTCGGAAAAATGCTACGTAAGCTGGGCGAATCTACGCAGGTGATGTGTGTGACGCACTTACCTCAAGTGGCAGGTTGCGGGCACCAACAACTGTTCGTAGCTAAGAACACTAAATCGGGTAAGACAGAGACCCAAATGCACACCTTGGATCAACAACAGCGCATTTCAGAGCTTGCTCGACTGCTTGGTGGCAGCCAAATTACCGAATCGACGCTTGCCAACGCAAAAGAGTTATTAATCGCAGCTTAGGTTACATATTCAGCAACTTTCTGATAATTTACCGAAAATTCTTGGCAATTTTGCAACTTAATTCAAAATTGCCAGTCATAACAAGCTCAAAGCGCAAGGAGCTTTTTACTTCTTGCTGGAGCTTGTTTATTATCAGGCAGTATTTTAGCGAAGAAAGATCTCAAACTATGCGAATTAAAAAGTGGTTAGTTGCAGTTCCACTTGCACTAACAATGTTGACCGGTTGCTCTCTACTAGAGAAGTTGGTTTATCGAATTGACATCAATCAGGGTAACTATGTTGAACAAGAAGCTGTCGACCAGCTCAAGTTTGGCATGACAAAAACACAAGTTCGTTACGTTATGGGCTCACCTATGCTTATCGAAAATGGCTACCCAGATACGTGGTATTACATTTACCACCATCAAAAAGGTCACAACGACCCTATTCAGAAAAACCTTGTCGTGAACTTTGATGCTACAGGCACTCTAGTAACGATCAATGGTGATTTTGAAGCCAGTGATGAGTTCTTCGAAAGCCTTCGCTAGCTTTCAGCCAACAAAGCTCTCAAGCAAGAATCGTCAAAGCCTGCTCATGAGCAGGTTTTTTAATATCTGCTACAAATTAGCTGCTGTGTCTAACTAACAGCCACAAAAAAGCTCGCCAATATAGCGAGCTCTCTTCTTAGTTAAATTTGTTTTGCGTTACGATTTAGCTGCGGCCGCTTTCGCTTGTTCAGCACGCTTACGACGAATCTCTTTTGGATCGGCCAACAATGCACGGTAGATTTCGATACGGTCTTTATCACGAACCGTCGCATCTAGCTTAACGTTGCGGCTGAATACACCAACCTTATTTTTCGCTAAGTCGATCTCTGGGTACAATTCCAAAACGCCAGACTGCGCAATGATCTCTTCAACGGTCGCGTGCTTGTTCACTACCAAAGTAAACACACGCTGTTCTTGAGGAAGTGCAAAGACAACCTCTACGTGGATCATATCCGATTCAATAGTCATGGCTTAGTAGACCTGTTTCGCGCGTTGAGTAAAAGCACTGACCATATTGCTCGTCAGCTCATTGAAAATCTTACCAAATGCCATTTCAATCATTCGGCTAGAGAACTCAAACTCTAGCTTAAGTTCAACCTTACAAGCTTGCTCGTCGAGCGGAGTAAAGTACCAACCACCCTGCAGCTTTTTGAACGGGCCGTCCACCAACTCCATCAAAATCTCAGCACCATCCGCTAAGCGATTCGATGTGGTAAATGTTTTGCTGATACCCGCTTTAGAGACATCAACCGAAGCTACCATAGTTGAATCTGAAGATTCGATCACACGTGAACCAGAACACCCTGGCAAAAACTCGTGATAACGAGCAACATCATTGACCAAGCTGAACATCTGGTCGGCACTAAACGACACTAATGCTGAACGAGTAACCTTTGGCATATAGACTCCTGTTAAAGACAGCGTTACATTAACACAAACTGCAATTTTAATTGTATTGGGCCAGAGCGCAAATAAAAAGGATTCCCCAACTAGGGTGCAATCCGTATAATGAGGCCATTATGGCAAAGAATAAATCAAAATCAAAAGCCGGTAGCAATACCATTGCGCTTAATAAGAAAGCTCGCCACGAATATTTCATCGATGATGAGATAGAAGCGGGGCTTGAGCTACAAGGCTGGGAAGTAAAATCCCTACGTGAAGGCAAAACCAATATCGCAGAAAGCTACGTTTACATCCGAGATGGCGAAGCATTCATCAGTGGTATGACGATTACTCCGCTTACTCAAGCGAGTACTCATATCGTGGCGAACCCAACACGTATCCGTAAACTCCTTATGTCGAGAAAAGAGCTCGACAACCTTATCGGTCGTATTAACCGTGAAGGCATGACACTTGTCGCAACCGCACTTTACTGGTCTCGCTCTTGGGCGAAGATTAAAGTTGGCGTAGCGAAAGGTAAAAAACTGCACGATAAACGTACTGATATGAAAGAAAAAGATTGGGCGAGAGATAAAGCACGAATTATGAAGAGTAATTTGCGTTAATTTTAAGCACTTAAACGCACAGTGCTAGACAGGGTAAGCTTTTCTGGTACTATGCAAATAACACTTGGGGCTGATTTAGGATTCGACAGGAATTTTGAAGTCTGAGGTGCATGCCGTGGGGCGGTTGGCCACGTTAAAAGCCGCAAAAAAATAGTCGCAAACGACGAAAACTACGCACTAGCAGCTTAATAACCTGCTCAGAGCTCTCTTACCCTAGCTTCCGCTCGTAAGACGGGGACCAATAAGAGATCAAACCCAAACTAGCTAGCGTGGCTTCTCCCACCTGAGAGGAAAAGCGCGAATTATAATTCAGGTTAGCCTTTAACTAGCGTGTCGGTTCGCAGGTTGCTGGTGAAATTAAAGATCGACTAAGCATGTAGTACCAATGATGAATGATTTTTGGACGCGGGTTCAACTCCCGCCAGCTCCACCAATTCATAGAGAAAGACGTCCTAGGGCGTCTTTTTTTATACCCAAAGAAAAGTAAATCAATAACTTAGCGTGCACACTAGTCCTATCTCGTTCTGGACAGCTCATTTTTTTAGCAGTACGCTTAGCAGTACCGATTCGATAATGCTAACTTTGGTACTGCTATGGCGAGAACAACGAAACCTCTAACCAATACGGAAATTAAACAAGCGAAGCCAAAAGAGAAGGTTTATGACCTGCGAGATGGTCAAGGGCTTGTACTCCGTATAAAGCCTAATTCATCAAAGCTATGGCTGTTTGATTACTATCGACCATACACCAAAAAGCGTACTACCCTAAGCTTTGGTAGCTACCCAGAAGTCTCTCTAGCTGAAGCTCGTGAACTTAGAGCACAATCACGAAAGCTACTATCAGATAATATCGATCCAAAAGAACACCGAGAACAAATCGCTTTAGAGCAACAAGGCCACCGTAGCGCAACACTCGAAGTTGTCGCTAAAGATTGGTTCGAAATAAAAAGAAAAAAGTAACACCAAACTATGCAGATGATATTTGGAACTCTCTGGAGCTTCATATCTTCCCCGCTCTCGGACCGTATCCAGTATCAGAACTACGCCCTCAGCACGCTATAGATACAATGAAGCCTCTAGCCCACAAAGGTAACTTAGAGACCATCAAGCGGCTTTCTCAACGTCTCAATGAGATTATGACCTTTGCATTGAATACAGGGCTGGTGGATGCAAACCGCCTAACCGGTATAAAGGCGGCATTTGAAACACCGAAGAAAAAACACATGCCGACAATAACACCGAAAGAGTTACCTGGTTTAATGCTCGCCATTAACAAAGCCAACATAAAACTCACGACTCGATGTCTTATTGAATGGCAACTTCATACTATGTCGCGTCCAAATGAAGCTGCTGGAGCTAAGTGGGATGAAATTGATTTTGATAATAAATGTTGGGTGATACCTGTCGAGCGTATGAAAATGCGCAAAGAACACGTGATACCGCTCACAGAGCAAACCTTGGGATTATTGGATGTAATGAAACCAATCAGTGGTCATCGTGAGTTTATCTTTCCTTCAGATAGAAATCCAAAAACTCATATCAACCCTCAAACGGCGAATATGGCATTGAAGCGTATGAACTACAAAGGGAAGTTAGTTGCACATGGACTCAGAGCTTTAGCAAGTACGACGCTCAATGAGCAAGGGTTTGATTCAGACGTTATCGAGGCTGCACTCTCTCATATTGATTCAAATGAAGTGCGTAAAGCGTACAACAGAGCTGACTACTTAGACCGACGTAAAAAGCTCATGGCTTGGTGGAGCAATCACATCTCGAAAGCATCTCAGGGTGACCTTTCAGTTACAGGTACTCGTACACTTCGCGCTGTCGGGTAAAAAATAAAAAAAGAGCTAACCACCAAGGTTAGCTCAAATATTCACACTTTACGTCGGCTTTCTTGAACTCGCTGATCAATCCATTGCTGAACTTCACTTTCTACCCATGCTACACAGCGATAGCCCAGTGATATTTGTGAAGGAAATCTATTCTCACTCACAAATTTATAAACACTCGCTCTCGAAAGTCCAGTCATAGCTATGACTTCTTTTAACCTGATTAGTCGCGTTGATTGCTCTTGCATATATTCACCTTCATGGCAGTTAATGTCACTTAGTGATATATACCTGAAAACTCTTTGCGGAAACGTCATCAACTCGAATTCGTATTGATACCTAGAAGAACATCATTAACATGACATAGTGGCATATAAAAAGGCAGACAAATGCAACCACTCTGTTACAGGTACCAAAAATTGGTAGTAATTTAATCTGACAGATCTAACCGTGGCAATAAATTAGCTAACCAAGCCTCATGCCTCTTCTGACGAACAAAAGCTACGGCTGTCGCGGAAAAGGGCGATTTTCTATTACAAGCATCAATCAAATTCTGTTCCATCGCAGCCAAAAACTCATCCATTGCGTTTTGTTGGTCGGCTGGCAAAGTGGCATGAAGCGCTATAAAATCTAATGACTGACTTACGTTTTTAATTACTTCGCTTCTCGCCCCCTTAATTGTTTTACTATTAAGGTTATATCTTTTCGCGCTCTCACGAACACGAGAATACTCATCGGGATGCGATATTTCGCTATAGCGAGACATAACAGCACCTGGATGTTGCACATAAGAAACCAAGGTAACATCCATTGGACAGCATGGATCTAAGAGTTTAACGTCCTCCCCCCGTGACCAGCAATATTACAACGGTTCCAAACTCGCGTTGCTTCATCCATAAGCGGAAAATAATCATGCTTCCCCCCATTCGATCTTGGCCTGTTCGCCTCAATACAGGCGTACCTATAGTTCTTCGCTTCAAATGCTAGCCACCAGTAACCAGGGTGCTTTTGACTTGCCCCTTGAACTACTCGAGTCGCGTAAGATTGCTTTGATACTTTTACAGCACCTTTCGGCCTAAAATGGTCGACATCAAAATCTGTACCTATTCTGGGTACTTCAGAATACCAACATTTATCCCCAAACTCGCGAATAAAGTTAGGTTTAAAGTCACTCCACTTACTGCCAATAGATTTAATTTCGGCAGACTTGTCAGCAGCTCGTTGTACTCGTTGAGCCCAACTCTGAGAATTAACATCCCAGTTCTCTGGTTTGCATTGGCCTATAACGTTTAAATCTATATAACGCACTACTCAATCAATCCTTGGTCTTTCAAAATCGCGTTAATCAACTTGACGCGATACTCTGTTGAATCCTTGTTTTCGGCCTCTAACTGCTGCATTGCTTTTTTACGAGCAATTAGGAACTGTCGATAATCTTCATCTGGGTGGGTGTAGCTATAACCCAATCTATCAAGTGAGTTATTTAGCTCACTCAACTTTCTAATCTCAGCCTCTGTCAGGCTTTCTTTCTCCAGCAGCTCTCGTCTATCTTCAATCACTTTACTTGTATGCTGATCCAGTGTTGTTGCCATATCAAACATGTCACTGGTCAGTATACCATTGACGCCCATACCAATTGGGCTCTCTGACGGTGTTTCAGCTAGTGACAATCCTTCCGCATCTTTCCTGAGGACTTGAATCTGTTCTTTTTTCAGCTCTGCAATAGCCAGCGGGTGGTGTGTAACCATCAAAATATGGCAAAAACGTTTGTCGGGTATGAATCGCTTCAGGAACGAGTGATATTTGGCAGCCCATGCAGGGTTTAAGTGCGTATCCGGCTCATCAAGCAGGAATAGAGAGTCTTCTTCAACAGTAAATTCCAGCAATCCAAGTACTGTTAGCAACTGTTGTTCGCCCTCACTAAGCTCGCTGAACGATACGACTTCCCCATTTTTTAATCGAACCTTGATGTGGACGCTACTTAACAGGTCAGAAAGCAAGGTACTTTCGAGCATTTTGAAAAAGTTCTTTGCCCCCAGCCCTCGCGCCACCTTTTTTAGGCTGTAGATGTCAGGCAGGAACACATGCATAAACTCATTGTCTTTCCCTTTGCCTGTCAGTGATGTTGATTCTGCCCGCTCCGTTTTAATCACCCCTAAACTATGTGGTAACAATCTGTCTAGGAACTCTCTGACTACTCCTCGAGCCCCCCAAAATAGGTCCTTTTTATCTATACTGCTCCATTCTGTTGGTCTTCGGAAAACAAAGTGTACAGAATGAAACTCCATTATTCCTAAATGGTCTTCAAGAAACTCCCGACCTACACCCCGTTGTTGGCTTAAAAAGAATGCTAACAACACAAACTGACTGTGAAAAGGTTTAGCATAGAAAAGAGGACGAACCTCGTCCTCAATTTTCACCTGGTTCTTTAGCAATTGGTTATAAAACTTGGTCCTGTGTGGCTTAAACAAGTCCTCCAAGCGATCACTCGGACCAGAGTAGTAAGTAAATAAATGCTTTGGTAGATAATCTGAATTACCTTCCTTATCTCGTGTCACTTTGGATAAAGAAATGCTTTCTGGCAGAGAGTATTGACCACTTTCACCCAAAATCGATACTTGTATTTTGTGTTGCTGAATTGGCGTCGAGCCATACTCTGGTGACGCATCAACTTCGATAAGCCTATCGGAAGATGATCCCAGTGAATACCTGAGTTTATAGCTAAATGGCGCGGGTTCATCACCTAGGTCTAACGCACGAAAAATGCGAACTAACGCTTCAATCACGTTCGATTTACCGGAGCCATTTCGTCCAATTAGAACCGTTAGCAGTTGCCTATTATCAAAATCGATTTCTAAGTCTTCAACGTTTTTAAAACTAGTGCGAATATGCAAGTAATCTATTTTCACTACTTGGTCGCCTTAAACTGACTGCTCTCGCCTTCACCCATTTTTTCGATCAAGTTGAGCTCTAAAAGACGTTTAAGCTCAACAAACAAATCATCAATGACTTTAAATGTCTCGACTGACGCACTATCAAATAGTTGCTGTGCTGACATGGCTTTTTTGGCAACTTTTAACTTAGACAGCAGTTCACTCTTATCATCGACCGCTTTTAATGTCGGCTGAGTCCGAACTGGCGCTTCGTCAACGTGCTCAGCCAGTACTTCTTGTTCTTTACGCTGCTCTTCACCTAAATCTGATAATTGCGGTTGAGCAACTCGTTCAGCCTTATCAGAAAAAGGTTCAAACAGCTCACCACGAAATGCTCGCGCAAGGATTGATTGCGTAAGTTTATCAACACGAAGTTTTGCAGTTTCATACTGCTTCTTAACCAAGTCAGATTTAGCAAGCAGCTCTGAAACAATTCTTACTATTTCTTCCTGTTCATCGACTGACGGCAAGTTAAATTCGTACGCTTTCAACTTTTGGGCATTGATGTTTGATTGACTGACGCCATCAGTTTTTACTTGCCAGCAGTAATCTCGCGCGCGAGGACTATTCAGCTGAATATTAAGGTATTCACTGTTGAGGCGTTCGGTTCCCTGAACTTTGATTAGGTACCCAGCAAAAATGGCCTCTCTCTCACCGCGATAGATAGACGTCTTTCCAACTAATTCCGGGCTATTGGTGCGGTTAAATAAAACATCACCAGGCTCAAGCTTGTATTTCTCAATCTCGTTTTCATCCGATGTATATACAAGATCTGACCAATCTAAATTACCTTCTTGCAAATTACCCATGCGAAGTACGGGCACGGCTCCTTCCTTCTTGGACTTAGCAGAAGAGCCGTAATTAAAACCTTTACCAACCTCTTTCAGGCTTACATATTCCCAGTCATATACATCATTCTCGTCCCGCCACTCTTCCGTTAGCTCTCCCGATACTGCCGCCGACAAAACAGACATACGAAATCGTTTTAACAGCAAAGGGATTTTCTCTAAACGAGACTTGGCCATCTCTAATTTATCAAAGATTGAATCTAGCTTATCCGTGATTTGCTGTTGCTCTTTTTCCGATGGCATAAAGAACGAGTAACTTTGCACATCAGCTGATTTGGCGGCTGGATACAATGCGCCTTGAGTTTTTCCCGAGACAGTATCAATGAAATCTTGAGTCCGTACGAGATAGTATAAAAACCTAGGTACTACAGTATATGGCTTTAGTACGTCAAAGCCTGTAGATGCATACTGATGGTCATATTCCTTCGGAACAATAGCAACTGCATTGAGATTTGGACGTGTTAAGGATACCAATACATCATCAGTATGGATTCTCTTCCGTGCTCGACTTGGGGCATCAACACCTAATAAGTGTTGAGGAGAAGCGATCGCCTTCAAATTCCTGTCAATGCTGCCAATATCGACATAAATCAATTGCTCATCTTCTGAAGGCTTATTCTGAGTAGTTTTCTTTGTAACTTCTTTTATTGTCTTTTCTTGCCACCCTTGACGGTAATTGTTCATAGCACAACCTCTTCAGAAGACTCTGCGCCACCAAGGTCCACCATAATTGACTGTAAATCAGTAATTGCGCCCGCCAGCTCCTCAATCGCTCCTGCAATTAATTCATCAGGTTCCGGTAGGCTCGCTGAGTCTTCCAAGCTATCATCACGAATCCAAGCCAGGTCCAGGGAGTCCTCTTGTTTTTTGATTTCTTCTCGCGTGAAAGCTCGTAAGCGGCAAGTATCTATATTACCGATAGCACTACCGTTTTGATGGTTATCAATAAAGGCTTGGCGTTTAGCTTCGTCCACTTGCGTTAGGTCGCTTCCCATGGCACGGTAAAACTCTTCAAAGTGTTCTTTTTCCAATACTGTGCGTTTACCAAATTTCGGCATGTTAACGCGAAGATCGTAAACCCAAACTTTCTTTGTATTGCCTTTGTCTTGATTAATATTTGTTGGCTTATCGAAGAAAAGCACATTGGTTTTAACACCTGCTGCATAGAAAATACCCGTAGGTAAACGCAAAATAGTGTGCAGGTTACATTTTTCCATTAAATCATTACGAATCTTGCGACCTGTCGAGCCTTCAAATAGCACATTATCAGGCAATACTACGGCTGCTCTACCACCTGGTTTGAGCATAACCTTGTACATGGCATGTAAAAATGCGAGTTGTTTGTTGCTGGTGTAGTGCACAAGGTCATCACGGGTTGGTACGCCACCACCTTGCTTGGTTCCAAATGGTGGGTTAGCAAGAATGAGCGAGGCCTTAGGTAACACTTTACCTTCTTTCGAGAGCGTATCGCCATACAAAACACCTGAGTTTTCATCATCGACGGCCAAGTCATGTAGCATCAGGTTCATCATTGCCAAACGGCGCGTATCAGGTACCAACTCCATACCAAAGAAGGTTTCATGCTGGTAGCTGTCGTAATCCAACTCATCCAACCCTTTCACATCGAAGTTCTTTTCCATGTATTGATGGGCTGCAATCAAAAAGCCGCCTGTACCCGCGGTTGGGTCAACAATAACGTCGCCTTTCTGATTATTTCGCTTATCTTTCGGGGTTGGCTTCATCAGCTCAACCATGACTTCAATCAACACACGCGGGGTAAAGTACTGGCCAGCACCCGATTTTTTCTCGCTGGCGTTAATTTCAAGCAAGCCTTCGTACATGTCGCCCAAGCCTTCTTGCTTAGCCGAGTACCAATCCAGCTTGTCTATTTCAGTTACCAACTTTGTTAGCGTTGCCGGTTTACGAATGCAGGTTGAAGCATTGTTGAAAATCGCTTTAGTGATAAGTGAGCCGTGCGAGCCCAGGTGAACCAGTAGCTTTTTGTATTCTTCAAGACGTGTTGCAGCATTGAACTTTTCAATGTCTTTCCAACGGTATCCTTCAGGAATCAGCTTTTCTTGTCCCGTCTCTTCTACCATTTTCAAGAAAACGAGGAATGTAAGCTCATTTAGATATTCATTGTAGGTAACGCCATCGTCACGTAATAGATTACATAGACCCCAAAGCTTGTTGATTAAATCTTGTGTGCTCATAATTCTTCTTAGTTAATCTAAATTGTTGGGTATTGTAACCCATTACGCAGTTACTTGGAGGTCATCGTTAGACCAAAGCGCACGGTTAAATTGCGCGAGGACATCAACTACAGGCTGTTCGAAAAGCTTGTGCGCTCGTTGGATACCACCAAGGCGTTGCTTAAAAATACCTTCGTTTAGGTTAGATTCATCAACAACAATGTTAGTTTTCATCTGGGCAGCGATAGTTTCCAACCACTCTCGTTGCGGCGTTTTCCAGGCACGAATCGCGAGTATTTTCTGCAAGGCTTTGTCAACACGTTGCTCATACGGAATAAGGGCCTCACCGATTGCGGCTTGTCGGATAAAACCAATAATTCGGGCGGCAATATCCTCGTTTTTCACCTCTTTCCAGGCTACTTTTAGCTCTTCCTCTCTAAATTCGTTTTTTTCCAGCTCTACAACGAGTTGCTTGAGGTCAGTTCGTGTCAGTTCCCACGGTCTTTGGATAACCGTTTGTAATGCCACCATCCGGTTACTATTTGCATTTACAAAGGCTGAAAACGATGACAAGTAATCTTCTGGTTTCTGGCCGCTGCCATAGCCCGTTGATGTACCAGTCACATCATCAGGCTTGTCTGATATCACTATTTTGTTTCGTCCACTGCCGCCCTGCACTTTCATATCAAGAAGCTCGCCTAAGCCAGGATGGCTAACAAACCAACTCGCCACATCCTCTGTATTCATTGCTTTCAGTTCTTTGGCGAACTCTTTAGGCGGCTTGCCAACGATTCGCTCAAATTCATGCTGTTGAAGTGGTGTTAAGTAGTTCTTTTTGCTTTGCAGTTTGGCAAGAAATTGATCTTTAGCCAGCTCTTGCAGTTTGGTATCTCCCCCCTTGGTGATCTCTTGCTCCAACTCAGAGAAGGTAACGTCGACCTTGGTCACAACAGGTTTCATTGTGTTCACTTTCTCAAGTTGTTTGTAGATATCTACAGCATCGTAGATGCGGAATCGCTCTTTACCTATCTCATCACAACGGCGCGTGGCTCGACCAAGCATTTGCTCGAACAAAATGCGGCTGTTGACACGTCGTAAGAATACAAGGTTACAGATGCTCGGCACATCGACACCAGTCGTCAACAAATCCACGGTTACCGCAATATTCGGTAAGCGGTCATTTTTGAATAGACGTATTTTTTCTAGCGGCTTATCAGAGGCACCCGTAATTTTCTGAATTGCATCATCTTCAACTTCGCCGTGGTAATCTTCACACGCTTGTTTTAACGCTTCTACGACCTCATCGGCGTGGCGGTCTGTGACACAGAAAATCAACGACTTTTCTTGTGAGTACGGATTTAGAGAATCGCTTTCGATTAGCCACTTACATATCACTTTGGTGAACTCTGGGGCGATTACTTTTCTATTAAAATCAGCGACCTCAAAATCCAACTCATCTGGCGTATGAATCAAATCAAACTGCTGAGTTTGCGGATCATAAACTTGAACCTCTTCGTTAACCTGATAGTTGATTCCTTCCGTATTTAACTTGGTGTGAATACGGACAGGCGGTAAGTGATCGACTAAGTACCCATCAATAACGGCTTCGGTATAGCTGTATGAGAATACTGGCTCACCAAATATATCTACTGTGTGAATCGCTGGTGTTGCTGTTAGGCCAACTTTAAAGGCATCAAAATACTCAATAACTGCTCGGTACTTTGACATATAGTCTTTCTGGTCTCGAAATTTAATCTCTGTGTCGCTAAGCTCACGATCGAGCAAGTAACCTCGGTGACATTCGTCTACCACAATACAATCGTACTGGCCTACACCTGGCTTTGAACCATTTCCTGAGGGGTACATAATCCGCTTGACCAGACCTTGAACCGTTGCCACGTGAACTTTTGTATCATCATCAGGTACAGCTTTAGGAGCTTTATCTGGCTCCATCCCCATCACATCAAAGGTATCAGCAAACGTATTGAGGTTTTCCATACGCACTTCGCCAAAATCCACCGATGCTTGAACGCCCAAGGCACTTCTATCTACTAAAAACAGAATTCGGCGGAAACGTTGCGCTTTCAATAATCGGTAAACTAAAGCAATACAGGTTTTGGTTTTACCGGTACCCGTCGCCATTGCCACCAGCGCCTTTTCTTCTCCTTCTTTAATTGCTTGTTCAACCGAGAGGATGGCTTCTTTTTGATAATCACGAAGCTTTAGTTCGTACTCAAAGCCCATGCCATTCAACTCTGCGTTGGCTTTTTGAGGTGTTTGACGCAAGTATTCCTTCAGCTCAGCTGGTGTGTACCAGCCTTTGAGGGCTTTTCTTCGATTAGTATTATCTCTGACGTCTAAAAACCAGATGCCGCTTTCTTGCTTAAGCTGTTTTAAATACGCTCGGCCATTCGTCGCAAATACCACGGGCACCAAAAATTCATTATAGTTTGCTACTTCAACGTTACTTGGTAAGTTATGAATGCCTTTTGCATAACGTTTTGCTTGATCGATTGCACCATATACATTCTTAGCTGACTTTTTCGCTTCAATCGTTGCTACCAGAGTCATTCCCATAAATAGCGCATAATCAGCTGGACCTGAGTTTGTAGGCCATTCCGCTATTGCTCTATTCTTGTTTGGCTCTGGTTTGGCACCTTTTGAATATCGAAGGTTTTCGGTATCGGCTTCCCACCCTGCATCAACCAATTGCTGATCAATAATGACACGAGTCTCGGCTTCATCCATCTCAAAGGGAGACTTCTCGATACGCTGAATTTCAGAGACTTGATCCTCTTTAGATTTAGAACGGAAAGCTTGGAAGTAAACAATGTTTGCTTTATCCATCTTGAGACGATACGAGGATAAAGTATTCTCATGCTCTTCTGCTAACTCTTCCCAAATAGCCTTTTCTTCAGCCATTTGTTCAGCACGTAACTTCTCAGCTTGCGCTTTGTCCGCTTCAACTTTACTGAGCTCTTCTGCGACCTTAATACGATCTTGCGTTCTCTGTGATTCAACTTTTAGTCGATTAACTTGCTCTTCAAGTTCGCGAACATAGTCTGATGGGTCTTCTGGTTTGACGAACTTCTGAATTTTAAAGCCTTTTGCCGTACTTCCACCGAAAGTAATATGGAACCACATGGACAAGGCATGGCCTACCATTAGTGCTTTAAGTGCATCTCTGTGAGTGCTACTGTCAAAGATATGTGTTGCGTTATTTCCAAGCTTGCGAATTGTATGAAAGGCATCTCGAACGTTATCATCAAGACGAAGAACGCTGTCTAGCTCTTTGAGCAAGTCTATTTGCCTGACATTAGCGCCAGACTCAACGCCAACTCGAGAAGCAATGGTCTGAGCAATCGCTTCACCAAGTTGTCGAATATTAACCAACGTCGTATTTGGAAATGGGACAAAATTCCGCTCTGCACTCTCGGCTAATTTAAAAAGCCAATCTTGATGTGATCTTAGAAAATCAAAATTACTGAAGTCTGCCATGACGTATTATCCTTCAAAAAACTCTTCATCAATGCGTTTGATATAAATTATTTGCTCGTCTCGGCTACCTATGTTGTAGCGAAGCATTAGCTTAGCCAACTCCTTGCCATTGATAAGCACGATACGCATACCTAAATCTTTAGCTGTTTGTGAGGCTGAGGATGTAAAATCGGAAGTAGTAATGAAGATACCCTTTTGCGCTTTCTTTAAGTTAAGGGCACCAAAGAAATCCCGTATTTCACTAGAGCCTACATTGTTGCCCTCTGCATAACGCTTAGCTTGTATGTAAACCTGATCTACACCTAGAGGGTCTTGGTTGATGACTCCATCGACACCATTATCACCACTTTTACCAAGGGTGTGAGCCATACCCTCATCACTTCCGCCATAACCCATTGCTAGTAGCAGGTCGATCAGTAGTTGCTCAAAAAAGGCTGGAGATACTTTACGTGTTCGGGTCAAAATGTCAGAGGCTAACGCGTCGTTAATCTGTTTATAAGCAGCTCTTAGCACTTCATCTGGCGTCGCATCATTATCAGACACAGTTGTATCTTCGACTTTGTCTGAATCACCGTTCTTTTGTTTAGTGAACGCATTGAAGTCATCAAAACGTTTAAGGTAATGATTATTAATCTCTTCGTCACTATTTAGAGCATCTTTCCCCAAGTCTGTTATCACGAAATGACCACGCCTTGTGGAATCCAAAAGCCCAGCTTTGGCTAGATAGGTTTTGGCCCATCCAACTCGGTTGGTGAATGCAGCTTGTCGCCCGCTAGGAAGAAGCTCCGTTCTTTCTTCTTCTGATAGATTGAATTGCTCAGCTAGCAAGTCGATGGTGTTGCTTAGCTTAACTTCTTCATTCTTGGCAGCCTCTAACACTGGCTTCATTAACTCTTGATAACTTGGAAGCATTTTGACACCTAGAGTTGTGGGTTAACCGGTTCAATTTGCAGAGCGCTTCATTTGCTTAAATATAACAAGCTAGTGCCCTGACTAAGATGAACACCTTCTAACCCTAAATTTAACATTCAAGGCATTAATCCACTTTAGCTATTGATTTTAATAGGGTATGAGAAAACTTAGAGTAGAACAATGATCTCTCTTCCATTATGCAATCTAACGCTTTATTAATAACCACTCAGAGCTGTGAGCACAGCTCTCAACTCAGTGTTTGCGATACAACTAAGCTTCAATCTGTTCAAGGTCATCGAGCTCTTCTTGAGCATTTCTTGATAGCATAATGGAGTGCTTATTTACTCGATTAACTAAGACCTCCGGTAGCTCACTTAAAAGCTCCTTCTTTTGTAGTAAATCGAAGGTAGTCTTAAATGCTTTAGCGAATTCATTTGAGAGTTTTACCATTACATCTAATCGTTCGAATTTCTGCTCATAATCAAACTCTAGCTCCTTACATTTGCGATCTATTGACTTGAGCTTATTCATTCGTTGATTGATCGTTTGTCGGTAGTCAGAACGAGCTAGACAGAAGTCTCTCACCTCAACAAGGTTGTTGGCATAAGTATCGACAAGATCAGCTTCTATCAATTTTTCTTTTACCTGCTTTGTCAATTCGGTAACTTCATCAGTCAAAATATTTCTTTGTTCAAGAAGTGGAGCAAATGATTCTCGCAACTCATGCCCTTGTTGCTCCAAAACTGCTTTCTTACGTAGACCTAAAGACTCAATCTCATCACACAGAAAAAATTTTTCGTGTTCCAAAACCTTTAACTCTTGAGCTAGTTTTTGATGTGTTAGTTGTCTTTCTTCCATCGCCACGATTTCACTTTGAAATCGTCGATTAAATTCACCCGCTAGTTGTTGTTCAAACTCCTCTTTCTTTTTTCTCAACTCCAGATTCCATTCTCGTTGTAACTCCCCTTTTAACTGAATAAGCACGGCTTGGTTTTGCTCATCAAGCTGCTTAAGCCTCGATGTAACCTTCTCTTCTATCTCATATTCAATCTGGGCATGTCGCGCCTGAACTGAATCTAATAGGGTTTGATGAGAGTCTATCGCTTTCTCCAATTCAGCAAGAATCTCATCCTGAGCATCTTTGCGAAGTTTCATTTTCTCTAAGCGATCTTCATACTTTTTCTGATGTACTTCGATACGCTCTTCTAACGTTTTCTCTACTTTGTCTTGCTTTATTTCTCGCTCTTCAAGTTTCTTTTCTGAACGCTTCAAGACTTCAATTTGTTTTCTAACTTTTTCGTGTTTATGCGCTGTACTTTTTGCTATTTCATCAAGGTAATCATTACAGGCATTGAGCGACTGCGTTCGCACTAAACAGTGCTCTAAAGAGTCGAACTGGTCTAGATAACCACACTCAGAGACATCTATCTCAATGACATTCTTATCATGACTTCGGCAATACCAAACTTTATCGTCATCGCATTTGTGCTTATTGGCTATCTCAATCCAATACTGTTCGCTTCCGACCGTCGCCACTAAATCCGGCCTTCTCCCATCCATATAGACTTCAATTTTCACATCAGAGACTTGTAGTTCTGCGCAAACATCTGGGGTAATCCATCCCGTATCAAGCGGTATAGGTATCTTTCCGGCTTTTGCAAAATACTCTTTGGCAGTTAAATGAAGTTGCGTCTCGTACGCCAAAACACATGCTTCGTCAAAATAGTGAGAAAAGTGCCAAGCTTTCTTTTGTCCCTTATTCGCAACTAATTTAGCTCCACAGCAAGCGCATACAACATTGGCTTGAAGACCACGATCGACGTCCTCAATTGACACCGACTCTTTGGTGTCTTGATATACCGCTCTTGTGATGTGAATTTCACTCATGGTTTTCTCCTCAACTGCCCTTGACGTAATATTGACCAGAAAATAATATGACGTCACAGGCTACAGGTAAACACTGATTACATACACATGTAGCATAAACAAGCAGGAGTGAGTTATGAGTAAGTGGCCTATTAGATGGGATCTTTTATTTCGATACAGAATGATCGAAGTTATCGTACTTTGGGAGGGCAGGTTAAATACCAATCATTTGATAAAAAGCTTTGGTATCGGTAGACAGCAAGCATCTAAAGACATCAACACTTACCTGGCAGAAGTTGCTCCTGGAAACCTTGTTTACGATAAAAAGATCAAAGGGTATAAACCCAGTGAGACCTTTACACCTAAGCTTACCAGTGGTCATGCTGATGAATACTTGCACATACTGTCTCGAAGTGAGGATATGACAGTAACTTTTGATGAGCTTGATATGGGCTTCGAGCATACAGCGATGGTGCGGCCCATCACCCGTAATATTTCACCAGAAGTATTACGACCTTTAGTTCAAGCCATTCGAGAAAAAAACGTGTCGATATTTGCTACACACCACTGAAGGATGGTAACAAAGTTGAGAGGATCATTTCCCCCCACACATTAGTTTGTACTCCTCTTCGCTGGCATGTACGAGCATACTGTGAATACGCTAATGATTATCGTGACTTTGTACTTAGTCGAATTCACGAAGTACCGGACTTAAACGACCACGCAGTACACAATAAATCGAATGATAAACTTTGGAATACTGAAGTTAACGTAAAGCTTAGTCCTGATCTCCGTTTTAATGAAAACCAAAAAGCCGTCATTGAAAAAGATTTTGGAATGGTGAATGGTGTATTAAATATACCCACCAATGCATCGCTAATACGCTACGTCCTAGACACTTATAACATCAACACCCATATATTGGATTCAAACCCTCAAGGACAACAAATTGTCGTTAATAACATGAACGAGCTTTTAGAGTTCTTGTAACGGCTCCTACTCAAAGTAGTCGACCTCATTATTCATTTACTCCTAAATGAGGCGACTATATTACAACTGACTTATACCCTTTCACTAAGCGCTTTAGCTACATTCGACGCTCGCCACTCTCTTATTAATCGTTCAATATCGACTCGTTGACCAGTTCGTGAATCAATACAGGTATCTTGAAAGTTAGCCTGATACTGTTTTGAGTCTATCATAGCCTCCACCAGCTCAGCTTCATCAAGTTCAATCGCTAACATCAATGGTGTGTATCCAAGCATAGCAGTGTCATGCTTGGCATTGGGATCTGCCCCTTCCTCTATAAGCAATTTCGCTATTTGCCGAAACCCATCTGCTGAAGTGTATTTTAGGATATTACCGATCTCAGTTTTCTTCACTACCTCGTGTATACTTTGAAAAACTGGGTCGCTGTCTTGTTTTGCCATTACTGTTTTTAAATGCTCAAGATCATGAGGCAATAGTCCTGCAGAGTGAGCGCGTACCGATTGCAAGTTCATTTTAGAATATTTCATCTTTTCCCAATGCCCTGCATTGAGATGAGGCCGAGTATGATGTGCTATTAAGCCTATGGCTGTAAATAGCGGGGTTTCCCCAATAGTGTCATGTCTTCTATCAACTGAAGCCCCCATCTCAATTAGTTTCCTTACAACACCTATTCGACCTGTCTGAATAGCGCAGCCGAGGGGAGACAGTTTTTTCTTTTCCGTTAGAGTATCCAGTACACTTCTCTTATGTGGCTTCTGGCTCAGTAGCTGGAATAATTCTTCCTTCATTGAATTCAAAGGCATCACGTTAGCTTGCATTGATTGGATAGCTAACAGAATTGCCGACTCATTGCGTGATGACAGTCGGTTAACGTCTGCACTTGAATTTAGAAGAGTCGAGATAGCATTTACATCCTCAAGCATCGAGAAATAAACCAACTGTGGCATTTGTTTTACTAACCCACCTTCCATTCCAACAGAGAGTACTTTGTTTGGTTTTTCAATATCTAGTTGGTGAGTCGTTTCATCCACCATCCATACCCCATTTGTGTCATGTGGATTTGCAGGATATGACGCACCTGGGAAGAACGAGTCTCTAGTAAAGAAAGCACTGAAATACTGACTAAATGCAGCAATTTCCCAACTTTCAATCTCTTGTGGTTTCGCTTTGTCCTCATCACCACTATGCTCTGATGGCATTAGATCTATCTTTAACACCACAGCCATTCGCCTCAAACGGTTAATGAACCTTTTGTTTGGTTTAGGACATCGACATGCTGTAACGATCGCCTCGATAATAATCTTCTCGGCATTTTCCCCTTGCCTATAGATCACCTGTTCAAATGCTAACTTATACTCATCAACCGCTGCGAGTAGCTCTCCTGAATGCAACAAGTAACGAGCATTCATCCAATGGTAGTAGTATGTCGCTTCTTTATTGATATCGAGCTTCTCTTGTTGCGACCTAAGTTGATCCAGTAATTCGAAACAGCGCCCTTGGCTATCTGCAACTTTAAGTGTTCTTAACCTAAGTAAATCAAACAACCCCAATGCTAAAGGAGATGTAGCTTCATATTTTATCGTTCCTTGCTGAAGCAGGTTGAGTAGTTGACTAACCAGTTTCTCTAAGCACTGTTTGGGGGAGCTATGTCTAAGTAGAGCGAGGTCGGTATAACCACTACGATAAAAAAAGTAATCCCACAGGCGAGCGGTTATCAGTCTGGCCTTAAAAGCCCCCCAACTATTTCCTCGTTGCCAACTTTCCCCAAGAGAAGTAATACTGGAGAGTTTAGGTAACTCAGCTCCAGGGCCTAGTGCCCATGCCCTCAAACACTCCTTTTGAGACTCTGTGCTATTTATTAGGAACTGCTGCCACTCCATTGAATTCTCAAGGTTCTCTAAAACAAGTGACATCAAGGTCTTGTCGCTCCAAGCAATATCTCTCGATGTAAGCCTCATACCATTTAAAGAACTAAAACAAATCTCAGCGACAGCGAATGTCATAAAGTAGCGATCAATAAACTGTTGAGCTAGATTGGCATCTACCCCGTCGAGAGGTACTGACTTTATCAAGTTTAAATAAAACTCTGTAACCCTCTCAAATTGCTCCAGCACATGATCGGCAAAGTAAATATTGACACATTTTGTAAGGGGATCGTGGATTAGGCTTTTCTTCAAAGCCTCCAAATGAAATGGATTTATTTCTGTGTTTTTACATGCATCATCAATCTTCTTACCTGCTAAAGCTTTGGTTCCTAGACCTTTAGCAAATTCTCTAAGTAAATGCTGTACAGAGTAATACGGCGTGTTATTTGTTTTATTAGTCATACTGAACGTTGAATATCTTTATTAAAGTTTTGAAAAGCTCGTCTATCACTTGGCGTACTTGGCACTGTGAATCGCTTCCCTGCTGGCGAGAAAATAGAGCCATGTTTTTTACAGCGTTGGAATCGCCAGTTATTTTTCACCAAATGGCAAACCAACTTCTGTATATCCTTGTTATTGCTATATCTTTTCATAATTGATGAGGGGGAAATGTTATCTCCCCCGCACTCCCTACGACTGACTGTTTTTCACAGCGGCTGATTGAGCTCTCGCAGCAAAACTTCCTTTGGCTACTTGACCACCATTTGCTTTCGCTTGTCCGCCTTGAATACGTGCAGCGGCTGACGGGGTCATTGGTGTTGATTTCGCTTTAGACATGTTCATTTCTCCTTGTATGTTTGAACACAAACAAGTTAACAATCGCAGCTTAAAAACGCACGGGGGCAACTGGAGAGTTTTTTAATTACTACCCGACCACGCTAAAAACATAAATAATTTCAGATATATATCATCTTCGTGCACCTACTACTCAACTCATTCTAAGGAGTGTTTCATGCACGATAACAACTACTATTTTGATGGTCCTGTCACAGCCGACAGGGTGCTCGACGCAGCCGCAGAAATCCTTGCAGCACGGGGCCTCCGAGGCGATCAATATTGCAATCCAGAACTCACTAAAACCTACCTTTCTTGCAAATTAAAAGCCTATGAGAGAGAGGTCTTTGCTGTAATGTTTCTTGATAACCAACATCACCTTATTTCATTTGAAGAGCTTTTCTTTGGCACCATTGACTCAGCCAGTGTCTACCCTAGAGAAGTGGTAAAAGCCGCATTAAAGACAAATGCCGCAGCAGTCATCTTTGCTCACAATCACCCTTCAGGGGATGCAACACCATCACAAGCTGATAAGGGAATCACTCAAAGACTAAAAGATGCATTAGCTCTGGTGGATATCCGTGTTCTCGATCATATTGTCATTGGGGATAGCGCCGTCTCTTTTGCAGAAAGGGGGCTACTATGATTCAGAAAAGATATGGAGACATTGCCTTACACGATACCTTTCATCATTGCTTACTCGCGATTATCAAGCAGTATGATATCCCTAGTCATGCTCAGCGAATTATTCTTAACTGTAGAGAAACAAGCTACTACAGAACCAAAGAAGGGCTACACCCGGTTGAAATTCAGCTCTACCGAATATCCCTTTCCACTCCTTGGCAGCTTATCTGTTTAACAAGCTTTTCCTACTCAGATACTCAAAGCCACGAACTAGAACCTGAACTCTATTTTCACTTGCCTAACCTTTGGTGCTATCAGCCCGATTGTGGGTCGGTAAGTCTTGAGCACCCCAAAATTAAAACGCTATTAGAAGCGTGGATGCAAACCTTAGCCTGTCATTTAACGCAGTGTAGTTATGATGATATCCAACTAACAATGACCAGCACCTTTGACGCCACTTCATAGATCGATACCCCATTATCACCAACACTAGGAGACGTAATATGTCGACTCTAAACTTTGCCCCGCCATCTCTACCAGTATCAAAACAACTCCAAACTTTACTTAGTCAGTACTGCCAGAATTTCTTTTCTTCAGAAGAGACCAAAGCCACCAGCCCTACAGTCACGATTAACTTTCGAGACAAGAGTTATAGTGCCGAGGAAGGGGGTTACCATCCTGTAGAAATAAGCCTCAACATTAAGGAAGACTACACGCTAGACATTCTCTACATCACTGACTTTGCCTATATGGGTAACTACTACCCAGAACTAGAACGCTGCATAGACTTTGATTTTGGGAATCAAGTGGTCTTTACAGTGGCAACCGGATGGCAAAGCATTCGCTCTGAAGGAATTGATGAACTGTACAAAATGTGGGAACAAAATTTTCTGTATTACGTTGAATCTGAATGCTTCGACAACATCGAGCTTACCCACTAACCCCTACCTTTCTAGCCAGACTTCCACTTGTTGCTTTGCTTCTTCCTTATGCTCTTGTTTTACATGATCTCCGACAGAAGTTAACGCGACCATCAATACACTAATGTCATCACTGTAGCCAACACATCGGGAATGGTATCAATAGGGAAGACAAAGTAACCCAGAGCACTCAATATCGCCGTTTTAGCCCAACGTGGTGTATCACTGTCTTTTGCACAGCAATAAAGGGTTAAGGCTGTTTCAATAACCTCGCGTCCTGCTTTTCTGGCGTAGCGTTTGAGCTTATTCCAAAACGAGTGCTCATTAAAATGTCTTTGGTGCTGGGTGTCTTGCATCGTATGCCCTCCATTAAAGCTTCAGGATACTGGCTAGCACATTCATTTTTAAGACCAACCTTTAGCGAAGGCGACATAAGTTAACGCATCAATTTGTATTATGCATTGGCACTCAACACTTAATAAAAAGGATCACCAAATGGGATTTTGGGACAACGTTGGAAAGCTTGCGAAAGCAGGCGCACAAGTAGGAGCTAAAGTAGCTTCTGACACGTACGGTGACATGAAAGAGGCACAAGCCGATGCGGCAAGTAAGGGGGATGATCAGTTGGCACGTACCCTTGCAAATCGTTCAGGCGGTACATGGGCTATAGGAGCCGCTCGTCAGGAGCTTAAAAATCGCGGATATAGTGATGATGCGATTCAAAGCATGATAAGTCGTCACCGCTAGTGATAACTAAGGGACACGGTAAACTTCCGTGTCCGATTCTTTCTTTATTTTAGTCAAAAACACTGCGACACAAGTCAACGCAGCACCTCGTAAACTCTCTTCAATCAATTCGTTAGCTCATTGTCTTTACTCATTTCATACATGAGCGGAGAGGTGTGCGCTTAAAAAAAATAAAGCCATCTATGGACGATACCAAGCTTAATCGCTCACAACATTACATACAGCTGGTTCTTGAGATTTATAAGCGTATTCCTAACAGTCGCAAGATCACAGCAAAAGAGATCCAACTGCAACTCAGTGAAATCGGCATTGCTCGTTCAGAGCGAACCATTCAGCGTAATCTTACCGATATTGCTCAGTTCTTTGATGATGTCGATGTAGATACGCGCGATAAACCTTTTGGTTACAGTCGCCGCTCACAGAACTTGTTATCACATGGACCACAGGAGGCTGTACTGCTTAGCCTAGCTGAAAACTATCTACGCTATCTTCTTCCTGTCAATTTAATGAAAACGCTCGACAGTGTTTTCAATGATGCTAAACAACACCTTTTCCCAACCACCAGCAATATGAAAGAACGCCAATGGTTAAGAAAAGTGTGCTTTGTTAATGAGGGCGTACCACTACTCCCTCCCCATATCGACAACGAAATATTTGAGAAGGTTAGTTATGCTCTCTTCCACAATCGTTATCTATCTCTTTGTTATACCAATGCCAACTTAGAGTACAAAAGCAAAGACGTCATGCCATTGGGTCTAGCACAACAAGGCAGTCGTCTGTATCTGGTGTGCCGCTTCCATGGTCACACCAACGAACGCTCTCTAGCATTACATCGCATCAATAAAGTCAATGTATCTACTTTTGATTTTACTTACCCAAGTGACTTTGACCTTGAACGGTATGAGCTAGATGGCCGCTTTTACTTTGGTGAAGGAAATGAAGTAAACCTATCTTTTTGCATTACCCATGAAAGCGGGTATCACCTACTTGAAACACCCTTGTCGTTGAAACAATGTGCTGAGCTAGTGGATGGAGGATATCAAATCACTGCAACGGTGATCGATTCACCTCAACTTGATAGATGGTTACGTGGTTTTGGGGATGATGTTTGGGACATTACTAAACAGAAAAGTTCTGAGAAAACCGCTTAGGCTATTCTCTCTTGATCCAAGATTGGTGAGCGTACTCCTAAGCGCTCATCACGATCCGCCACTCTCTCTATCACCCAACCTTGAACCTCACTTTCTACCCATGCCACACATCGATAGCCAAGCGAGACAGACTTAGGAAACTGGTCTGCATCCATCAACTTATATACATACGAACGGCTCAAGCCCGTCATTTCAATTACTTCTTTTAATCGAATTAGTCTCATTTTTCTTTCCTCATGAATTACTCGTCATAAGGAGAGAGCTAGTTGTAAATTTTCCGGATTCTAACCAAGGAGCATCTATGCCTGAACATCACGACCTATTCGACACGCTTGAAAGCGAGATACGTCAAGCACCGCTTAATGAACAAACGCGAACTAAGCTACTCGATAACCTTGAACAAATGAAAACCACAGAACTCAACATTCTGATCACGGGAGCTACTGGAGCTGGAAAAAGTTCTACGATAAATGCCCTTTTCGACATGGCGATTGCAGAAGTAGGTACAAGCTGTGAGCCACACACACAAGGAATCAGTCAGTACCGCTTGAACAACCTAATTCTTTGGGACAGTCCGGGCTTAGGGGATGGAGTCGAAGAAGATGAGCAACACGCTCGCTTACTAGAAAAGGCATTGAAAGCCAAAGATGACCAAAAACGTTTTGTGATCGACTTAGTCCTTGTCGTTCTTGATGGGGGTTCACGTGACTTAGGGACACCCACCACTTTAATCAACGACGTACTTATTCCTGCATTAGGGAAAGAAGCTCAGCACCGTCTAATGATTGCCATCAATCAAGCAGATAATGCTTTGAAAGGGAACCAAGCGTGGGACCATGAAAGTAATACGCCAACTTCCGCAGCCAAAGCTCACCTAGAAGCCATGGTGAACTCCATTCATCGCCGTGTACTACGCGCTACAGGGGTTTATTTAAAACCGATTTACTACGTCGCTGGTCACTGTGATGGCACAACCAAACAACGTCCCTATAACCTCTCCAAGCTGTTATATCTGATTGTTGAACGCCTACCAAAAAATAAACGGCTCCTACTGGCGAATCGTACGCTTTCCCCTCGACATGAGAATTGGGAAGACAACGATGCCAGTGATTACAACAACAAAACCAGTTTTAGCTTATGGGAAGCCATCTTCGATACGACAACTAAAGGTGCAGAGTATGGGGAGGAAATAGGAAGCATCTTTGGCACTACAGGCCAACACATTGGAAAAGTCATAGGAGGCGCGCTAGGAGCCTGCCTGGGTGGCTTGCGTTACATCTTCAGCTGGTAGGCAGTCTCATACTGCCCAATCTCACAAACCAACACTCTCTTCGACACAAGTTGTCGTAGCCATCTTTTAGTATCAACTCATTGAATAATAGATAAAGGATATCTCTCATGAAACCTATTGTACTTACCGCTGCACTAACACTGCTTGTGACCTTTACTGCATCTGCTGAGGGCTACAAAGTCGAATACAAAGACATCAACACCCGATGGGGACCAAAGACGAAAATATATGTAACGTCTCTCTTTGACTACTCTACTGTCTTCGGTATCGAAGTTAACCGAGGTAACTGTGAAATCGCTAGACCAGAAACACCAAAGATTACCGTCAACAAGAATAAGTACAGCCAATCTGAAGAGTTACTCAAAAACATGAGCAACCCTGATTACAAAAAGCCATCCAATAATAGCAAGTCTAGTGGTGTGAAATGGCTTCCTTATCCCGAAGTGGATTTGAAGTACGGAGAGTCTACTGGTTATGTCACTACAACACCCTGTAGAGTCCTACAAATTGATATTCACTCTAGTGAGGGGAGTTACCGCTTTAATGCGGATTAAACAACTGAAAGGCCACAGGGGCCTTTCTTTTTTGCCTTATCACTTACGACTGCTACCAAAGTTTTTCTCTCTGCTCCCATACTGTTTACTTTCTCCCTTAGCAAAGTAACTGACTCGATAGAAAGCTTGCTTGTATTGTTCCTCAAAGATCTTGCTATCGTTCCGCCTATTAATTTCATAGCGACCATTATCTGGGAAGTTAATAACACTATTTACTTGTTCGACCTTAAGACCTGTAGCGCTTGCCCAAGCTTTAGAAATCATGCCTGAAATATAATCACTCGTAATGTTGTCATAAGGCCCGATACTTTGAAAAACATCTCCGTTAAGCAATACAGCAACATGGTAATGAGGATGCTCAGAAGTCACTACTTCCTTGCACCAAATAAATCTTGGCTTACATTGTCGTTTGTTACCCTTCCGCTTTAAGTAGGCAGATAACATCTCTTTAAAGGATTCTTGAAATTTAGTGATTTGCTTACTTGATACTCCCCCTGTTGAAAGCACAGTGGGGTACTTTAAATCCACACGCAGTAATAACGTTCGTGGATGTTGACCCAGTGCATTATCAAACGCTTTCTTGATTGAAGAGAGATAGGATACTTTTAGCTGTCCTTTCTTGGAGTATACTGGTAAGTCCATATCATCAATGGTGAGTATTTTTGCATGTTCAAGATGGTTGTTCATTTCTAGCATTCCTATTGGTTAGTGTTCTCAATAGGTAGATAGGTTGTTGTAATTAATTAGATAAGATTAAAGGTAATAATATTATTACCGACAGTTTTTCGCCCCTAACCTGTAGTAAGGTTCCTTTGCATAGTAAGGGATTCTCTTAGGTATAAACTTGCAATTGTTACTCTGATAAAAACTACGTGATAAAAAGTAAAACTCCATTATGTAATGAGTTATATCGTAAACCACAGTGACTAGCTTTCGGTGCTGACATGGCTGCTTGCATATAAAACACCTCATCACATATAGTCTTAGCCCGATTAGATATGAGATCTATCATCTCAACTTTATATTTATCGTTAATATTCAAATTAGTAAAGCCAAGAGCTACATACCGTCGATAGAGCTCAATTGTACTAGAGCTAGATAACTTTCCTCTGTTAAGGATACTTACGAAATATTTCTCTAACAGGTAATCAATTTGAAGCGCCATACCGCTCGTTACCTGTTGCTTGCTAAGTAAATAGTAAATAAACCCCTCCAAAGACTTTCCTTTCAAGACTCTGTCCCGATAAACCAAATCCCGATCGCTAAAATCTATTAGCGAAGCTACCGTATTCTGTCGTGGTAAATCGATGCTATGAGTAATCTTAATTTGATCGTTATTCAGTTTGTTCAGATTTAAAAAGTATACAGACCTCTGTTTACCTATCAACTGATGGGAGACACCAGGGATATAGTGAGAAAGAAAGTCTTCTTGCTTTAATTTTTTCACTATTGATTGGATTCGATTCATGGTACACCCCATCCAGTAAGACAACTCACTAGAACTAACAGAATCTACAGCTCCAAACTTATCCGCTTTACTTACCAATAGTATTAATAAAAGCCGATTTGCTAATTTCACTTTTCTAGATCTCATTGAATATAAACCTTGCACCCTAGCGTTAACAAAAGGTTCAAAGTTCGAATTTAGTGTTTTATTCCATAGCTCAAGAAATTCAAGATTAATTTGATAACTAGAAACTGGTCTACCTGGCTTTCTAAGTTCTGTGGAGGCTCCTGCTGGTTCTATAACTCCAAGCTCTTTTAACTGAAACAAACTCTTCAATATTTGAGGTTTGCTAACTCCGTAATCCCTCACCATATCCAATAATGGTTTATTGTATTTTTTGCGGTTGTCAGCATCTTTACACATCAAAATCAGTAGCATCTTTGATTCGGCATCCAACTTAGGAATATGCTGATAAAGTATAGATTCCAATTAAAACCCCAATTAAAGTCACATTTGAATGGTATTTATAGCAAGAAAAAGGACTATGTCATGTGACATAGTCCACAGACGTAGTCATAAAAAACTCATAGTATTATTGTATATATAACCTATAGACAATACGGTAGATAGCTTTGAGAAAACTCAATAAATTTAGCTACAATAATAAGGCTCATATCACTTGGTTAAATGACTATCTTCGCAAAATTGATAGGCTTCCATTAGTACAAGACCACTACTTTGCCCCTTTATTATCAACTGATGAAAAAACTATAAAAGAAAGGTTCGAAAACTTAATTGATGCACTCGATATTAGCGCGGAAGGTCGGGAGATATGGCGACGTTTAAATAATGCATGGCTCAAAAAAGTAAGAAGAGATAGTGCTAGTACCAATGGCACTAAGTTCTATAGTTTTGAGCTAAGTATTGAGTTCGAACAAAACCTTAAAAAGCTAAAAAAACTTACCGGTGATAGCACATATAGAGAAATTTTAGAGTCCCTAGTAAACAACACTTTAATAGAAGTTCAAAATAATCAAGATTTGAATCAACAAACAAACCCAATCACCTCACTCAGTATCGAAGATATTGAACAACTTGCTGAAAATCTGAAAAAAATAGCCCCGGAAGAAACAGGAGAATTACAATCCAAAGCGGAAATAAAAAATATGTTCACTGGGCCTATGAAGCTCTAGCCTAGCCCTAACAATTAGCAGTACCATTAGCAGTATTTAATTTATCAAACCAAGAATAAAAACCATAAAAACAAATAGATAAAGGCTTAATTCAGATGACGCCAGCCCACCAAACGTTTGGAAAGGGCCAACTCGAAAGAGTTGGCCCTTTTTGTTTGTCTGCATCTTATGAATTAGTGGGTAAATTCATTTATAACAAACACTTAACTACCAGCGCATCAATATCAAAAAACAGACAATCAACAAAAAGCCACACATCCTATTGCTGAAATGTGTGGCCGTTTAGAACTGTTCTGATACGAACTTAGATAAGTTTAGGTGTTACTCCATATCACCCAGCACATAATCTTCATCGCTACTCACTACTGCGCCGTGCTTTAAGAAGTTCTTACCTAGAATCATGCTGTATTCGAAGCGCGAACGGTCTTGAAGGTTTACCCTCACCTCTTTTTCTAGGTCACCCAACTTAACCTTCATTTCTACTACAGGGCGAATGTTCACCTTCTCGCCTTTTTTAGCTTTAATGCGCATCACATCAATCACTGGCTTAGTGAAATCTTGCTTATCGCCTTGGTTGTTTTGATAGGTAAAACTCACCATGTCTTGGCCATCTTTCTTGAATCGTTTGATATTAACTGCGTTCATTGAACTTACATCCGCGCCAGTATCTAGCTTGGCCGGGAACTTCATACCATTCACTTCAACAACTTCGATGTGCCCAACTTTAAACAGTGGCTCAGCTTTCAGAAGGTAGTCAGAACGCGTATTAACGTAAACGCCTTCTTTTGCCATCTTCTTACCTAAAATAAAGTACGCTTCTTTCTCATTTGTGTTGAGCACGTCGATGGCAAACTCTTGCGTACGAACGTTTCCAGAGACCGCAAACTCACCACTTACAACCGGACGAGTATCATCACCGACTTTAAGCTTCTTAATAATTGGCTTTGTTACCTTCTGCTTCTCACCATTTACATCCGTAAGATAAAATTCAACAGAAGCCTCTTTGCCTTTACCTGACATTTCAAAACTGTCGACCTTCAGCAAAGGCGTATTGACAGTGAAAGAAGCCACAGCCTTAAGCGGGAAGTCATCTAGGGTGATGTCCTCTTCCGGTGAGATAATCATAGGCTCACCAGACTCAGCAACATCACTAAAGCTCTCTGAACCTTCTGATAAAATGTTTTCAGCACTGGTATCAATCATGAAGAGTTCACTTGCTGTGTTGGTACCCAACCTTAGCTGTGAGCTGCTGTCTGAACGGTCACGCAGATAAACAAGAACATCTTTAGTGATGTTCTCATCAAGTTGAACTGGCACATAGACTAAAGGTCTCTTCTTACCGCTCACGCTTAACATACGAACCAACGGCAATGTCATCTCTTTTTGTTTGCCGTCGTTATCGAACATATCAAACGTCACTTCTTTGTTCTTTTTGTCTATGTCGATGTCTTTAGCATGCAAAATACTGTAGCGGTTCTTTAAAGAGAAGGTCGCATTCATCGCCATTCCAGAGATAGACACCACCTCTTTACGGCCAACAACCGTCGCATTTTCTTGCTCTTGCAAGTAGTCATAACCCGCAAACACCAAAGCGTTATCAGCAAGGAAGGTTTTACCAATCAGCACAGGCGCAGAGAAGTGGCTTCTGTCGGTAAGGTTAACGTCTGTTTTTAATTCTTGATCCGCAATGGTCAGCGACATTTTAATAGTCGGGCGAAGCAAAGGCGTGCTGCTGGTGCGACTGCGTATCATGCTGACACGCTCTAAAGGCGCTTTAATTAATACCATGTCACCCGTACGTGGGTTTTGAACCTTAAAAGAGACCACAGCTTCATATTTCGCAAAGGTGCTGCCATCCCAATCGTCGTAATCAACGTCGCTATTGTTCAACACATCTTCGGTTAATGCCGCCATTAACTCTTTGTCTTTGAGGTTCTTATAATCTGCATGTGTACTTTTTACATGGATGTCTTCAGCATGCATGGAAGTGGTTTCGGCACCGGTGTCGATTTTGCCAATGAAAGGAACGTCTTTAAGCCCTTGAACGCTAGAGAGGTACACATTCTCAGTGCGGCCTAATACCGCCTTACCATCGAGTTCATAAGTCGGATTTTGCGTGGTGTGTGAAGTGTCTGTAGCCAAAGAATATTGTGAAAAAAGTAGAGTGCTTAAAAGAGTTAGAGCCAAAGGTATCTTTTTCATTAGTTGGTCCGTTGTGATCAGTTCACTAATAATACTGGCGAATAGGCAAGAAGTTCCCCACCAGCGATGGTTCTCACATAACGTTTACGCTATGACTTTTTCAATGACAAACCGATGACTTTGCGCTGCATTCGCTTATCGATTATTGACTAATGGATACCCAATAACCTTTCAATACTCGGCGTTCTATTGAAGAAATGAATACAAAAAAGGCCAACGACGAGCGCTGACCTTAGCTATTCAAAACACACCTGAAGCGAGTTTAACTTGCTAAAACACAAACGGTTCTAGATAAACATAGCACTAAAAAGTCCCAACTGTTTTCTTTGCACAGATAGCTCGAGCTTTTTCTGCGTCCTCACCTTTATTTTTGAGATAGCACTGTCGATAAGATTCGACGTAGCGCTCAAATAACACCTTGGCTTCAGTTTGTGGTTTAGAGAGCAGTTGGTTAACAAACTTTCTTGAGCCGACCTCAAAATGCTGAGTATCGATTGGGCTATTCCAATCCCCTCCCCAGATCATCAAACCATGATGTGCAAACAGCTCGACCACATCTTCCGCCATGCCTCGGCGTTCAATGTCATTGCGCGCACGAAAGCGCGTTCTATTTACATAGCTGGTTGCCGATTGTGATGGCTTTACCGTGATGGTTCCGTTGCTATCAAACGCTAAGAAAGGGTTTTGAACTGGGTTGATGTCGATTGCCACACCATAAGCATGCTTCGACCAACCTCCTCCGCCAGTGATAGGCCGAGCATTAAACGCGCTGCTGTTATTGGCTTCCATAGAAGCATTATCATCACCGTTAAACTCACGCATTAGGCGTGCAGAATGCAGTGGGAAGTTACGCTGTTTAAGCTCTAAAAAGATTTGTTCAACAGAAGGGGCGATAACATCAAGCACAATCATGTTCCCTTGCTGCGTTTCGCCTTTAAAATTAACGAAATCAAAGTCTACTTTGGATAGCCGATCACAACCAACAGGTGCTCCACTATTCAATACCTTGTTCTTTTTCATCATGTCACACTGCCATTGAGAAACAGGTGCAACTTGGCCGTAACTCGCCGCACTGATCAAGGTTGCCAACAAACCAACAATTAAACGTTTCATATCAAGGCTCAAAAACAGTAAGAGTAAAAAGACAGGGAGTGGAAAGTAACACACTCAACATAACAGAGCGCATACTTTGCTAATGCGTTTTCTTCCAATAAACGATTTCACGAGCTCGACCATTCTGATCCTTATCAGCCTTTCCGCCAATATCAGCAAGTTCAGGCAAGCACAACAATGTTGGAGCGTGATACGCAATCAACATCAATATGAATGCGTCATAAATATCATCTATCGCGACATCTTTACGCTTGGTGTTTGAGATAGCTAGCGCCAAGCCCTCACACCATTTCGGGGCGAGTTGCTGAATAATCGAAAGCCTTTCCTCTTTGCCCTCTTGGGTTCGCTTAGAGAAGGTTAGCGGTTCCCCTTTCAAAGCAGCGAATGCCACCTCAGGGTGAGACTCTCTGATCGATAAGTTTGGGTGATCATCGATGAGTTTATCTAGCTCTCGGATTTTAGGAACGATACCCCAAGTTTGCTTAGAGAACTTCTTACCAAGCTGCTGCACATTGGCATTACACGCCGCGATATAATCTGTTTGGTAAACCGCCTCACGACACGGCACAGGAAACACCGAAGAACCACGTTTGCTGGTTAGAAAACGCCTTGCTGCTTTGTCGCACAAGCGATCTGGAGTCTTCGCGTCACTAAAACCAATCGGCATATCGATAAGCGCTGTTGAACCGATAAGATCATTCGCAAGCTCATCAAGCGCCTTTACCACTTTGAACACTGGCGTCTGATTATCAGAGACAATCCAAGCGATCCAACCCGCCTTACAGCCATCAATTCCGATGTATTTCATTGTTATCTCTACCGTTACTTAAAGGATTAAATTAGCGGGTAAGCGTGGCGATCACTGCCACTCATTAATTAACAGTCGACTTTTCACACCACGTACCTGCAGACCCATTGCATCAAACACCTCTTCGAAGTCTCGACACTGTGGTGGAATATTGGGTAAAGAAAGGGCCGCTTCAGAAAAGAATTGCTGTTCAAAATGAGCCGAATCACTCCACGCCAATTGCCACCATTCGAGAATACGAGGTTTAGACGCGCGAAGTTTTTCAGCGGTAGGCACTTTGTCACTTTTGCTCAAGTTCTCTTTGCTTGTGGTTGGAAAGAGGTTCCACTTATCGTTATTCGGCCAGTAAGCAAAAGGTAGACAGTGATCAACGTGATACTCATTTTTTAACGATTTTCCACTCCAGACGCTGACAATGTCTGCATGTTCAGATCTAAGTTGTTCAACTCTTTTGCGTACGTCACGAGTGTCGTGGTTTCGGTCAATCCAGACTAAGCAGTCGTGATAGGTCTGTAGTGAAATGTTGCGCTGTCGATTTAACTCAAAACGCTGCATCTCCATCACCCATTGATTCACGACTAGCGGCTCAATCCAAGAGTGATAGATTCTGAAACATTCCCATAAGCTTTCATCCAGCGTGAAGTAACCAAAGCTTGCTAAGAACTCGCTGTCGATGACCAGTGACTCTCGACTCTTTCGTCGCTGCTGAGGAGAGAGTATCTCAAATAACTTATTCTCTTTGGAACCTTGATAAATAAAGGTCACTGGGCCCGATTTAATGGTGCTGATCGTCTGTGAAAACAACTTCTGTAATGCTTTGGCTTCATCACCAATAAACAGAGTGCCTATCGCTAAATCATCAGCACTGAGGTGCTTGAGTTTGTTCCAGCCATCATCTTTTACAAAGCCTAGGCCTTTACTCGTATTGCTGTTTTGCTGAATCCCAATGCCTTCTATATCGATATCAATTAGACGCTTAAATTGCCTAACCCAATACAGAGCAACCAAACCCACAGGTAGAGATATCTTGCCATCGGTTCGATCAAGCACAGCACCAGAGTGAGCATCTGCAATTCTCAGTAAGGTTCTTAACAGAGCCAATTTGTATGTGGCCGACTTATTGTCATTCACAATAATGTGGCGCACCTTGTTTAAGTCACCAGAGCCGTCATCTGGTAACGTCATCACTACGGTTTGCCACCAAACCTCACTGCGCTTCAAGGTGTCTTGGCTATTCTCGACATGACGCACCAACAAAGCACTGTTCTTCGACAAACGCTCAAGCTCTTCAACCGAGACCTCATAACCCTCTCGGTCGTCATGAAACTCTCCGTGACGTAGGGTAATCACCAATTTGCCATTTGGAGCGAGTAAGTTAGATAACTTTCTGAATGCTCGCTCTCGATATGACGGTGCAAGGTGCATCCACACAGCACTCACCAGTATCAAGTCAAAACGCATTCCGAGGTTTTCAGTTCGACTCAACGATGGGAGTGAATCATCTAACCATGTAACATTTGGCCCAGTATATTCTGAGCCCTGCTCACGTAATGACGCACTGGGTTCTATCGCGATGACTTCAGCACCAGCCTTGTGCATCCATAACGCATCACGGCCACTTCCCGCCCCTACATCTAGCACCTTATCGCCATCTAAAGGCCAATAAGCTTGCCAGCTTTTGTGCACCGTCTCGAACGTCACGGAGTTGTACTGCTGACAAAGTGTGTGAGCATTTTTATCGTAAAAAGGAATCGATGAGGACATATGCACTATTGGAGTAAGGAGTCTATCTAAATAGTAATGGGGAGCTTAGGCGATTGCTAGCAGCTCATGTAAGTTCAGCCACACCGAGCAACATTTATCGTTAGTGACTGTTTTATATCAATATCCACCTAATGAGCTCATCAGGCGAGTCACACCTCGAATCAGTCTCGTCAGAAAAACAAAAACAAACAAGGTGCAAGCTGACGTGCGAACAGAGATAATTGTTTGAAGATGATTAACTCTCCTCAAGCACCTAGCCGATAAAGACTAATGAACACATACTCGTACATAGATACCCCATTCAACCTGCGCCACACCTGTTGGTTTTGTGGTGAACCTTCCAGTAACCTTATTGAATTTCCTAAGACAGCGCAAGCAGTTGCCAAGATTGGCCATTCACCAATAACACTGCCGGCTTGTAATGAGTGTGCGAGAATTAACTATTCAAAGAATCTGACCTCAATTTGGTCTGTGCGCGATCAGATAAAACATGCGCTCATTGATAAGTATGCCAAGCACCTTGGCATCGGTGAGAACTGGACGGAGCAAGAGCTTATTGATTCTGATTTCTCGGGTTCGACGCTTGGCGGGTTTGGGCGCAGTGCTTGGAAGATGTATCAAATCGCCAAGCAGCGAGTCGACTATAAAGGTTGGCCTTTATCGGTTGATGACATTGTAATAGAGGTCTACGACGAAACCAGTGGCTTTGAATTTGACGGTACTCGTTATGCTTCAATCAATTCGTGTATCGATTATTTCACCAAGGCTGCGGGCGTAGACAAAGAGCTGCTATCGCAACTTGTCGACATCGTTTCAACTGACCGTTTTAGCTACGCGCTTCGAATCGCCAAGCTGAATAAGAATGTCTCTAATACCAAACGCTCAGAGATCATCGAAGAGGTGTTACAGCAAGAGTCTGAGCAAGAAGAGATACAGCTTGAGCAAGCCAATTCACTGTTCAACCCAAATGTCGAAGAAGTCAGCATTTCAGGTTCGACGGCTCCGGTGTTCGCTATTCAATGGGCAATGATGAATAACGTTAAAGATTTAGCTCACCTTTGTTCACTCGAAGATGATTATTTTGACTATTTCGAACATCTTGGTGGCCCTGCAGCTTTCATGTCTTATAACGGCCTACAACTCTACTTGGAATCGCGTCAAGATCCTGAATGGGTAGAAAAGTTGGATCCAAATAAACAGTATTGGTGAACATGCCTCGCTACTAGTGAACACGTGTAAGCTCGATGATCGTGTCAAACACCCATTGTTAGTCCTTGTTTTATATAAAGATCTAAAAACAGAACCCTATAACAGTTAATTGTTGCAATTCGGTTAAATAGAGTGAAAACTTCAAGCATCTAAAACTATTTAATCACTGCAATCTTGCGGTGAGTAAGGAGTGAATTGTGCTTGCTGTTCTTCGTATTATTTTGGCTACGGTGTTTATTATTTTCACCACTCTATGTGCTTTTGTTTACTGCTTGTTTAGCCCCAAGAACCCCAAGCATGTGTACGTTTTCTGTCGTTGGTTCAACCAACTCCAAAAGATCATCGGTGTAAAACTGGTACAGCGCGGCCTAGACAATGCCCCAACGCCAGAGAACAGCGTCTACATATCTAACCACCAAAGCATATTGGACTTTGTGACCGATCCAGGAATGCTAAGACCACGCACTGTTTCATTGGGCAAACGCGATTTGTTGTACGTGCCTTTCTTTGGCCTGCTGTATTGGATCACCGGTAACATCATGATTAACCGTGAAGACAAATCCAAAGCACGCGATACCATCAAGCAAGTGGCGGAAGCGATTCATCAGAGAGATCTGTCTGTTTGGGTTTACCCTGAAGGAACCCGTAGTAAAGGGCGTGGATTACTGCCATTCAAAACAGGCGCTTTCCGAATGGCGATTGAAGCCGGCGTGCCTATCACCCCGATGTGCACGAGCACCACGCACAATAAGATCGACTTTAATCGTGCCAATAATGGCATTGTGATCACCGAGATGCTGGAACCTATCGATGTATCCGGATACAAGCTTAGTGATGCAAGGGAGCTGGCCAATCGCTGTCACGCACTCATGGCAGAGAAAATAGCAGAGCTTGATGCCGAAGTGGCTCGTTTAGCGGCGCAGCAAAACCCAGAGTTGGATTCAGACCGCTCTTCTACGAACTAACTCACAACGAACCCACTGAGTCATCGCTCAGTTACTTAAAAAGATACTCAACGATCGCAACTCTCATTGTTCTTGTTTTACTTGCTGGCGCTTATCCGCAAAATAAAAACAGGCGTTAACGGCTTTATAGAGCAATGGGAGTAAACGATGGAAGTGATTCACCATGGCGGCAAACATACTGTCACCGGATCTTGTCACGAGTTAAGAGATTCAGGCCAAGCGGTGCTCATCGACTGTGGCCTTTTTCAAGGTTTAGATCTTCAAGGTAAAAAGCTTCAAGGTAAAAAGCTTCAAGGAGAAGATACCCGCCCTCTTGATATTGAATTTGAAACGTCCCACCTCAACGCTCTGCTGCTGACCCATACTCACATTGATCATATTGGTCGATTACCTTGGTTACTCGCCAGTGGGTTTAACCAACCGATTTATTGCACGCAAGCGACCGCTGAACTCGCCCCTTTAATGATTGAGGATGGTTTAAAACTGCAAGGGCTCAGCAATAAACAATCGAAGCTGATACTCAAAAAATTCATTCGTTAATGGCTCCCAAGCCTTACGGGGAATGGTTTCCAATCACATCTAAACAGCAAAACAACGGAAAGGATCATCATAGGCCAAATACTCTGCATGCCCGTTTTCAACCCGCTGGGCACATCTTAGGTTCTGCCTATATCGAGATAAAATTACCAAGCCAAGAAGTAGTTGTGTTTTCTGGCGACTTGGGCCCAAGTAACACACCACTGCTGCCCGATCCAAAACCACCACAACAGGCCGACTATCTGTTTATCGAATCCACTTATGGCGCCAGTACACATGATGATATTGCAACACGAGCGCAGCGTCTTAAAGCGATCATTGATCGTTCACTACTCGATGGCGGTGTCATCCTAATTCCGGCCTTCAGTATCGGTCGAACACAAGAGTTGCTATTTGATATCGAACACCTGATCTATGAGCATCAACTCAGCGCCGATATTCCTATCATCCTCGATTCTCCTATGGCAGAGAAAGTGACACGTTCCTATCGACGTTTTAAAGAACTCTGGGGACAAGAAGCAAAGCAACGGCTAGAACTGAAACGTCACCCACTTGCATTTGAGCAGTGCATTACGGTTGATGGGCATAGAATGCACAAGAAAATCGTTAATCGCCTTAAGTCGACAGGTGAACCCGCGATTGTGGTTGCAGCTTCTGGAATGTGTCAGGGCGGCAGGATAATGAACTACTTATCGGCTTTGCTTCCCGATATACGAACCGATGTAATTTTAGCGGGCTATCAAGCGCAAGGGACGCTCGGACGAGAGTTGCAACAAGGTGAAATGCAGGTTTCAATCGACAACAAACAAGTGGAAGTGAATGCTCAAATTCATGGCATGTCTGGCTACTCGGCTCACGCCGATAAAGAGGATCTCTATCGATTTATAGAGGGCATCGCGACTCCACCGAAAAAGGTGCATTTGATTCACGGCGAACCAAACACTCAGTCTGACTTCACTAAAGAATTGCAGGTGCGAGGGTTCGTGGTTGTTTGAAACAGGCATCAAATTAGCAACTTTCACTAGGTAAACATGAAAGCCTTAATTATCGAACTTTCAAAAATCACAATCTCTTAGGCCTGCTAGTTCATACGATAGAGGTGATATATTCCAACCTACTTATCCCACCACTCCTATATCAGCCGTTCATGCTAAGCGGCTTTAATCGTTATTTTTCGCAATTTCGTTTCTTATGCGCACCTCAAATTCCCCCTTTTTGTATTAATCACTATTTATTCACTTTGCAAAACACCACAGAGCAAAACTAGTTGCATATCAAGTTAAATGGAATGATTATAGAATTAGCACTAAGCATTAACAAACGCCCTCTATAACTTGCTTTATGTCACAGTAATCCTAATGAGCAGTTAAATAATTTAACACTTGGGTTACAAGTGAAGTATTGTGTTGTTCGAAAAACAATCATAAGTAAAACTAACAGGGAAAATACTCATGCAGTCATTCGTTGATTTTTTGAATGGAATAATCTGGAGCCCAGTACTTATCTACCTATGTTTAGGTGCAGGTTTGTTCTACTCCATCATGACTCGATTTGTTCAAATCCGTCACTTCTTTGAAATGTGGCGCTTGCTACTATCGGGTAAAAGCTCATCAAAAGGCATCTCGTCTTTTCAAGCTCTAGCCGTTTCGCTATCTGGCCGTGTAGGTACAGGTAACATTGCAGGTGTTGCTGCCGCTATAGGTTTCGGTGGCCCAGGTGCAGTATTCTGGATGTGGGTTGTAGCCTTCTTTGGCGCTGCGACTGCTTATGCAGAATCTACGCTAGCGCAAATCTACAAAGAAGAAGACGAAGGCCAGTTCCGTGGTGGTCCGGCTTACTACATTGAAAAAGCAATGGGTCAGAAGTGGTACGCATGGATCTTCGCAATCGCGACTATTTTTGCATGTGGTATTTTGCTTCCAGGTGTTCAGTCAAACAGTATTGGTAATGCTGTAGAAGCTGCATTTGGCTCAGGTGATATGATTGAAACAGCTGTCGGTACATTCAGTTTCGCTAAAATTTTCACCGGTACTGTTGTTGCTATCATCCTTGCTTTCATCATCTTTGGTGGTGTTAAACGTATTGCGAACTTCACACAGATCGTTGTGCCTTTCATGGCATTGGCTTACATCATTATCGCGTTCGTTATCATTCTGCTAAACATCAGCCAAGTGCCAACTGTTTTCGCAATGATTATTGGTGATGCATTCACACCTATGGCAGGCTTCGGTGCTGCAATTGGTTGGGGTGTTAAGCGTGGTGTTTACTCAAACGAAGCGGGTCAAGGTACTGGTCCTCACGCGGCAGCGGCTGCAAGTGTTGATCACCCAGCTCAGCAAGGTTTGGTACAAGCATTCTCTATCTACATCGATACTCTTCTAGTATGTTCTGCTACAGCGTTCATGATCATCATCACTGGTGCATACAACGTTCACGGCGGCGCTGAGGGGGTATTCCTTGTTCAGAATCTAGCAGCAAACATCGGTGCGAATGGTCCTGTATTTACACAGCTTGCTATTGAAAGTGCACTACCAGGCATTGGTAAGCCATTCATCGCATTTGCTCTGTTCTTCTTCGCATTTACAACGATTCTTGCTTACTACTACATCGCAGAAACGAATATTGCTTACCTACGTCGTACCATCAAGATCCCTGGCATGATGTTCGTACTTAAGCTTGTTCTTATCACTGCGGTTTTCTATGGCACAGTTAAAACAGCGAACCTTGCATGGGCAATGGGTGATGTTGGCGTTGGCTTGATGGCATGGTTAAACATCGTGGGTATTCTGATCATCTTCTTCATGTCTAAGCCTGCGCTTAAAGCTCTAGCTGACTACGAAGAACAGCAGAAACAAGGCGTAACTGAGTACACATTCAACCCTGTAAAACTAGGCATTAAAGGTGCAACTTACTGGGAAGAGAAGTACAAACGTAAAACAGGCAAGTCTCCTGAAGCAGAAGCTACAGACACTAAACCTGTAGAGCAACCTTCAGCTTAAGCTTTCCTTAGCAAATAGATCGCTTTGACAAATAGCGCTATTCATAACGCATAAAAAAGGGGTTAGCCATTTCGGCTAACCCCTTTTGTTTTATTCATAACCAATAAACGGCTTATAACAAACTAACTGTTCCCGAGTTGGAGTATTAAGCAGCGATTTCTTGTGTTGCCATTTGAGGTGCTTTCTTCTCACCGATAGGCAGTACTGTACGGCCGTATTCGTTGTTGATTACTTGTGCCATTGCAAAGTAGATAGCTGAAGCACCACAGAAGATACCTTCAAAACCAGCGATAGTGCCGATCAGTGAGCTGCCAGTGAAATCACGAGCTGCAAGTAGGAAGAACAAGATAGTCAGTGAGCCGAATACTACTTGCTTCGCAACTGGGTAGCATAGAGAACCGATGAACATAAAGCCTGTGAAGATGCCCCATAGTAGTAGGTACCAACCCATGAATGCAGCAGGGCTTGCAGGAAGGCCCATGTAAGGCATCACGATTAAACCAACCAAAGACAACCAGAATAGGCCGTAAGAAGTAAACGCAGTTGTACCGAACGTGTCACCACGTTTGAAACACATTGTGCCCACGATAACTTGGCTCAAACCACCGTAAAAAATACCCATAGCAAGAATCATTGAATCGATTGGAAAGAAACCTGCGTTGTGGATATTAAGAAGAATAGTGGTCATACCGAAACCCATTAAGCCTAGTGGCGCTGGGTTAGCTAGTTTGGTCGACATTGCGAATTTACCTTATTAAAGTGGTTGATTAAAAAAATCGATAAAATTTGTAAGAAAATTTTAATCTATAAACCGCTCAACTAGGTAATCCAGTTATCGAAAACTAAGATTGTATAAATGATCCTATGGAAAATTAGTTTCATAACAACACCAATCAATTCATAGAAACTATAAGTAAACAAATTCCCTGTCACGCTATAAAAAAGATGCGAGTAACGAGATACGGGATGCGAAAAGAGTCTGTAGATTCGAGTAAGCGGGATAAGAGGAGCGTATTGAGATTGAAATAAGTGATATGCATATGAAAAAGGTGCGGGTAACGAGATACGAGACACGAAAAGAGTCTTTAGATTTGAGTATGCGAGACTGCTTAATAGCAAGCTTAGACAATAGAGAGCGAGCTCTTCGATACTCGTTTACTCACATCCCGTACCTAGCTCTCAGTCGTCATTCCAGAATCGAGGAACGAGGTACCTGGAATCTCCTCTTCGATATAAGCACGTTTGGCGCACTAAAGAGATTCCCTATCACGTTCGTCCCTCACTGTGGGGAATGACGAGGATTACTTAGGTTCGAGTAAGTGAGATGAAGAACAAGAGAGCGAGCTTTTCGTTACTCGTTTACTCGCATCCCGTATCTATTCACTCACCCGTCATCTTAAACTACGCTTGTTGAGCTTTAGATTCAGAGACTTGAGATTGCACCTCTGATTGAGCATGCTTACTTGCATCACGCTTGGCCAGCAGCGTTACAACAACCAACTGAGCGACAAGCGCACCTAACACAACCAACGAACTTCCAGTAAAACCAGCCACTACGAAACTCACTAAAGCGATAGAACCATTCATCAATGCGTAAGGCAGTTGTGTCTTAAAGTGTTCAAACTGATCACACCCAGATCCTGTTGAAGAAAGAATCGTTGTTTCTGAGATCGGTGAGCAATGGTCACCAAACAAACCACCAGACAACACTGCACCAATTGCGACAAGTAGCGGTGCGTCAATCGCAATCGCGGTTGGAATAACCAGTGGCATCATAATCGCGAAGGTTCCCCATGAAGAGCCCGTTGCGAATGAGATAATGGCAGACAGTAGAAACGCGACCGCAGGCACTAACCAGTAAGGGAAACCACTCTGCGCTTGTTCTGCAATATAAGCCGCCGCACCTAACTCTTTACCAATCGTGCTTAATGCCCACGCCAGTACCAAAATAATCGCAACCGGCATCATGTTGCCCATGCCTTTTAGGTACACAGAAACACCATCCGACAGCTTTCTCACTCCGTAGTAAGCCATCAGCGAGATCAAGGTAATCGCAGCAAAGAAATAAGCCGAAGACAGCGCTGCTCTGAATGATGAGCCTGCGACCTTTTGAAATGGGAAGCCTTGTGGAACCAACATGGCACACAACACTATAAGCATCACTAACAACGGAGCCCAAACAAAAGAGGCCTTTGCATTTTTATGCGAGAAAGGATTAAGTGATTCGCTATTCACGCCAGAATTAATTCCCGCTTGGCAATCACGTTCAGCTTTTGCCATTGGTCCGAAGTCTAAACCTTTAACAGAAACCAAAGGAACAATGAAAATCGCTAAGAATGCGTAGAACTGGAAAGGAATCGCACCGATAAAGGCATCCCAGTCAGACATATTGACATTCAAGGCGGTAAACTCTTTTTGAATCAGACTCATGATGTAAACGCCCCACCCGATAAAAGGGATAAGAATCGCGACAGGTGATGATGTTGAGTCGATGATAAATGCTAGCTTCTGTCTTGAAAGTTTTAGTTTATCGAAAAGGGGACGAAAGACAGGACCAACAATTAACGGAGTACCTAAGTCAGAGAAAAATATCACGATTCCCCCAAACCATGCTGAGATTTGAGCTTGGCATTTATTGCTGACCCATTGGGTAACACGCTTGGCAAACGCAACACCACCACCCGACTTCTCCATCAAAGCAACAAAGCCACCGATGAACACCAACAGCATGATCACACCTGCGTTATAGCTGTCGGTAAGTTGAGGGACTAAGTAACCTTTCACCATGGTACCAAACGTATCAAGCGGGTTAAGTTCGCTAAACAAACCAGTGAGCATTGCCACACCACTCAGCACGCCTGCAAATAGGCCTATCACTACATTCCTTGTCGCCAACGACAACACCAAAGTAATCACAATGGGGATGAGTGACGTGATATCTGTCTGTTCCATAGGTACACCTTAACCCTAAAATAAAAGAATAAATATAAATTAAATTTGAATATAAATTCACAACCATCATTTGTACAGGACTTTATTCTCTAACTGGATAATTAGTCTTTAAATACGCTTTAACATAGCCTAATAGACCAGTCGACCTTCCTAGGCCACCAAGTTCGAAACGAAAAAAAACCGAAAGTAAAAACTTTCGGCTTTTAATTATTTATATCGCTACAGTCGTAATATTGAACTCGTCATTTAAACCGCCTTTTCGGTATTCAGACTATCAATTACAACTGATTTCATCCCAGAACCAATTCGACTGAACAGGACTCTCCCAAACACCCGGAGCATTTTTAGCCAAGAAGCACTTACCGTTATGTGTCACCTTGTCACCGTTACTCACTTGGCTAACGCCCGCTTCCCATGTGATAAACACCGACGGGTCAACAACGACAGGTGGCTCGGTAACAGGCGGGTCAACTGGTGTTGGCTCTACCGGATCAGGATCAACAGGAGCTGGGTCGACTGGCGCAGGATCAGTCACTACCGGTGGTGTTGGCTCACCCGCCACTAATTTCCAAGGGCCGCCATTGGCAGGGTCATCCCCTTGTGTCCACCATTTCGCTTCGTAGGTTGCACCATTGTGAGTCACTTGGTCGCCCGCATTGTAAACCTTAGTCGCGTTCCAACCATTGCCACCCGGATCGGTTCCTGGGTCTACCGGATCAAGCTTATCGACCACCTTCACTTCAGGCCAGCTTGCATGAGATCCATAGAAGTTGGTCACACACTTCTCGTAATCGCCAGCAACCAGAGCTGAATAAGCCGTTTGGAATCCAACAAGCTCACATTCAAATGAATATCCTTCAGGGCGGTCTGCGTAGTATTTCCAGTTACCATCCCAGTTGGTGTACAGCACATCTGTTGCGCCGTTGAGGTTCAAGCTTCCGTATGGAGTTTGCTGCCAACAAGTATTCGCTTCATCAGCTTCTACAGGAATTTCATAGTGCGCCGCGAGCCCTTCCCAGTAACGAATGCGGTTAACTGGTTGGCCTTTGTCTTTATTCTGTTCACCACACTCAATACCACCGTTGATCACATTGATTGTGGTACCAAAGCCATAACCAATACCCGCATCCAGTTCACGTTGAGATGGCGTCCATGTACGGTCAATCACATGAAGCATAGCTGGCTTAGGCGCTTGTGGGGTTAAGAAGAACCAAATAGCAGAAGCCAAGTTCAACCAAGAATCCGCCACTAAGCCCGGATTATTGAGAAGCACGGTTGCGTCACCATCGAACATCACTTCCGAGAATGCACCGTAATTAAAGTGGTAAGAAAGCTGTTTAGCACCACGACCGAAGTAGCCCTGCCCCGCGGCGCATGGCCAGCGTGCATTTTGCCAATCGTTCTGGCCACAACCTGTTGTGTAGCCTTCTTGCCCTTCAGACCACCCCATTTCACGAACATGCACCAGCGCTTGCTGCCACTCTTCAAGAGCTAATGGGTTATCAGAAGTGTTGTCTATTGCAATGTGACCGCCCGTCTCTTGAGAGAAGTGGGCAAAAGCGGTGATGATGGATTTCTTACAGATGGCATCAGAATCACGGCCATCGGTGTACTCCCCACAGAAGGCTGGGAATTTACCAATCGCACGTAAGAAACGAGTGTATGTGTATTCTGGCGCAGCCATTTGAGTGAGGAAGTCCCATTCAGATTGGGGGAATACACGCTCAACCCGTTTTACGTTTTCAGGGTTAGAAGGTGAACCGGGTGCAATCGCTTCAACGATAGTGTTCGAACGAGTTTGTAATGCTTGTGACCAGATCGCGTACATAGGATCCGAGGTTTTCGCTTGTTCAGCAGCTTGTAATGCCGACTTTTCAACAAGGTAACCACTCGGGTTTTGCGGATCAGGTTGAATGTTCAAAGACGCATGACTTTGTGCTGCCAAAGTGCAGCCCAGTACTGTCGCCAAATATTTGATTTTTAACATGATGGATTCTCTTATCTGTCCTTAATAAGTCCATCAAAGAGTATGCTTCACATGTGAAATGGCCTAGCTGTAGCTGTATGAATTTATAAAAAGTGCGAGTGATATTTTTGATATATAGCTCAACACAACAAAGCGTCTCATGGTTTCTTGAGCTGATATCTAGTTTCCAACTCATTTGGTTTCTAGGTATTGTTCATTTGATTTCGAGGTATTGCTCATAAGCCTTTAATGCAATGAATCAATATAATGAATCGAAAAGAAAAAAGCCCCGAAATGAGTTCGAGGCTTAAGGTTTTAATCAACGCTGGTTAAATCTCTAAGAGATTATTCCCACTCGATAGTTGCTGGTGGCTTACCAGAAATATCGTAAACAACACGTGAAATGCCGTTAACTTCGTTGATAATACGGTTAGATACCTTACCTAGGAAGTCGTATGGTAGGTGTGCCCAGTGAGCAGTCATGAAGTCGATAGTTTCTACAGCACGTAGAGATACAACCCAATCGTACTTACGACCATCGCCCATTACGCCAACTGAACGTACTGGTAGGAATACCGTGAATGCTTGAGATACTTTGTGGTAAAGGTCAGCAGCATGAAGCTCTTCAATGAAGATAGCATCAGCACGACGCAGCAAATCACAGTACTCTTTCTTAACTTCGCCAAGTACACGAACACCTAAACCTGGACCCGGGAATGGGTGGCGGTAAAGCATGTTGTATGGAAGACCAAGCTCTAGACCAATCTTACGTACTTCATCTTTAAATAGCTCACGTAGAGGCTCAACAAGGCCCATTTCCATATCATCAGGAAGACCACCAACGTTGTGGTGAGATTTGATTACGTGTGCTTTACCTGTCTTAGATGCAGCAGACTCGATTACGTCTGGGTAGATAGTACCCTGAGCAAGCCATTTAGCATTCTTCAGTTTCTTAGACTCTTCATCGAAGATATCTACGAATACGTGACCGATGATCTTACGCTTAGCTTCTGGTTCAGCTTCGCCTTCAAGAGCGTCAAGGAAGCGTTGCTCAGCGTCTACTTTGATGATGTTTAGGCCAAACTTGTTGCCGAACATCTCCATAACCTGCTCTGCTTCGTTTAAACGAAGAAGGCCGTTATCTACGAATACACATGTTAGTTTGTCGCCGATAGCGCGGTGAGCAAGCATCGCAACTACAGATGAATCAACACCACCAGAAAGGCCAAGGATAACTTCGTCGTCACCTACTTGTTCTTTAATACGTGCAACAGCATCTTCAATAATTGAAGCTGAAGTCCACAGACCTTCACAACCACATGCGTTAAGAACGAAGTTCTCAAGCATTTTCAGGCCGTTCTTAGTGTGTGTTACTTCTGGGTGGAATTGTACGCCGTAGTACTTCTTCTCTTCGTTTGCCATTGCAGCGTATGGGCAAGTGTCTGTTTCAGCGATCTTTGTGAAATCAGCTGGGATTTCAACTACTTTGTCGCCGTGGCTCATCCAAACATCTTGAGTAGACTCAAGGTCAGCGAAAAGTGCAGATTCACCAGTCACTTGTACAGCAGCGTAGCCGAACTCGCGCTCAGTAGACGTTGCTACTTTACCGCCAAGTTGCTCAGCCATAGTTTGCATGCCGTAACAAATACCAAATACAGGAACACCTGAATCAAATACGTACTGAGGTGCACGTGGAGAGTTCTCTTCCGTTACACTTTCAGGGCCACCAGATAGGATGATACCGTCTGGATTGAATTCACGAATATCCGCTTCGTCTACGTCCCAGCTCCAAAGTTCACAGTAAACACCGATCTCACGAATACGACGAGCTACTAGCTGTGTGTATTGAGAACCGAAGTCCAGAATTAGAATACGTTGGTCATGAATATTTTTAGTCATTGTAAGCAGTCTTATTGGCTATGTGATAAAACGGAGGCGAGTTTACTCACCTCTGATTAACTCTTCAAGAAATAAAGCAAACGTTTTCGTTGGATATCTTTAACCTCGTATTTTGAGAAAATCAGACTTTCATCAAAACAGGCGGTAGATATGATACCAATCACAGTAAGTAAGTGTTCAGGAATAGCGCAGGAAAAAAGCTTGAGAACAAGGCAGGATTTTCTGATAAGTAGTTATTCTACAATCAAAAATCCTAACGAAGTTATCGAGTTTTTTAACAAGCTAGGATGACCAGTTATTTACTACGATTGGTATAGTAATGTGCCGACTAAATCAGCACATTATTCAAACGTTTGGACGTATTATTAACCTAAACGGTAGTTAGGTGCTTCTTTCGTGATTTGAACATCGTGTACGTGAGATTCTTTCATGCCCGCACCAGAGATACGAACAAACTCAGCTTTAGTACGCATGTCTTCAACAGTTGCAGAACCGGTTAGGCCCATGCTTGAGCGTAGACCGCCCATCTGTTGGTGAACGATCTCTTTTAGACGACCTTTGTATGCGATACGACCTTCAATACCTTCTGGAACAAGCTTGTCTGCAGCATTGTCAGATTGGAAGTAACGGTCAGAAGAACCTTGAGACATAGCGCCAAGAGAACCCATACCACGGTAAGACTTGTAAGAACGACCGTTGTAAAGGATAACTTCACCCGGTGCTTCTTCAGTACCAGCGAACATTGAGCCAACCATCACACAAGATGCGCCAGCAACGATAGCTTTACAGATATCGCCAGAGAAACGGATGCCGCCATCTGCGATTACTGGAATATCGTATTCGTTTGCAACTTCAGCTGCGTCTGCGATTGCTGTTACCTGAGGAACACCAACACCCGTAACAATACGAGTCGTACAGATTGAACCAGGGCCGATACCAACTTTAACCGCACTAACACCCGCTTCGATAAGAGCACGAGCGCCAGCGCCAGTTGCTACGTTACCACCGATGATTTGTAGATCTGGGTATGCAGCGCGAGTTTCGCGGATACGGTTAAGTACGCCTTCAGAGTGACCGTGTGAAGAGTCGATAAGTAGAACGTCTACGCCAGCTTCAACTAAAGCAGCAACGCGCTCTTCGTTACCAGCACCAGCACCAACAGCTGCACCTACACGTAGGCTGCCGCGCTCATCTTTACAAGCGTTTGGTTTACGTTCTGCTTTGTGGAAATCTTTTGCAGTGATCATTCCAGTCAGTTGGAAGTCATCATTTACAACAAGAACTTTTTCAACACGCGCTTCGTGCATTTTCTCTTGAACTTCTTCACGAGTTGCACCTTCTTTAACAGAAGCAAGGCGAGCTTTAGGTGTCATTACTACATCAACTTTCTTAGAAAGGTCAGTAACAAAGCGAACGTCACGGCCAGTAATGATACCAACCAATTCGTTTGTTTCTGTAACAACAGGGAAACCGGCAAAGCCGTGTTTTTGAGTAAGGGCTACAACATCAGCGATTGTCGCGTCAGGGCTTACAGTTACTGGGTGAGAAACCACACCAGCTTCGTAAATTTTAACCTGGCGAACCATTTCAGCTTGCTGCTCGATTGACATATTCTTATGAATAAAGCCAATACCACCTTCTTGCGCAAGGGCAATTGCTAGGCGTGCTTCCGTAACAGTATCCATAGATGCAGAGATCATTGGGATGTTTAAAGAAATGTTTTTCGTTAACTGAGTGCGAAGATCAGCTGTGTTCGGAAGAACGGTTGAGTGTGCTGGGACGAGTAAAACGTCATCAAAAGTTAAAGCTTCTTTTGCGATTCGTAGCATTTGCAATATCTCACAACAAAGGTGTTAAAAGGAGTAAACCCAACTTTATCGTTTCGCATAATAAAGTGATTTGGATTTGATATTGCAGACGGATTATACGCACGGCGAAATCGCTTGGCTACACATTTTTGTATTTTTAATTTGCATTTACCCCCTTGCTATGTATTATATTGCCGCTATCTTCCATACTCACGCCCTGTGAGATTCCAAGAAAGACCTTCCTTCAAGGAAAGATAGTGCTTCTATGACTAATCCAAACATCTTTACTGTTTCTCGCCTCAACTCAGAGGTTCGTCTCCTATTAGAAAACGAAATGGGAATAGTGTGGCTCGTTGGTGAAATCTCAAACTTCTCTGCACCTGTCTCTGGTCACTGGTACCTCACGCTTAAAGACTCTCGCGCTCAAGTTAAGTGCGCTATGTTTCGTGGCAATAACCGCCGAGTCACCTTTAAGCCTCAGAACGGCAATCAAGTTTTAGTCAAAGCACGTTTGTCTCTTTATGAGCCACGCGGTGACTATCAACTAATCATCGAAAGCATGCAGCCAGAGGGTGATGGTAAGCTTCAGCAAGAGTTTGAAAAGCTGAAGATGAACCTCGCTGCAGAAGGGCTATTTGCTCAATCCAGTAAACAACCGCTTCCTGAGCATCCAAAGCGTGTTGGCGTTATCACATCGAAAACCGGTGCAGCGCTATTTGATATCCTTGATGTCTTGAAGAGGCGTGATCCTTCGCTGCCAGTGGTGGTTTACCCAACCATGGTTCAAGGCGAAGAGGCAGCTATTCAGATTGCACAAGCAATTGGACGAGCTAACGAACGTAATGAGTGTGATGTGTTGATTGTGGGTCGTGGCGGCGGCTCTTTAGAAGACCTATGGTGCTTCAATAACGAGCTCGTAGCTCGCACAATCGCAGCAAGCCAAATCCCGATTATCAGCGCCGTAGGCCACGAAGTTGACGTAACTATCGCCGATTTCGTTTCTGATATGCGAGCTCCAACACCATCTGCAGCTGCTGAATTAGTTAGCCGCGACAACAGCCATAAAGAACAAGCTTTTGCTTCTAAACGTGCTCGCTTAGTCAGTGCTATTCGTCACGTGTTAATCAAACAAGCGCAATCCACTCAAACCTTGAAATACCGCTTAGAGAAGCAGCATCCTAGCTACCAACTGCAAAAGCAGAGCCAGCAACTTGATGACCTAGACATGCGTTTGCGTCGTGGTATGACTCAATACCTAAAACAGCATGCACAACGTGTGGAACGTAAACAGCACCAGCTTCAATTGAGCTCACCTGTTAAGCGCCTTGGCGAACAGAAGCTGCATCTACAACGTTCAGAGCAAAAGCTATTAGATGCGATGGATAAGACGTTACTAACGACTCGCCACCAGCTCGCTATGGCCGCAGAGAAGTTAGAAACCGTAAGTCCGCTGGCAACCCTAAAGCGTGGCTACAGCATTACTCATTCAGCATCGAGCAAGACCGTGTCATCGATTAATGACGTAGAAGTAGGTGAAGTGATCACCACTCAAGTTGAAGACGGTGTGATTGAGTCGCAAGTGACCACAAGAGTGACTAAGAGCGAGCTTTAAGTTCGACTCGAACGTTTGAAACCAGAAAGCCCTATCAATAATCGACAGGGCTTTTTAGTATCTAACGGCTTAAAAACTCAATGATTCCAACCCTACTCAGTAGTAGAAGGCTCTTTCATGGTTAGCATCCCTTCGGTCACGATAAAGTTGATGATGAAATCTAACCCTTGGCTCTCTTTGAGGTTGGTGAACACGTAAGGCTTGGTTGGACGCATACGTTGTGTGTCTTGCTCCATGACTTCAAGTGACGCACCAACATACGGTGCCAAATCGATCTTGTTGATAACCAACAGATCAGAACGTGTGATACCCGGACCACCTTTACGTGGGATCTTTTCCCCTTCCGCTACATCAATCACGTAGATAGTAAGGTCGGCTAACTCAGGACTGAACGTCGCACTCAAGTTATCACCACCACTCTCTACAAACACCACATCAAGGTTCTTATGTAGCTTAGCCAGCTCTTCGACTGCCGCGAGGTTCATCGACGCATCTTCACGGATCGCAGTGTGCGGACAACCGCCTGTTTCCACACCGATAATACGGTCAGGTTCGAGAGCTTCAGCTCGTGTCAGTATCTTTGCATCTTCTTGGGTGTAAATGTCGTTGGTTACTACGGCAATGTTTAGCTTGTCGCGAATTGCCTTACACAGCACTTCCAACAGTGCGGTTTTACCAGACCCCACAGGGCCACCAATACCAATTCGAAGTGGTTGCTTATAACTTTCCATAATCTACTTCCTTATATTCTTTTCTTGCTACCTCGTTAGCGCTGATCGCTACGAACGAAATAGTCGTGTGTATTGTGTTTCGTGCAGTGAACTCGCTAATGCCATCGAAGGCGAAAAGCTACCTATCATCCAATCTTCTATCATGCGTGCTTTCTCAATCACCTCAGGAAAGGTGTTAGTGATATTAATCAGCGCCAACTGCCCATCGGTTTGGCCTAAAGGCACCAGTTTGACTCCTGCCGTAACGATATTCTCAAGCCAGCTCCATAGATAACCCTGCTTAAGGCTTTCTAAATCGATATCCCAATGTTGAGCCGCGATGCACATTCCTAACAGCTGGTTTGGGTGACTATCAACAGAGTCCACCAGCGAAATATCGATATCTAAGCGCTTCAACAAGGCATTCAATGCATGCCCGCGCTGCTTTTCTTCTGCTCGCAATTCACTGGTTTCACGGCTTGAGTACAAGTAGTTACACCAGTGCTCAATCTCATCGAGTTCACCTTTTTCTAGAGCATGGTAAAGACGCTCTAAGATAGGTAATTCCAAGGTCGCGACACTGGAACTGACGATGGTATTAAGCCACTGCTCCATGCTATCGCGATTGGTCACCCACCCCGCCTCAACCGCTAGCTCTAGCCCTTGCGAATAAGTGAAACCACCAATCGGCAAAGAGGGACTGATCAATTGGAACAGACGATAAATCGCGACATTTTCTGTTGTGCTCATACTCTGCTCTCTGTCTTCTAAATTCGAAAAGTTCGAGAGCTTACGCGCCTAACAGTAATACTGCGCTTGCTGAAGCAACACCGACTGACAACCATTTAGAGTAAACTGCGCGCCCAACAAACGTACCGACAACCATTAATGCCAAAGCAGTGATGCTCATACCTGTTGCAAATTGAGTTAGGTTGCTCGCAGCTTCAACGCCGTGTGCGTAACCATGAAAAAACAACATCGCAATGGAAGCGACTAATACGCTGTTTACACGCTTGGTTGATGGTGAGAATACGTGCCATAGACATAAACTGACGACGAACAGAGAAGCGATGATTGCTGGTTCAACAATCACAGAGAAACCTAAGGCTTGGCCTGCGATAAGCCCAACGACTAGTGAAGCCAATCCACCGCCAATCAACGCGGCTTTTATCTTGGTTGAAAACGACAGTGCGCCAATTAACAGACCGAAAGCGATCAGCATGATCAGGTGATCCATACCTGTTACCGGGTGAGTTAGGCCAGACATAAATGAGTGAGACTCATGAACCGAATGCGAACCATGTCCCGGGTGAGCCAAAGCCAATGTCGATGTTGTTAGAGAAGCCAGTGTGAAAGTACATAAGCCTGCAGCTGTTTTAAAGTTCATCGCGAGTTCCTTGCGTTTATAGTTATTAATATCGTTGTTATATAAATCGTTTAGTGAGTCATCAATGACTCGATTAATGATGGTGATGATGTCCACCTGAGCGACCGCCATAAGCGCCACCTTCAGGTTCAAACGGTTGTTTTTCGGTCGTCACTGTCGCGCCCAAACCTTCAACCATTTCATCCAAAACATGGTCGTGTTGATAACGCACCCAGCCCGCTTCTACTTGAAGCGGAACATGTCGGTTACCAAGGTGGTAAGCAACACGAGTTAGCAGATGCGAGTCTTCACAGTAAACGGTCGACACGGTTTCCGGCGCCGCTTTTACTTCGACAGTTAAGCCACACTCACTAGTTAATTGCTCTCCGCCACGCAAGATATGACCGCGTGGTAGAAACAATCCAGCATTTCGCCCATCATCGAGCATCACCTTAAGGCGACTTTTAATGCGGCTATCGATAGGCAGGCTTAAATAGCCGTCCGGTGCATTTTGTATTTGAGTATTCAGTTGAGTCAGTTCAATCATGCTATTACCTCAATCTCCTTGTGAGATTTATAACGTTCAAAATAAGAGCCCTCAGCCAAGAGCTAAAATACGAGCTTCAGCCGAGTTATTAAAATAGAAAATATCTTTGAGCCATTGGCAGCTCTTCAGCAGGTTCACACGTCAGCAGTTCACCATCAGCGCGCACTTGATAAGTCTGAGAGTCGACCTCTATTTTTGGCATCCAGTCGTTCAGCTTCATGTCAGCCTTACTGATGTTTCGGCAGTTGCTCACAACACCAATCAGGCTCTTCAGTCCCAACTGCTTATCAATGTTCTGTGCTTTGGCTTCTTTCGAAACAAACAGCATCGATGTGTTCTGACACGCCTTACCATAGCTACCAAACATAGAGCGATAGTGAACTGGCTGAGGGGTTGGGATTGAAGCGTTTGGGTCACCCATCGGCGCCATGGCGATCATGCCGCCTTTCAAAATCACACTCGGTTTCACACCAAAGAAAGCGGGCTTCCACAACACTAAGTCTGCTAATTTCCCTGCTTCGATAGAACCGATTTCATGAGACATACCATGAGTGATCGCTGGGTTGATAGTGTACTTAGCGACATATCGCCTTAATCGGAAGTTATCGCTGTAGTCTGAATCTTCTTTTAGGCTGCCGCGCTGAACTTTCATCTTGTGCGCGGTTTGCCAAGTTCGAGTTATTACTTCACCCACTCGCCCCATAGCTTGTGAATCCGAAGCGATCATCGAGAACGCGCCTAAGTCATGAAGAATGTCTTCTGCGGCAATGGTTTCACGGCGAATACGCGATTCGGCGAACGCGACATCTTCAGCAATCGATGGTGAAAGGTGATGACACACCATCAACATATCCAAATGCTCATCGACGGTATTGATAGTGTAAGGACGTGTCGGGTTAGTTGAGGAAGGCAGAACGTTCGGCTCACCTGCAGCGCGAATAATATCGGGAGCATGACCACCACCCGCACCTTCGGTGTGATAGGTATGAATCACGCGATCACCGATTGCGCCAAGTGTCGATTCAACAAAACCAGATTCATTCAGAGTGTCGGTATGAATCGCAACTTGTACGTCCATCTCGTCAGCAACACTTAAGCAGGTATCGATTGAAGCAGGGGTTGTTCCCCAGTCTTCGTGCAACTTCAAACCCACTGCACCTGCCGCTACTTGTTCGCGTAGAGCTTCTGGCTGGCTGGCATTGCCTTTGCCTAACAAACCAAAGTTCATTGGGAATTGATCGAGCGATTCCAGCATGCGGTGCATGTTCCATGGACCCGGTGTACATGTCGTCGCGTTAGTCCCTGTGTTTGGCCCCGTACCACCGCCTATCATGGTCGTAACACCAGATGCTAAGGCTTCTTCAATCTGTTGCGGGCAGATAAAGTGAATATGTGAGTCGATACCACCCGCGGTGAGAATCGAGCCTTCACCTGCCAAAATTTCCGTGCCCGGGCCAATTACTATATCGACGCCCGGCTGAACGTCTGGGTTACCTGCTTTGCCTAAAGCTTGAACTCGGCCGTCTTTGATGGCGACATCGGCTTTTACGATGCCCCAATAATCCAACACAATCGCATTGGTGATCACCAAGTCAGGTGTTTCGGCGCTTGGACGTTGGCTTTGTCCCTGTCCATCACGGATCACTTTACCGCCGCCAAACTTCACTTCATCACCGTATACGGTGTAATCCTTTTCAACTTCTAGCCATAAATCGGTGTCAGCAAGACGCACTCGGTCACCGACTGTAGGCCCAAACATTTCGGCATAAGCATGTTTGGATATCTTCGCCATGATCAATCCTTTGTTATTTTCATTATTCCGTGGGAGCGCTTAGAGCTTGCCCATCACCTTTCCTTGGAAGCCATAGATCTCTAACTTACCGGCGTAACGCACTAACTCGACGCTGCGCGACTGACCCGGCTCAAAGCGGGTTGCAGTACCTGCAGGAATATTGAGTCGAAAGCCTTTAGTGGCTTCTCGGTCAAAGATCAGCGAAGGGTTTGCTTCATAGAAGTGGTAGTGAGAGCCGATTTGCACGGGACGGTCGCCAATGTTTTGCACCTTAACGGACGTTGTGTCGCGGCCTTCATTGAGAGTGATGTCACCGGGAGCGGTTTCGACTTTTCCGGGAACGAATCCTGAGTATTTTTTTGTGGAACCAGCCATATTACTTCCCCCTACACGATAGGTTCATGAACGGTCACCAACTTGGTGCCATCAGGAAAAGTGGCTTCGACTTGTACATCAGGGATCATAGAAGGGATCCCCTCCATAACGTCATCGACAGTAAGCAGTGTGCGCCCAAAATCCATTAATTCTGAAACTGTTCTACCCTCACGGGCACCTTCAAGAATGGCACTGCTGATCAGTGCAATAGATTCTGGATAGTTGAGTTTTAAGCCTTTTTGTTTGCGCTGCTGTGCCAGCATTCCTGCGCAGAAGATAAGTAGCTTATCTTTTTCTCTTGGTGTTAATTCCATTTAGCCGCCCGCTGTTAGTGTTGTTTTCTTAGTGCTCAAAAACACATGAGCAGTAAGTGGGATTCAATCACAGCAAGCTTGAAAAAATGTACCTAGGGTCGGAAGTCACCCTAGGTACAAAAAGGGCTAATCGCTAAGTCGCCCAAATCCTTGGTAAATCAGGAGTCGTACCACATAAATGAGAGCGAGTTGCTTGCCATATCTGACCAAAGGCCTGGAGGATGTCTTCACTCCAATTACCCAAGGCTCGCACCACAATCAATCCTTCTATCTGAGTCGCGCCCAATATTAATGTGGGTTCACTCGACGTTTTTGATGTAACTGATTGCTGTGAAGCTTGCTGTGTAATAGATAAGAGCAAGCTCTGTACCAACTCTAAATCTTGCTTCTCATTTGAGGTAATATAAAAGGTTCCCATCATTGAATAATCAAGTAAGCCCATATTTATCATTAACTTATCGCCACCGTGAAAATTAAAACCTTCAGTCAGAAGCCTTTGATTATCAAGATAGATTTCTGTTTTCCCAACGAGGTGACCATGCTCGAATCCCTCATTCTGTGCAGGACGTCCAAAACAGTGCATCTCCCAACCCCAAAATTGTGCTCCCTTTTCTAGGCGAATTTCAGTGTCTAAACGAACGTGTGCATTCGGGAAAAAGATGTTCTCTTGCGGCATCCATTCCAAGCGAGCATATTTCTTCACTCGTAAGGTCTGCTTCTGCTTGGCGTACTTGTTGTTTGAGCGGTAAAACTTGGTCGCACCGGGTGTGGTGATCAACGCATGCGCACCGCTTTCGATGATCGCTTCAATATTGAGAGTGTCACCACCTACCACTCCGCCGGGGGGATGGAGTAAGTAGGTGTGACACGTTTCCCCATCAGGATACAAGGGGCGTTGCACCGCAAGCGGACCAGACTGCTGACGATTCTTTAAAACAGTTTTATCACCACGGTCGACAAAGGTGAGGTTTAAACTCGCTTGCCAACCGTCTCGGATATCTTGCTCGATGGTCTCATTCAGAGACAACACTCCCGCTAAAGAGGTGTTTATTGCTTCACTCGAAGAATATAGAGAGCTCATACGGTTAGGTACTCCTTAATCAAAGACTCATTGAGCCCTTTCATTTCACCTTCTGCTACCTGACGACCGCGGTCGAGAATGCAAAATCGGTCACCGACCTTTCTCGCAAATGGCAGCTTCTGTTCAACAAGCAGGACGGTGAGTCCCATCTTCTCGTTGAGCATACGAATGATGTCACCAATCTCTTGCACGATATTGGGCTGAATACCTTCTGTCGGTTCATCCAAGATCAACAGTTTTGGATTAACTACCAGCGCACGCCCAATCGCCAGTTGCTGCTGCTGACCACCAGATAAATCACCACCGCGACGATGCAGCATCTCTTTTAACACTGGGAATATATCGAAGATGAACTCTGGGATCTTACGGTCGCCCTTTTCGCGAATCGGCAAGCCTACTTCTAGGTTTTCTTGAACCGTGAGCATCGGAAAGATCTGGCGACCTTGCGGCACATAACCGATACCTTGGCGAGCACGCTCTTCGGCATCGGTTTTAAGAAGAGACTCACCCGATAACGAAATGTCACCGCTCTCGACCTTAACTAGCCCCATGATGCATTGCAGCAACGTCGTTTTACCGACACCGTTTCGTCCCATTAACACTGTGCACTTGCCTTCAGGGATCTGCATATCCAAATCCCACAGCGTGTGGCTCTCACCGTAATATTGATTAACTGATTTAACCTCTAGCATCCTATTCTCCGAGATAAACTTGTTTAACTTCAGGGTGGGCCTGCACTTGATCCATGGTGCCTTCAGCCAACACATGACCTTGATGAAGCACGGTGACATGGCTTGCGATAGAACGAACGAAATCCATATCGTGTTCAACTACCACAACCGAGTGCTTACCTGCCAGTGAATTGAGTAACTCAGAGGTACGGTCCATCTCTTGGTGAGTCATCCCTGCAACGGGTTCATCCACCAGCAATAGCCTAGGGTTTTGCATCAATAACATGCCTATCTCTAACCACTGTTTCTGACCGTGAGACAGGTTACCTGCCAAATTCGCCGCTTCGTCTTTGAGGTGAATCAACTCAAGTACCGAGGTCAGCTTGTCTTTCTGCTCACCAGACATCACAGCAGTGAACGTCGCCCACACTGAACGGTCACCGGCCATCGCTAACTCAAGGTTCTGCCACACAGTTAAACACTCAATCACGGTCGGTTTTTGGAACTTACGCCCAACGCCTGCATTGGCAATTTCAGCTTCGTTCATCTTCAATAAGTTGATGTTCGAACCTAGCCACACTTCTCCAGTATCGGGCTTAGTCTTGCCTGTAATGATGTCCATCATGGTGGTTTTACCTGCGCCATTCGGACCGATGATGCAGCGCAGTTCGCCCTCTTTGATATAAAGATTGAGGTCGTTTATCGCTTGGAAACCATCGAAGCTTTTATTAACGCCTTCCACGTACAACAACACGTTGTGACGGGTATCGATGGCGGGATGAACATCGGGTTTGAGGTAATCAAAAACTTCGTCTCGACGAGTGAACGCCTGAACCGATTCCTTTACGCTGTTAAATGTGGTCATGCGATCACCTCCTTGCCTTTATGTTGATCATCCTTACCTTGTCCTTCGCCTTTTGAATTCGATGCCTTGCGTAACTGTTGCCACTTTTCACTGACAAAGCCAATCACACCTTGTGGGAAGTACATGGTCGAGAGAACGAATAGACCACCTAGAGCGAAAAGCCATACCTCTGGGAATTCAACCGTAAACCAGCTCTTGGCGTAGTTGATGATCAACGCACCAACAATGGCACCAAACAGAGTGGCGCGACCGCCCAATGCAACCCAAACCACAATCTCAATCGAGTTAAGTGGCGCAAACTCTCCCGGGTTGATGATGCCGACTTGAGGAACATATAAAGCACCCGCAATCCCCGCGATAACTGCAGACAAAACGAAGACCCATAACTTGATACCATCGACGTCGTACCCCATAAAACGAGTACGAGACTCGGTATCACGAATCGCCAGTGCCACACGACCTAATCGACTGGTCACTACCATTCGACACGCGATGTAGCTTAGGATCAGCGAGATACCCGTCGCGACAAACAGGCCAATCTTAACGGCATCACTCTGCAAGCTCAGGCCGACGATGTCTTTGAAATCCGTCAATCCGTTGTTACCACCAAAGCCCATCTCGTTGCGGAAGAACGCCAACATCAATGCGTAAGTTAATGCCTGAGTCATGATAGAGAGGTAAACCCCTGACACACGAGAGCGAAAAGCCAGATAACCGAACAAATAAGCCAATGCGCCCGGCACCAACACCACCATCAGACAAGCAAACCAGAACTGATCAAAGCCCTGCCAAAACCACGGCAACACTGACCAATCAAGGAACACCATAAAGTCAGGTAGGATTGGATCACCATAAACCCCACGGTCACCAATCTGACGCATTAAGTACATGCCCATCGCATAACCGCCAAGCGCAAAGAAAGCGCCGTGGCCTAGGCTCAGTATTCCGAGGTAGCCCCACACCAGATCGAGCGCCAAAGCCAACATCGCATAGCTCAAGTATTTGCCCATTAGTGAGATAGTGAAGGTCTCAACATGAAGTGGGTGTCCACTTGGCAACATGGTGTTAGCCAGTGGAATAAGAATCACGGCCGCAAGAATGGCAAGGATGGTCAGTTGGCCACCTTTATCACCACGCATCGCCAAAAGTACAAATGATTTAGACTGCATGATGTTGTCCTTAACCTTCAGCCGCACGACCACGTTGCGGGAACAATCCGCGTGGGCGTTTTTGAATAAATAGAATAATGAAAACCAGTACTAAAATCTTAGCGAGTACTGCGCCAGCCCAGGGCTCTAAGATCTTATTGAATAAACCAAGGCTTAAGCCTGCGACGAGTGTTCCCCACAAGTTGCCGACTCCGCCGAACACCACCACCATGAAAGAATCGATGATGTACGCTTGCCCCATATTCGGGCCAACGTTAGTCAACTGAGACAGTGCCACACCCGCGACACCCGCTACGCCAGAACCTAAACCAAAGGTCATCGCATCAACTCGTTCAGATCGAATACCCATCGCACGCGCCATACCACGGTTTTGAGAAACGGCACGAACCTGTAAACCTAGTGGTGTCTTTTTCAGAACCATCAACAAGCCCATGAACACCAAACCACAGAACAGGATGATATAAAGTCGGTTGTAGGTCAGAGATAACATTGGGTTCAATTGAAGTGCGCCAGACATCCATTCAGGCGTGCTCACTGAGCGGTTAAGTGGAGAGAAAATAGAGCGAACGGCTTGTTGCAAGATCAAGCTTATACCGAAGGTCGCGAGCAAGGTTTCCAGTGGACGGCCGTAGAGATGACGAATCACACTGCGCTCAATCGCAATACCGACCAGACCAGACACAATAAATGCAGCCGGAATAGATAGAATCAGCGCTAAACCGATGTGGTTCGGCATTAGCAACTGAAGTACATAGGTGGTGTAAGCGCCAATCATGATCAGCTCGCCATGGGCCATGTTGATTACGCCCATCACACCAAAAGTGATCGCCAAGCCTATGCCTGCCAACACCAACACAGAGCCCAAACTCAAGCCAAAGAACACGGTCTCAACACCCGAATAGAGTGCTTGGCTCTGTTGATAATCGTCCATTGCACGTTCAGTTGCAGCCAAGACCTTTGGAGCTTGTTCGCTGTTGAGCAGCTGGTTTAGCGTCTTTAGCACGACGGATTGTTTGAAGTCGCCAACTCGTTCAATTGAAGCCACACGAGCTTCAATTGTGGCGCTCTTATCAAGAGAGGTGAAAATGGCTAACGACAAGTCCATCAACTCAGCGACTTTGCCCTCTGACTCACTGGTTCTCAGCACAGCTAAACGATCGATAATGTCAGGATCTTTGGTACCGAGCAGATCCAGAACCGCTTTATAACGTGTATCTGGGTTACTGCTGTTCAGTCCAATCGAGGCAATTTCCCCACGCAAGATCCCGCGAAGCTTGTTGTTCACGCGAACCTTCTTAAACTGCCTAGCATTCTCGATACTGAGGCTTGACTCATCCCACACCGACTGAGCCGAGGTTGCTGTTTTAATGCTTTGAATCAGGTAGAGCTGTTTATATTGCTCGCTCTGTTTGTCATTAAAGTAATAGAGATTTCCGTTTAACCAGCCATCCAAAATAGGTTTCGACACGTCTTCAGTTTGTGCCTCAATGACCCAATCGATAGCCAATTCTTTATCCGATGTTTTCTTACCAACTAGCGCCTTGGTAAAGCTAGCTTCATCCGTTATTCCAGCAAAAGCCAACTGAGCACTGACTGCCATAAGCAATAGCGCCTTAAATACGTTCAATACGTTTTTCATCCCTGCTTCCTTAATCCACCTAGCTAGATATTGTTATTTTTACTCGGTGGACATGTGGAGAATTATTGTTAGTTGAAACGATGAGCCTTCCGCTTACTTCACCTCTTAAACAAAGGCGATCTTCCCAAACAAGAAGGCTCAATATTCCTAAATTAACGCTCTAGTTACCGCCAGAACACTTCTTGGTTTCGACGTTAAACGCACCACATGAGAATGGCTTAGACCAACTAGAGAACAGCTTCGCTGATTCAGGTAAGTAACTAGACCAAGCATCACCCGCAACAAGGCCTGTGGTTTCCCAAACGATATCGAATTGACCATCGTCTTGGATTTCACCGATCAGGACGGGTTTGGTGATGTGGTGGTTTGGCAGCATGGTAGAGTAGCCGCCAGAAAGGTTAGGAACAGACACGCCAATCAAGGCATCTTGTACAGATTCAGGATCGGTTGTGCCTGCGTTGGTTACCGCTTGCGCCCACATGTTGAAGCCAACATAGTGCGCTTCCATTGGGTCGTTGGTGACACGCTTTTCACTCTTGATGAATGACTGCCACGTTTCAACGAACTCTTCATTGGCTTCGGTATCAACGCTCATGAAGTAGTTCCAAGCCGCTAGGTGACCAACCAGTGGTTCAGTATCCATACCTGACAATTCTTCTTCACCAACAGAGAATGCAATAACTGGGATGTCTTCAGATGAAATGCCCTGAGCGCCAAGCTCTTTGTAGAAAGGGACGTTCGCATCGCCGTTCACAGTAGAAACCACTGCGGTTTTCTTACCTGCTTCACCGAATTTTTTGATGTCTGAAACAATAGATTGCCAGTCAGAGTGACCAAATGGCGTGTAGTTGATCATGATGTCTTCTTCTGCGACACCTTTATCTTTTAGGTAGGCTTCAAGGATCTTATTGGTCGTACGTGGGTAAACGTAATCGGTACCTGCTAGTACCCAACGCTCAACTTCCAGCTCTTCCATTAAGTAATCCACGGCAGGAATCGCTTGTTGGTTTGGCGCTGCGCCCGTGTAGAAAACGTTTTTAGAAGACTCTTCACCTTCATACTGAACTGGGTAGAAAAGGATGCTGTTGAGCTCTTCGAATACCGGCAGCATGGATTTACGAGATACCGATGTCCAACCACCGAAAACCACGTCGACCTTCTCTTTCTCGATAAGCTCACGCGCTTTTTCAGCAAATAGAGGCCAGTTTGACGCAGGGTCAACGACTACAGGCTCAAGCTTTTTACCTAGCAAGCCGCCCTTTTTGTTCTGCTCTTCGATGAGCATTAACACGGTATCTTTCAGTGTGGTTTCACTGATCGCCATGGTGCCAGATAGTGAATGTAGGACGCCGACCTTTATGGTCTCGTCAGCCGCAAACACTGATACAGAAGAAAATGAAAGTGTTGTACACAGTGCAGCTAGCGATAAATTGAACACCTTGTTCATGATAGTACTCCATAATTGTATTTTTGTTATTCAATTACAGAGTTACAAGAAGAGTGCCAAACTCAATAAGTAACCATTAAAAACATAAGTGATTGTATTAAATGGATTTAAAAACAGACCACACCAATAGCGTGCATAGCAACCATGTCACTATGTTTCATACTGGTGCAGTGACAATAAGAATGACCCAAGATGATACATAACCCCAGAGTGAGCACAAAAAAGGCCCAATATATAGGTATTGGGCCTCTTAATGAAAGCTATGGTTACGATACTTACTGTTATCGCTCTCAAGTTAGTCCGCAGCTTGGAACTCGAACTTTACTCTCGATTTAGACTTAAGCTCGTTACAGTCAGCATTACAAAAATAGCTCGCGGCACCACAGGCTTGAAGCTTCTCAAGTTGGCTGCTGCACTCAGGGCAAAACCCAACTTTAGTAAAGTGAGCCTGACAACTTTCACAGTGATACTTGCCATCCCAAGCTAGCTCTGACTGACACTTAGGGCAGATATTTTCACTCATTAGCATTTCCTAATTCACTACTATTTCGACAATCTACTACTGCTGAGACTTAGCTTGCTTGATTTGATACATGTTCTTATCAGCTTGTGCGATCAACTGGTCTAATCCTTGAGGATCTTTTTCACAAGCAAGGCCAACACTCACTGAGAACTGCACATCATTAATGTAAAGCGCTTGCTGTAGTGCTTTCTCTAAGCTGTGGTAAAAGTTAACAACGCTTTCTTGATCATCAAAACAAGAGAACACCACAAACTCATCACCACCATAACGGCCTATCTTGGCACACGCCGTAGTAGCATCATCAAGCACTCTAGCAACCGCCAATAGCACATCATCACCAAAGCTGTGACCGTAGGTGTCATTAATTAATTTGAATTTATCGACATCGACAAACAGACACGCCATCACCTTCTGTGCAAAACATCGTTTAGCCAATACTTTTTCGGCTTCATTGAACAGTGCCCGACGATTCAAGCAATGGGTAAGAGAATCACGATTGGCGAAAAAGTTAAGCTGATTCTCCAACTCAAACTTTTCTAGTGCTACCGAATATAGGGAAGCCAATAGTTCCAAGATCTCGAGCTCAAATTCATGTGGCTCTGAGATGTACTGGCTATAAATGGCAAAGGTACCTAATACATTACCGCGCGATGAGATAATTGGCACCGACCAACAAGCATGCAAGTTAGCTTTGTTGGTTAACACTAAGAAAGGTGCCCAGTTTGGGTGTGCATTTATATTGGAGACCATCACTGCTTTCTTAAGCGCAGCGGCCTCACCACAGGAACCAATCCCAGCACCAATTCCCACCCCTTCTATCTGTTGATTGTAAAAATCAGGCAGGTTAGGGGCATATTCAAGGTGTAGAGTTTTAGATTCTGAGTTGAGCAGCAAGATTGAAGCCATACGCTGCCCAAAAAGCTGCTCGGTAAGCTGAATAATCTTGTGATTTAAATCTTTGCGATCCATCCCAAGAGCAAGCTTCCGCAGCAAACTATTAACGGCTCGATGGCCTTCTAATAAAAATTGTTGTTCCATTCACTAAGGCTTTCAATTGTGTAATCGGGTACAGCTTGTTCTTATGCAAGCTTGTTATTGGTTAATAATAACACACTAAATTAGTACCACACACAATCGAAGATCATAGGTTGATCTTTCGCTTTATCTATTTTGATCAGCGATCTACCCCAAAAAGAATATTTATATCACCACACACCGAAAGCATAAGTTACATGTGCTGCATTTCAATTTTAAATAGTCATTTATATTAAAAATGACATCCAAAAACAAAATAAACAGCACAAGTTATTTCGATCTGTAACCTAAATCATCGAATTACATGCGTCAGCATTTCAATGTGTTGGTCATCTAGCTGGGTTAATTTAACCGATAATGCATTAAGCTCTGAGGTGTTCTCTATGTGAGTACCACCACACGGAATCGACACCAACGTCTCAGCATCCAGTTGCCATTCCCAGTAACGAGAGTCAGTGAGTGCCTCACCTTCTAGTCTCATCGCGACTGGAGTCGACTGTGTGAGCCAACCTGAAATCATCTGGTTAATGTCGGCTTCGATACCTTCAAGGTTTGCAAGCATGTCTGCAACGTTCAAGCCGCGCTTCTTCAGAGTTTTACCCAAACGATACTTATCAGTACATAGCTCAGGAGTCACAAAGCTGGTCACTTGTGCGTAGCTATTAAAGTCGTAACTTCCGAGCGGATCTTTTCTGTCGGCATCTTTACGCCAGTAGCTCTCAGCCAATACTTTATTCAACGCTAAGAAAGCAATGTGCCCCGCACTGTGACCACGACTCAAGCTTGCTTGATACTCTTTATCTACCGACAACACCACTTCGTCGTTAACATTAATCATAGAAGCAGATGCGGGTAGCTGGTGGACAACCACAAACGCCCAGCCTTCCGCATCACGCTTAACAGGAATATCTGCTGCGATATGAAGCTTGCCAGTAGATTGTTCTATTGCACCAACAAGACAGTCTTCCACTGAATATTGAACGTCACCAACAGTCACAAACCCTTGGTCTGCCGGGTGATCAGGCCAAATATGACTTACAGGGTGAAAAGGCGTCACATCATTGATCAGGTAGGTTTTACTGCTGTCACTTTCTACATACAACGCTTTCGCCGTCAGTTGCCACGCTTGATGACAGAATTGAGTAATGGTTGGCGTGATTGCTTGAGCTTGTGTAATCAAATCGCTAGTGGTCATATCGTTCTTCTTTTGGAATCTAGTCTGATTCGTTAAGCCACAGCGAAACAAAAATGTGCCGTTGTGGATTAACGTGAATTTTGCTTAAAAAAATACCCGAGACAGGCTCGGGTATCAAATCTATTGGAAAGGACTATTTACGGCCTTTAACCATGCTCATCATACGCTTACGTTTACGCTCTTGAGAGATTGTCAGCTTGTTAGTCTTAGCTTCAAATGGGTTCTCGCTGTTCTGGAATTGAATGCGAATTGGTGTACCCATAATCTCTAGTGAACGGCGGTAGTAGTTCATCAAGAATCGTTTGTATGAATCTGGCAAGTTACGTACTTGGTTACCGTGGATAACGATAATCGGTGGGTTATAGCCACCAGCGTGCGCGTATTTCAGTTTCACACGACGGCCACGAACCATAGGCGGTTGGTGATCATCAGTTGCCATTTTCATGATACGAGTTAGAACAGAAGTACCAACACGAGTCGTCGCTGACTTGTAAGCTTCTTGTACAGACTCAAATAAGTGACCAACACCTGTACCGTGAAGTGCAGAGATAAAGTGAATACGTGCGAAATCAACAAAGCCTAAGCGACGATCTAGCTCTTTCTTAACGCGTTCTTTAACGTCATTATCTAGGCCATCCCACTTGTTTACAGCAATAACAATTGAACGACCAGCGTTCAACGCAAAGCCTAACAAGCTTAGATCTTGATCAGAGATGTTTTCGCGAGCATCGATAAGCAGCAATACAACGTTAGCATCTTCAATCGCTTTCAGTGTTTTAACCACTGAGAACTTTTCTACCGTTTCGTTGATGTTTTTACGACGACGAACACCCGCAGTATCGATTAAAACGTATTCACGCTCATCACGTTGCATTGGGATGTAGATAGAGTCACGAGTTGTGCCTGGCATATCGTAAACAACCACACGCTCTTCACCAAGAATACGGTTAGTTAGCGTTGATTTACCTACGTTAGGACGGCCAATGATCGCTAGCTTGATCGGTTGATCTTGAAGGCGCTTGAATTCTGCTTCAGCTTCTTCTTCTGTAAATTCAACCTGCTCTTCTTCTTCGTCTTCAAACTCAGTCAAATCGCTTACTTCGCCATTCTCAGCTTTTAGCGCTTCTGCGAATGGGTTAAGAGCAAGGTCAATAAGTGCTGTAACACCACGACCGTGCGCCGCAGCGATTTGGTACATGTCTTCTACACCTAGTTGCCAGAAGTCAGCACTTGCAGCATCAGGGTCGATACCATCAACCTTGTTTACTACTAGCATTGAAGGCTTTTCTAGTTGACGTAGGTGCTTAGCAATCGCCACGTCTGAAGGTGTTAGACCCGCACGGCCATCTACCATAAATAGAACGACATCAGCTTCATCAATCGCCGCTAGCGACTGTTCAGCCATTTTAGTTTCAACACCTTCTTCAGTACCGTCGATACCGCCAGTGTCAATAACAATAAAGTCATGCTCGCTAAAATGAGCATGACCGTATTTACGGTCACGCGTTAAGCCAGGGAAATCCGCAACCAATGCATCACGAGTTCGAGTCAATCGGTTAAATAACGTAGATTTACCTACGTTCGGACGCCCTACTAGAGCAACAACAGGTACCATAACAACCTCTACAATTTCTTCTCTAAATGTAGTTATAGGTAAGCACTTGTTCGCAAGTTTAAACTCTTACCTATAACCACACGGTTTATTAATTTTTAACAACAAAACGGCTCCTGGCTGTTACCAACCAGGAGCCGACTGTGAATTATATCACGCTTTTATTGGCTAATCGTTAGTTTCTTTACATCGCCATTGCGAGTCGTCACTAAGTAGCCTTCAGGCAGTTCAATTGGTGCAACCGCAAAGCCGCTATCATCGACAAGCTGTTGAGCAACAAACTCACCCGATGAACGATCTAACCAGTGCAGATAACCTTCTGTATCACCCACGACTACATACCCATTAATAATAGCAGGAGCTGTCAGTAAGCGGTTTTCTAACAATGGAGTGCTCCAAAGTTCAGTACCACTACGAGCATCAACTGCAACCACATGGTCTTTGTCGGTAACAACGAACAAACGGCTGCCATCACTTGCTAAATCAATCGCTGACGAATAGTTACGTTTCCAAATTGGCTTACCAGAACGAAGATCGATTGCAATCAGCTGACCGTTGATACCTACAGTATACAGGGTTCCACCAAGAACAATTGGAGATGCATCAACATCAACCAAACGATCGATTTCCGTTGCGCCTTTTGGCGTACCTACTGGCTGTTGCCAAATAAGCTGACCACGGTCAACGATAGCTGCAGCTAGACGACCATTTGCAGTTCCCCAGAATACACCGCCAGAAACCGCAACAGGCGAGCTATCGCCACGAAGTGTTAGGCTTGGTACTTCAGTACTGATGGTCCATTTTTGTTCGCCGCTTACTTGATCTAACGCGATCAACATACCGCGACTGGTATGAACAATAACCATGTTGCTATCAGTTGCAGGGGATGCAAGCACCTCGCCATTCACTGATACACGCCACAGCTCTTCACCGGTTGATTCATCCATCGCGATCACTTCGCCATTTTCAGAACCAACAAATACTTTGCCGTAAGCCGCCGTTAAACCACCCGATAAACGAGCCAGTACGTCTTTCTCAAGATCGACTTTCCACAGCTCTTTACCTGTTTCAGGGTCAAGCGCTTTAACCATACCTTCACGGCTCGCAACAAACACTTTGTCGTAAGCCAATTCTGGCGATAGTTTTGAAAAGTAGTGACCAACACCATCACCAACCGACGTAGACCATTCCTGACTAGGAGTGAACTCGCTGTTTACCGTTGGTACTGGAGCCATGATTACGGTGTCTTCTTCACCTGCACAGCCAGCTAGTAGGCCAAGAGCAATCGCACACAACGCCGCTTTTGGAAACATCTTCTTCATTCAAAGCGCCTTATTTAGCTAGGTCGTCAAGTTTGATTTGAAGCGTTTGGCTAGCGTCAACAGCTTGCTGTGCTTCTGTGTAAGCACTGTATGCTGCGTCAGTGTCGCCTTTACGAAGTGAGATATCACCACGCAGTTCGGCAACACGGCCTTTCCAAGATTCATCTGTCATAGCAGCAAGATCAGCCAGTGCTGCGTCAAATTCACCTTGCTCAGCTTTAATACGTGCAACACGGTAAGTAAGTAGTGGCGCAAGTGCCGCGTCCTTAGTTGCCGATTTTGCCCACTCTAGCTGTTCAAGTGCAGCTGCTAGCTCACCCGCTTGTACTTGTACTTTTGCTAATTGCATAGCAGCAAGTACTGAGTACTCAGCATCTTTGTTTGCGTCGATGAAAGCTTGAATATCAGATTGAGCATCAACGCCCTTAGCATCAAGAGCTGAAATTACAGAGGTGTAGCTTTCTGAAGCAGCTTCACGCGCTTCAACGACTGAATCTTGGTAATAGCGCCAGCCAAATAGACCACCTAAACCAATAACCGCACCAAAGATTACGGCTTTACCGTTCTCTTTCCACCAATCTTTAATGGCTTCAACTTGTTGCTCTTCGCTATCGTAAAGTTCCACTTCCTGTCCTCTTTAATTCTTTAAACGCCAGCATAGTGCTGACGTTAGTATTCATTATGAGCGTTTGCTCAATGGCTAATTAGATTAGCGCAGCAACTTTCTCTGCAACTTCCGTTTGAGACACGGTTTCTTGCTCGCCGCCAACCAGATCTTTTAGCACAACTGTATTGTCAGCAACTTCGTTCTCACCAAGTACCAGTGCTACAACAGCACCTACTTTGTCAGCACGCTTGAATTGCTTCTTAAAGTTACCACCACCGAAGTGGTTCATTACGCGTACGCCTTCAACGGTATCGCGTAATTGATTCGCTAACTGCATGCCCGCGATCATAGTACCTTCGCCAGCAGCAACTACGTATACATCAACGCTACGGCGAACTTCTGTTAGCTCTAGCGTTTCCATCATCAGAACCAGACGCTCTAGACCCATTGCGAAGCCAACTGCATTGGTTGCTTTGCCGCCTAGTTGCTCAACAAGACCATCGTAACGGCCGCCGCCACATACTGTACCTTGAGCACCAAGACTATCAGTGATCCACTCAAATACGGTGCGGTTGTAGTAATCTAGGCCACGAACTAGACGCTCATTAACTTGGTATTCGATACCAACAGCGTCAAGAAGTTCACATAAACCAGCAAAATGTTGCTTCGATTCTTCACCTAGATATTCAGATAGTCGAGGTGCGTCACCTAAGATAGCTTGAACATCAGGGTTCTTAGTATCAAGTACACGTAGAGGGTTAGTGTGCATGCGACGTTTACAGTCTTCATCTAGCACATCAATGTGTTGCTCAAGGAAAGCCACTAACGCAGTGCGGTAGCTTACGCGATCTTCTTGAGAACCGATTGAGTTTAGCTCTAGGCGAACGTGCTTATCGATACCTAGCTCACGCCATAGACGTGCTGTCATCATGATAAGTTCTGCGTCAACGTCTGGACCGTCTAGGCCAAACACCTCAACACCACATTGGTGGAATTGACGGTAACGACCTTTTTGAGGACGCTCGTGACGGAACATTGGACCCATATACCACAGGCGCTGTTCATCGCGGTTAATAAGGCTATTTTGAATACATGAACGTACACAACCAGCTGTGCCTTCAGGACGCAGCGTTAGGCTATCGCCATTGCGGTCATCAAAGGTGTACATCTCTTTAGAAACAACGTCAGTTTCTTCACCAACTGCACGGCTAAATAGATTTGTTTCTTCAACAATAGGCATACGTACTTCGTTGTAACCGTATGCACTCACCACGTTTTTAACTGCGCTTTCTACTTTCTGCCACAGTGGTGATTGAGTTGGAAGGCAGTCGTTCATGCCTCGAATTGCTTGGATATTTTTAGCCACAGTATTTATTCCGTAATTTCTCACGACCAGGTGTTAGTGCGAATAGACAATCACACCCCATCGCGTTGTATTAATCTTCTAAGTTTTCTACATCAATGCGATTTGCTTGATCAAGCACTGATGCTTTTGCACGAATCTTAGCTTCAAGTTTGTCGACAAGGTCATCGTTGTCGAATCGCTCTTTCTGACGCTTACCGTCTTCGTAGAAAGCACTCTTGCGTGCACTACCTGCAAGACCTAAATGAGACACTTCAGCTTCACCTGGGCCGTTAACCACACAACCGATGATTGACACATCCATTGGAGTGATCACGTCTTCTAAGCGCTCTTCAAGGGCATTAACAGTGTTAATAACATCGAACTCTTGACGAGAACAGCTCGGACACGCAATGAAGTTGATGCCACGCGAACGAATGCGCAAAGATTTAAGAATATCAAAACCAACTTTGATCTCTTCAACAGGATCAGCCGCTAGCGAGATACGCAGCGTGTCGCCGATACCTTCAGAAAGAAGCATACCTAAACCTACCGCGGACTTCACAGAACCAGCACGCGCACCACCCGCTTCGGTAATGCCAAGATGAAGAGGTTGGTCAATCTGCTTAGCAAGCAAGCGGTAAGAACCGACGGCAAGGAATACATCGGACGCCTTAACGCTGACTTTGAATTGATCAAAGTTCAGACGGTCGAGGATATCTACGTGACGCATTGCTGATTCAACAAGCGCTTCTGCTGTAGGTTCTGTGTATTTCTCTTGGATCTCTTTCTCTAGAGAACCGCCGTTAACACCAATACGAATCGGAATATTCATATCACGTGCGCAATCAACAACTGAGCGGATACGGCTTTCGTTACCGATGTTGCCTGGGTTGATACGCAGACAGTCAACGCCGTATTCAGCCACTTTAAGTGCGATACGGTAGTCGAAGTGAATATCAGCAACCAAAGGAACAGAGACCTGCTGCTTGATTAGCTTAAAGGCTTCAGCGGCATCCATAGTCGGTACGGATACGCGAACGATATCAGCGCCAACTTTTTCCAGAGCTCTAATTTGAGCAACGGTAGCGGCTACATCTGTTGTTCTTGTGTTGGTCATGGATTGCACAGCAATTGGTGCACCATCACCGATCGGCACATCACCCACATAAATACGGGTTGATTTGCGACGAATAATAGGAGATTCGTGTTGCATATTAACTCTAAGGTAAGGTTATTCTAGCTACTTTGCCTGAAGTATACCCAGAAAGGTCGACAGGTTCACTTGCAAATGTCATTGATACGCCCTCTGGCGCACCTAGAATCACTTTATATGGCGCAGTTCCTGAAAGATTTAGCGACTGACCTGCTTTTTTAATGCCAGTCGACAAGGTTTTACCCGTTGCATCTTTTACTTGGATCCAGCAATCAGCAGAAAACTGCATCACTAATTCTTTAGTCACAGCTTCAGGAGTTGTGTTTGCTTCAACAGCTTCTGCATTTGCAGTAACTTCAGCAGTTGGTTCTATCTCTGTTGCTTGCTGTTCAGGAGTTTCGTCAGCTGGAGTAACTGCATCAGAAGTATCTTCCGCATCGCTTATCGCAGCAAGGTCTTCAGTACCTTCAACAACAGAAGCACCCGCTTCGTTTTGTTCAGCTTCAATCACTTCTAAAGAGTTGAATTCAGGGGCAAGTGATTCTTCTACCGCTAGCTCTTCTGAGCTTTCAGTATTCGCTAAAGATTGAGATAGAGTGTCTTGCTGTTGGTTCTGCCACCACCAAAGTGAGGAGATACCCGCAATGACCGCAAAAATGCTCCAAGTCAGGATCATAATACGGCTGTTGTGCTTCTCGGTTTTAGTCTTACGAGAAAAGCTCAGCATTTCTTGCTCTTGATGCTGAGCATCACCGGCATGATGCAGAGCACTCAATACGACTTTTTCGTCAAGATTGACGTATTTCGCATATGAACGAATGTAGCCACGCATAAACGTCGCCACTTGATCTGACTCGAATTGGTTTTCTTCAATTTGTTGGATCAGCGTAACGCGAAGTTTTAAGCGATCAGAAATCTGCTTTTGCGTTAAACCAAGAGATTCTCGCTTGTTCTTAAGCAGTGTTCCTGCTTCCAAAGCTGGAGCTACGGTTTCTTGCGTCTGTGTATCTTGTTCTGTGTTCATAGAGAGTGAACTTCTAAAGTATTATCGCAGGTTGAGGAGAGCGTTTTTTATTGTCGTTTAAGCTCAATCTAACAGCCCACGTTATGTGGAATTTTTCCTGCTATCTAAATCATCAACCCTTAAAGGCGAACATCATTCATTTATTATGGATGACCTTCTCAGGAAGCTAGTTTATCAAGTAGCCAACCTAAATAGACATATTGACGATCAGTAGCAAGCGAGCACTTAAATTAATTTAATTTAAGATTAGTTAATCATAAGCTAATGCCATTACAAGGCAAAAACACTTTAGACAAAATTTACCGTCAGCTCATGGTTTTGTCCAAAATTTGACGAAAAATGTAAGAAAGCGTGGGCAAGAAGTCCAAAAAATCAAAAACTGTACCCCAGAAAAGCAACAAGCCAGAAGTAAGACTTCTGGCTTGTTTAGGTTCTAATCGCGTTTTATACCGCTTTTACTTCAATAACATCACCGGCAATCAAGTTCGCTTCAGAGGCTGCTTTAAGCATTTTAGTGCGCTTGGTTCTGTCAATAACATCACCGACTAACTGACCACACGCGGCATCAATATCATCACCACGAGTTTTACGAACCGTTACTGTGTAGTTATATTCCATCAGCGTTTTTTGGAAGCGATCAATACGAGAGTTGCTTGGCTTCTTATAAGGCGACCCCGGGTAAGGGTTGAATGGAATCAAGTTGATCTTACAAGGCGTCTCTTTCATTAGCTCTGCAAGTTCACGTGCATGGTCCATATCATCATTCACATGGTCCAATAACACGTACTCAACCGTTACTTTACCGCGGTTAGCATTTGAAGATGCAATGTAACGACGAACAGATGCTAGGAAGTCTTGGATATCCCAACGGTCGTTGATCGGCATGATTTGGCTACGTAGTGCATCGTTTGGCGCGTGTAGAGAGATAGCCAATGCTACATCGATGTTGTCTGTCATTTGGTCAAGGCCAGATACAACACCAGAAGTTGATACGGTTACACGACGCTTAGACAGTGCGAAACCTAGATCATCAAGCATGATTTCTAATGATGGCATTAGGTTCTTCATGTTCAATAGAGGCTCGCCCATACCCATCATTACAACGTTAGTAATTGGACGACGACCGGTTTCTTTTTCTAGACCGATTTCGCGAGATGCACGCCAGATTTGGCCAACAATCTCTGAAACTTTTAGGTTACGGTTAAAGCCTTGTTGAGCTGTAGAACAGAACTTACATTCAAGTGCACAACCAACCTGTGAAGACACACACAGCGTCGCACGGTCACCATCTGGGATGTATACCGTTTCAACGTCTTGATCGCCAACGCTCATCGCCCATTTAATTGTGCCATCTGAAGAGTGTTGAGCTTCAGAAACAACAGGTGCAACAATCTCACAGCGACGTTGAAGTTTCTCACGTAACTTTTTGTTGATGTTGTTCATCTGTTCGAAGTCATCGACACCGAAGTGATAAATCCACTTCATCACTTGCTCTGCTCGAAACGCTTTCTCATTCAGTTCTTCTGTGAAAAATTTACGAAGACCTTTACGATCAAAATCGAGTAGATTGACTTTAGCTGTGGTCATGATGCCTCTCAATGACGGAACAATAATTAAGGGCGCGAATTGTACAGGCTTTACGCAACTTCAACAAGCATTGTAAAACCCTGTGTTTATTAAGACATTCAAACTTAAGCGATTAAAATTTGAACAAATATATTTATTAGCCTGAGATTACCCCATTTAAACAAAAGATTCCCGACTACGCTCCTTCGTCGCTTTCAGGAATGACGACTAAATTGATTATCGAGAACGTAAAACTCACTTACAAAAAAGGCCTCACCGAAGTGAAGCCTTTAGAATCATTTGCTGTGTCGCTTATTGAGCTGGGCGTGGGCAAATTTCAGATTCTGGAAAGAAGAATTCGATTTCGCGAGCTGCAGACTCAGGGCTGTCGCTGCCGTGTACTGAGTTGTAGCGCATGCTGATTGCGTAATCAGCACGGATAGTGCCGCACGCCGCTTCTTCTGGGTTAGTTTTACCCATTAGTTCACGGTAACGAGCGATCGCGTTTTCGCCTTCAAGCACTTGAACCATGATAGGTCCAGAAGTCATAAACTCTTTAAGAGCTGGGAAAAACTCTTTACCTTCGTGTTCAGCGTAGAAGCCACTCGCTTGCTCTTCAGTAAGACGAACCATCTTAGCAGCAATAATTTCTAGGCCTGCTTTTTCGATACGGTGGTAGATTTCACCAACAAGGTTACGCTTAACTGCATCCGGCTTAACAATTGAGAACGTTCTTTCTAGAGCCATAGGGATTCCTTCACTTCATTTTTTTGTTATTAAATACTGAAATTACTGAGATCTTTCGATCTTAGCTTTATGAATGAGCGGCACAAAATACCGCTCACCCTTATTATTATTTTGCTTGGTCGATAAGAAGACGAGCCAGTGTGCGAACGCCCATACCCGTTGCGCCTGCCGCCCACTTGTCACTTGCTGACTTACGGTAAGTACCTGCGCAATCCATATGAATCCAACCTTTTTTGTAGTCATCTACAAAGTAAGAAAGGAACGCAGCCGCTGTACTTGCACCCGGTGTGTAATCGCCCGTGCTGATGTTTGACAGATCAGCAAAGTTTGAAGGCAACATACCACGGTGGAAATCAGCAAGAGGCAGTGGCCATAGGCCTTCTTTCTCTTGGTTTGCCGCCGTCAGCGCTTGGTGAGACAACTCATCGTCGAAGCTTAGTAGTGCGTGGTAATCATTACCTAATGCATTTTTAGCTGCGCCTGTTAGCGTTGCACAATCGATAATCAACTCAGGATTTTGTGCACTTGCGTACATCAGACCATCAGCAAGTACCAAGCGACCTTCCGCATCGGTATTCATGATCTCAACTGTCTTACCATTTTTGTAAGTAATGATGTCGCCAAGCTTCAATGCGCGACCAGAGATCATGTTCTCTGCGCAACATAGAATAAGCTTGATACGCTTATTCAGACCACGTTCAATCGCTAGACCTAAACCACCAGTAATCGTTGCTGCGCCGCCCATGTCAGCCTTCATCGCTGTCATGAATTGACCTGGTTTAATGCTGTAGCCGCCCGAATCGAACGTAATACCTTTACCCACTAAGCAAGCAAATACAGGTGCGTTTTCATCGCCTGTTGGGTTGAAGTCCAGTTGCAGCATTGCTGATGTACGCTCAGAGCCACGGCCTACCGCGTAGATGCCTTCCCAACCTTCAGTTAGGAGATCTTTGTCTTTAACGATTTTTGCTTTTACTGTGCCCGCTGGCGCCACTGATTTGATGTATTCAGCTGCCATCGTCGCTAATTGACGAGGCGCCACTTCTTCAGCGGTTTTGTTGATAATGTCACGCGTCCAGTCAGTTGCACGAATACGAGCTTCAAGCTCAGTTTGATCAGCTTCTGAAAGAGCATCCCATTCCAATGCATTCTTTTTCTTTGGTCCACGGTAGCCTTGGTAGAAAGCCCAAACGCTTTCTAGATCCCAACCTTCACCACGAAGTGAAACGAATGCGATACCTTGTCCGTCAAGCGTACGACCAGCACGTTGAACTGCGCCTAGATCGTGGCCTTCACCAATGTGAATGGTCGCTCCTGCTTCTGAGAACGATAAAATAGCTCTTGCTCCCCACTGAGGCTGGGCAGCTTCTTGACTTAAAAATACTGACATCTGTGTAGACATGATTTCTCCTTGTCATGAACCACTTTGAGTGTGTGATTCTGATTATTTTTTATTAGCGCACTGATGTTAGCATTATGTAGGAGGAAAATGTCATTTTGATAAAAAAACGGACCATAAGGTCCGCTTTTTTTGGTAAGAATTGTTAACTTGGCTGCGTTTTATATTTGACTGATACCAACCCGCGACCAAGTAATTAGACAAGAGGATTAATCCATCTCATCCATCCAGCATAAAATAATAGCCTCTAAGATTTTCTCATTCGAGTGGTTAGGCTCGTCATCGAACTCTTCAAGGTCTAATACCCATTGGTGTAAATCGGTAAAACGTACCGTTTTAGGATCAGTATCAGGGTACAAATCACATAGCTCAATTGCGATATCTCGCGAATCAATCCACTTCAAGCTCATAACACTTCCTTATATTTATTAGCGACGCTTGGTCGCCTTTATGATCTATATTTTAGGCCAGTTTTGTTAAACCGTAATATCAGTCATGGCGAAACCACCATGACCATAGAGAAGTTCTTAGTGATCTTCAGACGCTAGGTTCAATGTGTACTTTGGAATCTCTACTACAAGATCTTCATTAGCCACTTTTGCTTGGCAACCAAGGCGAGATTCCATCTCTAAGCCCCATGCTTTATCTAGCATGTCATCTTCTAGATCATCACTCTCTTCTAAAGAATCAAAACCTTCACGAATCACAACGTGACATGTCGTACATGCACATGATTTTTCACATGCGTGTTCAATACCAATACCGGCCTTCAGTGCAACATCAAGAACCGTCTCACCAGTTTTTGCTTCTAAAACAGCGCCTTCTGGACATAGATCTTCGTGAGGTAAAACAATAATCTTTGGCATGTTTATCTATTCTCTAACTATTAAATATTATCGACTGACTGACCTGACAGTGCAGCACGAATTGATTTATCCATACGACGAGAAGCAAAGTCTTGACTCGCTTTGTCGGTATTCTTAATTTCTAGTTCAATGGCATCGGCATTATCGCCATTACGCGCTTCAATCAGTGCTTCAATCGCTTGAACCAGTTGTTGTTTGCCTTGCTCATCCAGCAGCTCATCGCCATCAGCTTGCATTGCAGCAATTAGGCCTTCAATAACGCGATCCGCTTCTACGCGTTGCTCAGCAAGAGCACGCGCTTGCATGTCTTCTTTTGCAAACGTCATCGAGTCTTTCAGCATGCTCGCTACTTCGTTATCACTTAGGCCATAAGAAGGCTTAACTTGGATTTCAGCTTGAACACCCGTGCTCTTCTCCATAGCGGTGACCGATAGTAGACCATCTGCATCTACTTGGTAAGTCACACGAATATGCGCCGCACCAGCAGTCATCGGCGGGATACCTTTAAGAGCAAATCGAGCCAGTGAACGACAGTCATCAACCATCTCACGTTCACCTTGAACGGTGTGCACTGTCATTGCAGTTTGACCGTCTTTGAACGTGGTAAATTCTTGTGCGCGAGCAACTGGGATTGTGGTGTTACGAGGGATGATCTTTTCGACCAAGCCGCCCATGGTTTCGATGCCAAGAGACAGGGGGATAACGTCCAGTAGCAGCATTTCAGAATCAGGCTTATTACCGACTAAGATATCCGCTTGAATCGATGCACCAATCGCAACCACTTCATCAGGGTTAATGCTGGTTAATGGCATACGACCAAAGAAGTCACCCACCATTTCACGTACAAGCAATGTACGAGTTGAACCACCCACCATCACGACTTCTAGTACTTCATCCGCGTCAACTTCCGCATCTTTCAGTGCACGACGGCATGAAAGCAGTGTTTTCTTAACTAGAGGTTTAATGATCGCTTCGAACTCATCACGAGTTAATGAACCAGACCAACCTAGTACGTCAACCTCAACGCTTTCCGTTTCAGATAAGCCAATCTTCGCTTCTGTTGCGGCATCGAGAAGAATACGATTCTGTTCTGCAGTTAGCTCTGATAAGCCCATTTGCTCTTGGAAATGATCCGCAACTAAATGGTCAAAGTCATCGCCGCCTAATGCAGAGTCGCCGCCTGTTGCTAAAACTTCAAAGACACCTTTAGAAAGGCGTAGGATAGAGATATCAAACGTACCACCACCTAAGTCATAAACAGCAATTACTCCTTCTTTACCTGAATCCAAGCCGTAAGCAATCGCAGCTGCAGTGGGTTCATTAAGAAGACGTAACACGTGAAGACCAGCAAGTTGCGCCGCGTCTTTCGTACCAGCACGCTGTGCATCATCAAAGTAAGCAGGAACGGTAATAACAGCACCAGATAACTCGCCACCAAGTGTTGATTCAGCACGTTGACCTAGCGCTCTCAGAATGTCTGCTGATACTTGAATTGGGTTCTTGTTGCCTTGTTCTGTGCTAATCACAGGCAGACCATTATCACTTTCTTCAAACTGATATGGCAGAGACGGGTATCGCTGTTGGATATCTGACAATGAACGACCGATTAATCGCTTAACTGAGATAATGGTATTTTTAGGATCAGTCTGTGCATTTGCACGAGCTTCATCACCAGTCGTGTACGACTCTGACGTATAGTGAACAACGGAAGGAAGAATACTGCGACCTTGTTGATCAACCAGTGTGCTCGCCTCACCACTGCGCACTGCCGCAACCAATGAGTTTGTTGTACCTAAATCAATACCCACAGCAAGCTTGTGCTGGTGAGGAGCGGCGCTTTGCCCTGGTTCTGCAATCTGAAGTAGTGCCATGGATGTGTCCTTGTTATACGAACTAGCCGATCAGACGATCTTCAACTAACTCGATTTCATTCTTTAATTTTGCAATAAACTTAAGCTTTCTTACTCGGTCTGCAGCTTCTAACCAAGCTTCGCTGTCGAGTTCTTGTTGGATAGCGCTTAATTGTTGTTTATACATTTTGCTAACCTTTCCTTCAAATGCAAACAAAGCATCTTCAGGTTCAGAACTGTCGGCGATCTCTTCAAGCTCTTCACGCAATTCCATTTGCTCCATTAGGAACATAGGATCTTGCATGGTCTGCTGCTCGCCGCGAATATCCTCACCATGTTGCACTAACAGGTATTCAGCTCGGCTGATTGGATTCTTCAACACCTGGTACGCATCGTTAATTTGCGCAGCTTTTTGCACGGCTAATAGGCGATCACGCTCAGAAGCTGTGGCAAATTTATCAGGGTGGAATTGGCGTTGCAGATCTCTAAACTGAGAAGAAAGAAGGCTACCATCCAGTTGAAACTGAAGTGGTAGCCCAAATAATTCGAAATGATTCATGTAACGGTGGTCCTAAGTTTAGGCTCTTTAAACAGAGCCTAATTTTATTCTTCGCTCACTATAAACGCTCTACGATTGAGGCGTTTATACATTGAAGCTCTCACCACAACCACATTCGCCTTTCGCGTTCGGGTTGTTGAATTCAAAACCTTCGTTTAGGCCTTCTTTTACGTAATCAAGCTCAGTACCGTCTAGGTAAACTAGGCTCTTTGGATCAATGATGACCTTAACACCTGAATGCTCGAACACTTCGTCTTCTTCGTTAAGCTCATCAACGAATTCCAGTACATACGCCATACCCGAACAGCCAGTAGTTTTTACCGCTAAGCGCAACCCGATACCTTTACCTCGGTTATCTAGGAAAGCTTGAACTCGGCTTGCTGCCGTATCTGTCATGGTGATGGCCATACTACAACCTTGTGTTTTATATAAATTGAGAACTCAGGGGGAGCACAAAGGATGCTCCCAAATATTACTTTTTTGAAGTGATTACGTTGTAGAAGCGATTAGTGCTTCTTTTTGTAATCCGCAACTGCTGCTTTGATTGCATCTTCAGCAAGAATTGAACAGTGAACTTTCACTGGTGGCAATTCTAGTTCTTCTGCAATTTCAGAGTTTTTGATAGCCGCTGCTTCATCAATACTCTTACCTTTAACCCACTCAGTTACTAGTGAGCTAGAAGCGATTGCGCTACCGCAACCGTAAGTCTTGAATTTTGCGTCTTCAATAATACCTTCTGCAGATACTTTGATTTGCAGTTTCATTACGTCACCACAAGCTGGTGCGCCAACCATGCCGCTACCTACACTTGGGTCTTCTTTATCAAACGAACCTACGTTACGTGGGTTTTCGTAGTGATCAATTACTTTTTCGCTATATGCCATGATAGTTACCTCGAATCCTCTATTTCCGTGAGATTAGTGATGAGCCCACTCAACTGTGTTCAAATCAATCCCTTCTTTATACATATCCCATAGAGGAGACATGTCGCGTAATTTGTTTACCGCTACACGGATTTGTGCAATCGCGTAGTCGATTTCTTCTTCCGTTGTGAAACGGCCGAATGAGAAACGTACTGAGCTGTGTGCCAGTTCATCGTTCAGACCAAGAGCACGAAGAACGTATGAAGGCTCTAGGCTTGCTGATGTACATGCAGAACCTGATGATACTGCTAGGTCTTTTAGAGACATAAGCAGAGATTCACCTTCAACGAAAGCAAAGCTCACGTTTAGGTTGTGTGGTACACGTTGGTCTATGTCACCGTTTACCGTTACCGCTTCTAGATCTTGAACACCTTTCAATAGGCGCTCACGAAGTGCTAGTGCGTGATCGTAATCTTTCTGCATGTCTTGCTTAGCAACAGCACAAGCTTCGCCCATACCCACGATTTGGTGAGTAGCAAGCGTACCTGAACGGAAACCACGCTCATGACCGCCGCCGTGCATTTGTGCTTCAAGACGAATACGTGGCTTACGACGAACGTAAAGTGCACCGATACCTTTAGGGCCATACATTTTGTGAGCTGAAAGTGAGATTAGGTCAACTTTCATCTCTTGTACGTCTAGTGGGATTTTACCCGCAGACTGAGCCGCATCAACGTGGAAGATGATCTTGCGTGAACGACATAGTTCGCCGATTGCAGAGATATCTTGGATTACACCAATCTCGTTGTTAACGTGCATGATAGAAACTAGAACAGTGTCTTCACGCATTGCAGCTTGTAGCTTGTCTAGATCGATGATGCCGTTTGCTTCTGGCTCAAGGTAAGTTACCTCAAAACCTTCACGCTCTAGTTGGCGACATGGATCAAGAACCGCTTTGTGTTCTGTTTTGCACGTAATTACGTGCTTACCTTTCTTCTCGTAAAAGTGCGCTGCACCTTTAATAGCAAGGTTATCTGACTCTGTAGCACCAGAAGTGAAAACAATTTCACGTGGGTCTGCATTTAGTAGGTCAGCAATTTGCTCACGAGCATTATCTACTGCTTCTTCTGCCTGCCAGCCGTAACGGTGTGAACGAGATGCAGGGTTACCGAAGTTACCGTCCATCGTCATGCACTGAACCATTTTCTCAGCAACTCGTGGATCGACTGGGCATGTAGCTGAATAGTCAAAGTAAATAGGCAGTTTCATTTTCTACTCCAATGTAAAAACTGACCGCTAAGAGCGGGCATTAACACCGTGAGGTGCTGCACTAATCGTTGTAGTGCTCGTATTTTTATGTGCAAAACCATTATTAACCGCAAGATCGATATCTTGGCGATCAGAAATTTCTAAAACTTCGTTATCTTTCATTAGCTCACCGAGCGTAATGTCGTTTAAGAAGCTGCTGATTCGGGAGCTTAAATCACGCCATAGAGTGTGAGTTAAACAACGACTACCACCTTGGCAATCTGCTCGACCGTGACACTTAGTCGCATCCACTGATTCGTCTACTGCTGCAATCACAGTTCCGACAGCGATGTCGCTCGCTTCAGCACCTAAACGGTAACCACCACCAGGGCCGCGAACACTAGCAACTAAGCCAGCTTTACGTAACTTAGAAAATAGTTGCTCTAAGTAAGATAACGAGATGCCTTGTCGCTCTGAAATGTCAGCCAGAGGAACTGGGCTTTTTTGCGAATGCAGTGCTACATCTAGCATAGCTGTTACCGCATATCTTCCTTTAGATGTAAGTTTCATATCACACCGTATCCACATTGTTTATGTGGTTGGAATCTTCCCATACCCGACTAAATTGGTCAAGTATTTAGTTGACTATTTTAGTCAGGTATTCACCCTTAACTATTGTATGGGCTTTATTTGTCGTTTTTGCTCTTCTCAATCGAAGTCAAAATACCGCGAAGCGTGTTGATTTCTTGCAGTTCTGGACGAGCACGACTAAATAGACGACGTAGCTTGTTCATCACCTGACCCGGCTTATCCTTAGAGATAAATTGGGTATCGATGATCACTTTTTCAAGGTGTTCATAGAACATTTCTAGTTCATCGTGACGTGGGTACTCATCTTGTTGCTGTGGCTGATATTGGCTAGCCACCATATCAAGGTGTGCAACACGTACTTCGTAGCTGAGTGTCTGTACTGCCATTGCTAGGTTTAGCGAGCTGTATTCCGGGTTAGCCGGAATGCATACATGGTAATGACACTTCTGAAGTTCATCATTAGTTAAGCCAGTACGTTCACGGCCAAATACTAATGCTACTGGGTGCTTCTGACCTTCAACCGCAAACTTTTCACCACACTCACGAGGCTCAAGCATTGGCCATTCAAGCGTACGAGAGCGAGCACTTGAACCAACAACCAAGCCACAGTCTTTTACTGCTTCTTCAAGAGTAGAAACAATCGTCGCGTTTTCTGCGATGTCACCTGCACCAGCAGCCAGTGCTAAGGTCTGCTCGTCAACTTCACATTGAGGGTCTACAAGAACTAATTGACTCAAACCCATCACTTTCATTGCGCGAGCTGCTGATCCGATATTTCCCGAATGAGACGTACCAACCAGAACGACTTTTACATTGTCTAACATGCTATATGACACCACTTTAAAAATAATCGCGAGATATTAACACATAGCAAAGTAAAATGGTCAGACCCTTCGCGGAATGTGAAACCAAGAGTTCAAAAAATAACCACTTCCCTTTTGGTAAAACTTTGGTATACTCGCCGCCGCTTTAAATTGTTCTTTAACATCTTGTGGGAAAAACCATATGCATCCAATGCTAAACATTGCGATACGCGCTGCGCGTAAAGCTGGCAACCATATTGCTAAATCTCTAGAAACAACTGATAAGATCGAATCGTCTCTAAAAGGTAACAACGATTACGTTACTAACATTGCTCAAGAAGCTGAGTACATGATTATTGAGACAATCAAAGCATCTTACCCAGAGCACAGCATTATTTCTGAAGAGAAAGGCCTGACTGAAGGTAAAGACTCTGACGTACAATGGATCGTTGACCCACTAGATGGCACCAACAACTTTGTAAAAGGTTTCCCTCACTTCTCTGTATCTATCGCTGTTCGTATGAACGGTCGTACAGAAGTTGCTTGTGTTTATGACCCAATGCTAAACGAGCTATTTACAGCTCAACGTGGCGCTGGCGCTCAACTTAACAACGCTCGTATGCGTGTTACTCAACTAAAAGACCTTCAAGGTACTGTTCTAGCGACTGGTTTCCCATTCAAGCAAAAACAACACTCTGAATCTTTCATGAAGATCATCTCTGGTCTATTCATTGACTGTGCTGATTTCCGTCGTACAGGTTCTCCTGCTCTTGACCTATGTTACCTAGCAGCTGGCCGTGTTGATGGTTACCTAGAACTTGGCCTTAAGCCATGGGATCTAGCAGCTGGCGACCTAATCGCTCGTGAAGCTGGTGCTATCATGACTGACTTTGCTGGCGGTACTGATTACATGACTTCTGGTAATGTTGTTGCTTCAAGCGCACGTGGTGTTAAGTCTATTCTTAAGCACGTTCGTGAGAACGCTAACGAAGGTATGCTGAAGTAATTCAGACCTTACGTTAAAGCTCTCTTATAGCAGAGCGTAGAAATTCTAAAGCCTCGCGATTGCGAGGCTTTTTTGTATCTGCGATTCCAAGATGCGAGATGCGAGATTGATATGCGAGCAGAATAGCGCTTAAGACATTAAGTGCAACTCACTTCGACCGTAAAATTTGTATTGAGTTTTCCTACAAAATGCAGGCATAAAAAAACCGCTAGTTACCTAGCGGTTTTTCTGGTTTAGCGAAACTTGTTAAGCCAAGGCCTAAGGCATTTCGTCAAACTCTTCACCTTCTTTTTCTACTTGTGGTGGCATTAGGTGTTCACGCGTAATACCCAACTTCATTGCTAGTGCAGATGCAACGTAGATAGAAGAGTAAGTACCAACAGTAATACCGAGTAGAAGTGCAGTTGCGAATCCGTGAATCATAGCGCCGCCCTGAACGAACAGTGCGATAACTACGAATAACGTTGTACCAGAAGTGATCAATGTACGGCTCAATGTTTGTGTGATTGAGCTGTTTAGTACTTCAGGTGCTTCGCCTTTACGCATCTTACGGAAGTTCTCACGAATACGGTCAAATACAACGATGGTATCATTGAGGGAATAACCGACTACCGTTAGCAATGCCGCGACAATGGTTAAGTCCACTTCGATTTGCATCATCGAGAACACACCCAGTGTGATGATAACATCGTGCGCCAATGCTAATACCGCACCCGCCGCCAAACGCCATTCGAATCGCGCTGACACGTAGATCAAGATACAGATAAGAGAAACTAGGATAGCAAGGCCACCCGCTTCTGTTAATTCGTCACCCACGTTAGGACCAACGAACTCGATACGACGCATTTCAACTTGCTCACCAGTACCGCTCTCAATCGCAGAAAGGATTTGGTTACCAAGCGTTTCGCCCGCTACGCCATCACGTGGACGTAAACGAACCATTACATCACGAGCTGAACCGAAGTTCTGTACCGTTGCATCACCAAAGCCTTCTGCTTCTAGTGCACTACGGATATCAGGAAGATGTGCCGGTTGTTCAAAACCAACTTCAATCAGAGTACCGCCAGTAAAATCTAGCCCCCAGTTCAACGATTTCGTTGTTAGGGTGAAGATAGCAGTACCAATCATCAAGATAGAAAAAACAAAGGCAACCTTTGACCAACGCATAAAGTCGATCATTTTGTCTGCTTTTAGAATCTGAAACATATTAATTCCTAGCCTTAGATCGACAGTTTTTTAACGCGTTTACCGCCATACATCAGGTTCACGATACAACGTGTTCCGACAATAGCTGTAAACATTGAAGTCAAGATACCGATAGACAGCGTTACCGCGAAGCCTTTGATAGCACCAGTACCCACAGCAAATAGAATGATTGCTGTTAGTAGTGTGGTGATGTTGGCATCGGCGATTGTGCTGAATGCGTTCGCGTAACCTTGATGAATCGCTTGTTGTGGACTGCGTCCATCTCGAAGTTCTTCACGTATACGCTCAAAGATAAGAACGTTGGCATCAACTGCCATACCGACCGTTAATACGATACCGGCAATACCTGGCAGGGTCATGGTAGCCCCCGGAATCATCGACATAACACCGATAATCAACACCAAGTTAGCCATTAGCGCAACGTTCGCAATCAAACCGAAAGTACGGTAGTAAAGCAGAGTAAACAACATTACTGCAGCCATACCCCAAACCATCGCCATGATACCCATATCGATGTTTTGTTGCCCCATAGATGGACCAATCGTACGTTCTTCTACAATCGAGATAGGCGCAATCAATGCACCAGCACGTAGTAGAAGTGCCAAGTTATGAGCTTCAGCCGTTGAGTCGATACCTGTAATACGGAAGTTACGGCCTAGCGCAGATTGAATCGTCGCTTGGTTAATTACTTCTTCGTGCTTACTTAAGATAACTCGACCTTCCGGTGTTTTACGACCGCTGTCTTTGTACTCTGCAAATACCGTTGCCATTAGCTTACCGATATTCTGACGAGAGAATGCAGACATCTTGCTACCACCTTCGCTGTCTAGCGAGATGTTAACTTGAGGACGACCATATTCATCAACACTTGAGCTTGCATCCGTAATACTCGAACCGCCTAGAATAACGCGTTTCTTAAGTACCACAGGGCGACCATCACGATCTTGCTTGATTTCGCTACCCGCAGGAGCACGACCAGAAGCGGCAGCGGCTAAGTCAGCACTGCTATCCACTTCACGGAACTCAAGTGTCGCAGTCGCACCAAGAATTTCTTTAGCGCGAGCCGTGTCTTGAACACCAGGCAATTCCACTACGATACGGCTAGAACCTTGACGTTGAACCAAAGGTTCAGCAACACCAAGTTCGTTTACACGGTTACGTAGAATAGTAATGTTTTGCTCAACCGCGTAGTTACGGATTTCTTGAAGACGAGCCTCTGTAAAGCTTGCAACCAAAGAGAAGCGACCGTTAGATTCAGAATCTACGAACGTCATATCTTGGTGCTTAGATTGCAGTAGCGATTTGGCTTCAGCAAGCTGTTCTTCGTTACGTAGGATCACTTCAACCGCATCTTTACCAGATGGGCGAATCGCACGGTAACGGATTTTCTCTTCACGAAGTTCACTGCGGAATGCTTCTTCTTGTTGGCCAACCAACTTTTGCATCGCAGCGTCCATATCCACTTCCATTAAGAAGTGAACACCACCACGTAGGTCAAGACCAAGTTTCATTGGCGCTGCGCCAATAGATTCAAGCCAATCAGGAGTTGAAGCCGCTAGGTTTAAAGCAACGATAACGTCATCGCCTAGTGCTTCTGTGATGATATCACGGGCACTAATTTGCGTATCTGTGTCGTTAAAGCGAACAAGAATGGAACCGTTTTCGAGAGCAACGGATTTAGTAGAAAGGTTTTCTGCTTCAAGAGCATTGGTGACAGCATCCAGCGTAGACATATCTACAGAGGCGCCGCGCGCCCCTGTAACTTGAACTGCCGGATCTTCACCGTATATATTTGGAAGAGCGTACAACGCAGCGATAGCGATGGCAAACACCACCATCAAATACTTCCATAACGGGTAACGGTTTAGCACAGCGAGGATCCTCTAGCTGTTTATAGAGATTTCAGAGTACCTTTTGGTAGCACTGCTGTAACGAAGTCTTTCTTGATAACTACTTCGTTGTTTGCATTCAGTTCGATAGCAACGTAGTCGCTGTCTTCAGCAATCTTAGTGATCTTGCCGATTAGGCCGCCGCTTGTAAGAACTTCATCGCCTTTGCCCATAGAAGACATAAGGTTCTTGTGTTCTTTAACACGCTTAGCTTGTGGACGGTAGATCATGAAGTAGAAGATCACAGCGAACATACCTAGCATGATAAGCATTTCGAAACCGCCGCCTGCTGGTGCACCTTCTGCTGCTGCGTGAGCTTGAGAAATAAACATTTAAAACATCCTCTATTTATATTTTCGTAATTGTTTGTCTAATTGGGTCGCATCCCTTTATTTTCAAGCCCCATCACTCGGAAGAGAGATAGGGCTCGCAAAAAAGAAATACTAAGATTCTTTACCTAGTGGTGGCACTTCACGCCCCATTCTTGCGTAGAACTCTGCAACGAACTCTTCAAAGCGATCTTCATCGATAGACTGACGAATGTCTGACATTACTCGTTGATAGAAACGCAGGTTATGAATCGTGTTCAGTCGAGCACCTAGGATTTCGTTACAACGATCCAAATGGTGTAAGTACGACTTGCTGTAGTTCTTACAAGTGTAACAGTCACACTCTGAATCTAGTGGTGTTGTATCGGTTTTATGCTTCGCATTACGGATCTTGATCACACCTTCAGTCACAAACAGGTGGCCGTTACGTGCATTTCGCGTTGGCATTACACAGTCAAACATGTCGATACCACGACGAACACCTTCAACTAGGTCTTCTGGTTTGCCTACACCCATTAGGTAACGTGGCTTATCTTCAGGCAGTTGAGGACATGTGTGCTCAAGAATGCGGTGCATATCTTCTTTTGGCTCGCCTACTGCTAGGCCGCCAACTGCATAACCGTCAAAACCAATTTCAGTTAGACCTTTAACAGATACATCACGAAGGTCTTCATACACACCACCTTGAACGATGCCGAATAGTGAGTTCGGATTTTCAAGCTTGTCGAAGTGGTTGCGTGAACGCTCAGCCCAACGAAGAGACATCTCCATTGAGTCTTTTGCTTCTTTGTGTGTCGCTGGGTACGGCGTACACTCATCGAAGATCATTACGATGTCTGAACCTAGGTCTTTTTGGATTTCCATAGACTTCTCAGCGTCCATGAAGATCTTGTCACCGTTTACAGGGTTACGGAAGTGAACACCCTCTTCAGTGATCTTACGCATTGCGCCTAGGCTGAACACTTGGAAGCCGCCTGAATCAGTCAGGATAGGACCGTGCCAGTTCATGAAATCGTGCAAGTCGCCGTGCATTTTCATGATTTCTTGACCAGGACGTAGCCATAAATGGAATGTGTTACCTAATAGAATTTCAGCGCCTGTGTCTTTCACTTCTTCAGGTGTCATACCTTTTACAGTACCGTAAGTACCTACAGGCATGAATGCTGGGGTTTCAACGGTACCGCGTTCAAACTGAAGTTGACCACGACGTGCGCCGCTATTAGTTTTTTTAAGTTCGTATTTTAATTTCACGAAGCCTCCAATATGCCAGAGAAACAATCTGACTGTTAATTCAGAACCTTAAGCCAAACAAAAGTTCAGTTTAGTGGGTTCTATGAGGAGCGGTCGCGTATTCCTTGCGAGAGATTAGACAGACACCCTGCCCGACTCCTAGCTTACTGCTAGCACCCGTAAATTCTGTTTATATCGTTTATAACCAGCTTAAATTAGCTCGTTTTCTTATTGATGAACATGGCATCGCCGTAGCTGAAGAAACGATATTCGCTCTTCACCGCGTGATCGTATGCGCCCATCACATGGTCGTAGCCAGCAAATGCACTTACCAACATAATCAGCGTTGATTCTGGCAAGTGGAAATTGGTAATCAAGCAATCCACCAACTGGTACTCATAACCAGGGAAGATGAAGATTTCTGTATCACCAAAGAAAGGAACTAACTCAGTGCCGTTTTTCAGTGCATCTTGAGCCGCACTTTCGAGTGAACGTACAGATGTTGTGCCGACAGCGATAATACGGCCGCCACGAGCTTTTGCTGCAGCTACAGCGTCAACCACTTCTTGCGGTACTTCAACGTACTCAGCATGCATGTGGTGATCATTGATATTATCGACTTTTACCGGCTGGAACGTGCCAGCACCAACGTGAAGTGTCACGTAAGCAAACTCGACACCTTTAGCTTTCATACCAGCCATTAGCTTGTCATCAAAGTGAAGACCTGCTGTTGGCGCTGCAACCGCACCCGGCTTTTCATTATAGACAGTTTGGTAGCGCTCTTTATCTGCATCTTCATCAGGACGATCGATGTAAGGAGGCAGTGGCATGTGACCAACACTGTTAAGAATCTCTAAAACGCTTTGATCAGATGTGAAATGGATTTCAAATAACGCATCGTGACGCGCCACCATTTCAGCTTCATACTCATCGTTCTCACCAAGGAACAACTTGGTGCCCGGCTTCGGTGATTTAGAACAACGAACATGCGCAAGAATGCTTTTCTCATCAAGCATACGTTCAACCAACACTTCAAGCTTACCGCCTGATGCCTTGCGACCAAATACACGAGCAGGAATTACTCGAGTGTTATTGAAAACGACAAGATCGCCTGGCTCAACCAAGTCTAAAACGTCTTTAAACGAACCATCAGCTAGGTTACCGCTATTGCCATCTAATTTAAGCAGGCGGCTTGCTGTACGCTCCTCTTGAGGGTAGCGAGCAATGAGTTCATCTGGTAGGTCAAAGTGAAAATCTGAAACTTGCATGTGTCTAGTCTTGTCTTAGTTGATGAGATTTGTGCCATTAACGAACTATAAATCGTAGTTGCTGAACAATGGTTACGGTAAGTCAATCGTTACCGGAAACACATCGCAAACACGACTAAAATTTTCGCAGTGGGCTAGTATAGGCACACGAGCCGCAATAGCAAGGTTTACAGCAATGGATTATTGTAAAGAGGCGTAAAATAATGCTACTGATTCACCTCCTTAAACTAAAAAATTAGTTGCATAAAACTCACTCAAAAATGCGTCAGATCTCAGTTATTTTTGGGATAAAAAACTATAGTAATAGTAACAAATAAAAAAAGAAGGAGGTTCGTATGATCAAGGTTGAAGATATGATGACTCGCAACCCTCATACTCTATTGCGCTCACACTCACTGGCCGATGCTAAGCACATGATGGAAGCACTTGATATCCGCCATATTCCGGTCGTTGATTCCGACAGAAAGCTGCTTGGTGTGGTGACTCAGCGAGATGTTCTCGCAGCTCAAGAATCCAGCCTACAAAATATCCCACAAGCTCAATCTTTTACTCTTGCCACCCCCCTCAACGACATCATGCACAAAAGTGTTATGTCTGTAGAACCTCGTGCAGGATTGAAAGAATCGGCTATCTATATGCAGAAACACAAAGTGGGCTGTTTACCTGTCGTAGAAAACCATGAACTAGTGGGGATTATTACAGACAGCGATTTCGTCACGATAGCGATCAATTTGTTAGAGCTACAAGAAGAAGTCGAGCCAGAAGAAGCGGAAGTAGAGTAACGCTCGGAAGTGATATAAAGAAGAGCGGCCAATTAAGCCGCTCGAAGGGATTTTTTGTCGATACGGACTATTATAAAAGCTCAGAAACCACATCTGCTAATTGATGGAAGGTTTCACGACGTGACGAGCTTGGACGCCAAACAAGGCCTATATCTCGATACGCTTGCTGACCTGGGGGATCAATCACCACTAGGTTTTGATTTTCCAACAAGCCGTGATCAATCGCCATTTGCGGAATAAAGGTGGTCCCTAAACCATTTGCTACCATTTGCACTAATGTATGAAGACTCGTCGCTGTAAACGGGTTTATCTTCTCTTTATCCGTTAACTTACAAGCTGACACCGCGTGCTCGGTTAAACAATGCTCGTTCTCCAACAAAAATACAGACTCATCTGGCAAGTCATCATATTTAATCGGTACCCGAATACCATCGGCTTGAGTTCGACTGATCACCATTCTAAAAGGATCTTGCCCAACAACTTTGCTTTCCATGTTGTCGATATCGACAGGCAGGGCCAGAATCAACACGTCTAACTCACCATGACGCAATGCTGCGAGCAAATTCGTTGTGGTGTCTTCACGTAACAATAAATTTAGCTGAGGGAAACGTTGATTGGCTTCTTGTACCAAATCGCACAAAAGGAACGGTGCAATGGTAGGAATACACCCTACTCGCAGCTGCCCTTGCATCGCATCTCCATTACATAGATTTCCAAGTTCAACCAAGTCTTGTCCTTTCGCCAATAACTCTCGACCGTGCTTCACCACCAACTCTCCCGCTTGAGTAAAAACGAGCGGACTCTTTTTATCTTTCTTTTCATACAGAGGGCAACCGATAAGCTCTTCTAGGTTTTGAATACCTTTACTTAGAGTAGACTGGCTAACGAAACAGCGATCAGCTGCGTCGCTAAAGTGGCGTGTTTCGTGAAGAGTAACAAGATAGTGAAGTTGCTTAAGACTTGGCCATTTATTCATGAAATTACTTTGTAATATGAGTAGGATAAGTTACGTAAAGGTCATGAGACCTAAGAACAGGACAAAGAATAAGCTTATCGCTTTTTTCGATTAACTTAATCTATTTAATTCGCTTTTTTCTATAGTACCGATTGTACTATAGTTTGTCGCGTAGAAACGGAGCCCAAACAAAGATGTGTTGGGCCAACTAATTTTTTAGGAGATTCCAAAATGGTACTAGTAGGTCGTCAAGCCCCTGACTTTACTGCAGCAGCTGTTCTAGGTAACGGTGAGATCGTTGATAACTTCAACTTCGCAGAATTCACTAAAGGTAAGAAAGCTGTAGTTTTCTTCTACCCACTAGACTTCACTTTCGTTTGTCCTTCAGAGCTAATCGCTTTCGACAACCGTCTTGAAGATTTCCAAGCTAAAGGCGTTGAAGTAATCGGTGTTTCTATCGATTCTCAATTCTCTCACAACGCATGGCGTAATACTGCTATCGCTGATGGCGGTATCGGTCAAGTTAAATACCCTCTAGTTGCTGACGTTAAGCACGAGATCTGCAAAGCATACGATGTTGAGCACCCAGAAGCAGGCGTTGCTTTCCGTGGTTCTTTCCTAATCGATGCTGACGGTCTTGTACGTCACCAAGTAGTTAACGACCTTCCACTGGGTCGTAACATCGACGAAATGCTACGCATGGTAGACGCACTAAATTTCCACGAGAAGAACGGTGAAGTTTGTCCTGCACAATGGGAAGAAGGTAAATCAGGTATGGACGCATCTCCAAAAGGTGTTGCAGCATTCCTATCTGAGCACGCTGACGACCTAAGCAAGTAATTACCTCTTAAGCCCGAACTCAACGCGGGTTAATGGTTGGAAGACTCTCTATAAAGAGAAATAAAGCATAAGCTAATAGCGCAAAGCGCACCGCCAATCAGTTAAGAAGTAAAGTCTTATTCAAAGCCCGAAGTTCACGCTTCGGGCTTTTTGCATCTATTGCTTCAATAATGATTTATTCCTCGCTCATATCCACTATGAATAGAGGTAACCGCAAAGCCAAACTTTACCTCTATTTTCCTCTATCTCTACCTATTCAGAATCATCCCAAGATTGCTATGATTTCATCAGTATCTTTTTAAACGGATAAACATGATGAACATCGAAATTGAAGTCTGTATCGATAACTTAGAATCTCTACACAACGCGCTGTCTGGCGGCGCAAATCGCATTGAACTTTGCTCCTCACTAGCACTTGGCGGGTTAACTCCTAGCTTCGGTATGATGAAACAAGCGGCAAGAGTTTCGTCCGTTCCTGTCTACGCTATGATACGACCAAGACAGGGCGACTTCATTTTCGATGATGACGATATGCTCTGTATGCTTGAAGATATTGAAGCTTGTGCGAGTGCAGGATTGAATGGGGTCGTACTTGGCGTGTTAGCGCCTAATGGAAGTATTGATATGCCAAAAATGCAGCAACTGGCTGACAAAGCGCACTCATTAAAGCTTGGGATTACGTTTCACAGAGCCATTGATCAAAGCTCTGATTACCAAACAACCTTAGAACAGGTCATCGCACTTGGATGTGAAAGGATCCTGACATCAGGGCTTGCTGTTAATGCTGAGCAAGGCATCAATATCTTGGCAGAGATGGTTAAACAGGCCGATAGTCGAGTCGACATCATGGCAGGGGCTGGCGTCAACGCAACGAATGCGAAAATGATTCATAGCACCACCCAAGTACCTGCACTTCATCTTTCAGGTAAATCGACAAGACCGAGCCTAATGGAAAGCAACTCAAGTGCTCAAATGGGCAGTGATGATATTGATGATTATCAGATCCCCGTGACTGATGCGAATAAGATATCCGATGTAAGAGCTGCCCTTACCGCTTTAGGACAATAGTCGCTACCAAAAATCGAAAAGAACCACGCTGACTAATCTAACTGACTGACGTATATTAGATTTAATAACGCAGTAAACCTTTCATGGACAGATATGGCTAAAGACTTATTCAGCTCTCTCGATTTAAACTTGTTACGTACCTTTCTGGTTGTTTATCAAGAAAAAAACACCAGAAAGGCGGCAGAACGTTTATTCGTTTCTCAGCCAGCAGTTAGCCAAGCCCTACAGAAGCTAAGATACCACTTCAATGATGACCTTTTCGTTAAAGTTCATGGAGGTTTGCAGCCTACCGCTTTCTCAGAACAGCTCACTAATCAAATCAAACCGTTCATGGACGGTCTATCTATCGCGATTAATGCATCGAACGCTTTTGACCCGAAAGAGATTGACTACACGTTGAAAATAGCCCTATCTCCAGTGGTACTTTCTTGTCTGTCCGGCTCACTTTTTAAAGATATAAGAGCACAAGCACCAAACGCTAAACTAAAGCTTGTTCCATGGTCAAACTCGTCTGTCTCAGATATACAAAAAGATGAGGTTTTGATGGGAGTAAGCTATTTAGGAGAAAAGACAAGTAAAGAAGTCTATACAAGGCAGCTCATTGAATTAACAGGACGTATATTTGTTAGGCAAGATCACCCTTTAAAGCAAGATACCGTAACTCCATATGATATGGCAGGGTACGATATCGCTTCATTAGTCACACCAGGTTGGAATGACAATTTTAGCTTAGCGTCTCAGATTCTAACCGACCTTTCCATCGAGCATAGTATAGGTTTCCGCAGCGAATTGGTCATGGCTCTAATCGATGTCATTCAACATACTGATATGTACATGCCCCATTCCAACCTATTCCCAGTAGAGAATTATCCGAACCTACGTGGAATTGACGTTTTAATAGATGGCGAACCTCCCAAAACTCCTGTTTACTGTCATTTTCATTCAAAGAATAGAAACTCGTTGCTAACAAATTGGCTTTTTGAACTGATACAAAAAGCTTTATTAAAGCAGATCGATAAGCAGAACTTATAATTCATATGCGAATCTCTACTTAGCCTAAAGATAAGGCACTGTTTAGTATCTACTCCATCGACAAGGAGTCTACTTTGGTGCAGGACGCAATAACTTAGATATTAAGAGCGTCATATGAAAATGTTAACAAAAACACTTACCTTGATTGCAGTTGCTTCTACTTCCTCAGCCTTCGCTCAACAAGATTTCTCGGGCCACCGTATTGGTTTAGGTGTTACATCTAGCGAAATCGACAATCTAGATTCTAACGACTCTAACAGTGACTTAGGCAATGGGTTAAAGCTTGAGTATGGTTACGATATTAACCGAATTATTGGCGTTAACATTGCTATGGATACAAGCAAGGACGACGAAAGTTACGCCGGATATGGATACGACTCTAAAGTTTCAACCTTCAAATTAGACTCGGATATCGGCTACGCGTTTTTCTTAGACGGGTTTAGCATCAAACCTTACGGGGCTATTGGCCTTGCTCGTGTTGAGGATAAGCTTACTTTAAAAGAGCCAGGGAATAGCATGACTCTTAAAAATACAGAAACATCGCTCCTACTTGGTACTGGAGTAAGAGCAAACTTTGATTTTGGCCTATACAGCGATCTACGATTCAACTTCATCATGATGGATGACTATGATATCGAACAGCTGTCTCTGACTGTTGGCTATAAGTTCTAACCTCTCTCGCCATCAAGCACACTATTTTGCTCACAATCACTTCTTATTGTGAGCAAAATTATTAACACCGTCTCTGTTCGAGTCTCGTGAGTTACTCTTCCGGACGCCAGCTCAGTGCACTCGCGATAGTACCAATAACTAGCGTATCTTTCTCATCATCATTAAGTTCAGGCATCATCTGTAAAGTTAGCATTCCATTCGTCTGAGCGGCTGCTACCTCTTGTGAAACTTGTTTAAAGCTATACCCTAAAGGTTTTTCAACTGACATCAAAAGGTCTTTGCTTGAGTGGACAGTTTCTACATCATATTTACTCGACCCAACTCGTATGTAGCCAGCTTCTTTCTTCTCTAAACTAACTTTAATCATCCCAGATTGAGGCTCTAAGACGAACTCTCCTACTTTCTCATTCCTTTGGGTTACAGAGCAGCGATAAGGCTTATTGCCACCGAAATCAACACCCATATAGTTAACTGAAGTCCCACCGCCAGAACAAATTAAGTTCCACACCTGACCATTGTCGTTTCTAGTGATCTCAGCTGCAAGCTCTCCGTCTTTAAAAGAGACAGTATCAAACCATGTTGAACTTGATGAGTTTCGACTGTATTTGCCTTGATACATACCTGCAATATCAAACGTTCCTTCTTGTCCCAATCCCCAGAAGTCACCATCTGTTTTAATAATAAGTTGCGGTTGCTTACTAACCACTTCTGATTTGTCCATGATGGCAACGCTGCCGCACGCTGTTAACGTGAAAAGAGGGGACAAAACTAAAAGAAACTTTTTCATACTGATATCTACCTGAAAAATAAATGTGGAGGATAAATTCAGCAAGAGAATAAATTAAAGATTAATCGGAATATAGTAAACACTAATGAGCCACATCGACATTATCGTCATTACATCGGAACAAATACACTAAATAACATAAGGTTAAGTAGACGTTTATCTATCAAACTCGTTTTGTAAGGCTACGTAAGACAAAGCACTCGCTAAATAACGATAACAACCACTGATAAGTACACGTTATTACAGAGATAACCAATGCGAATTAGCCTGCTCTTTCAAAGTCCATATAATGATTACCGTTATCCAGTTAATTCTCTGGGTTCATTCATGGATCGACCTAATGCTAAGGAGAGCAAAAATTACTTCGGTGGTACCATGAAACTAAAAACACTTCTTCTAACTTCGGCTTTATTCTCAACCTCTGCATTTTCAAGTGGTCTTCATTTATCCCCTGAACTAAAAATTGGTTCTTATCATGGCTTCGGGTTACAGGCGGGTGTTACTGATATGGCAAATTTAGGTGCCGTTTACCTAAGTTATTCTCACCTTTGGTATGACAGCGATCGATATGATGAAACTGTCAATGCATATCGTGTTGGTATCCAAAATATGTTTGGAAGAAACCAAAACCACGGCTTTCAGGCTGAGATAGGTGTGGCAAGTTATGATGGTACAAAAACACGCTCAGGCGAAGTAGAAGAAAAGACAACACACGGGTTAAGCCTAGGCGGTGCCTACGTTTACCAAGCGACACCAATGCTTGGACTGCGTGCTGGTGTTGATATGAATATTTTTGATCACAATAAAACCTTTGTGCCTTACGACACGACGATCAATTTCAATCTTGGTGCAATTCTTAGCTTTTAAAGAGTCCCTTACTTCAGTGCGTCATCTAGGCTTTGATCGCCTAAATGGCGTACATCTTTCCCTTTCACAAAGTAAATAATGTATTCACAGATATTCTGGCAACGATCCCCCACTCGCTCAATCGCACGAGCCGACCACATCACCTGTAAAATATTTGGGATGTTATTAGGGTCTTCCATCATATAAGTCATTAACTGACGAATGACAGCCTCGTATTCCGCATCCAACTTATCATCAAGCTTGTGAACTTCTGCCGCCGCATCGACATCCATACGAGCAAAAGCATCTAATACTTGGTGAAGCATGGTGATAGCCTGACGGCAAAGAGGCTCTAACGAAACATGGAACTTTTGTTCTTTGGTCGAAGGGATCTCTATCGCACCTTGAGCGATTTTAGAGGCAACATCGCCAATACGTTCTAGATCGGTAATCGTTTTGATGATCGCCATAATCAGACGCAAATCTTTCGCTGTCGGCTGACGCTTTGCAATGATTCGAGTACACGCCTCATCAATCGACACTTCCATCGCATTCACTTTATGGTCGTCACGAATCACTTTTTTAGCCAATTCAACATCGTCTTTATGAAGCGCCTGCATTGCAAACGAGAGTTGTTGCTCCACTAACCCGCCCATGGTCAATACATGAGTACGGATCGACTCTAACTCGACATTGAATTGCCCTGAAATGTGGCGACCGAAATGCATACCTGCTCCTTGAAAGAAATGAAGAAAGCCATTTTTATAGAGTGACTTAGCTCTAGATGACACCTCTGTAGAGGTTAGCCATATCTACCAGTAATGTAGTCTTCCGTCTGATTTTTCAATGGAGACGTAAAAATTGAGTCCGTATCTGAGTACTCGATCAATTTTCCCATATGAATAAAGGCAGTATGATCACTCACACGCGCGGCTTGTTGCATGTTGTGGGTGACAATCACCACTGTGTATTGTGTTTTGAGATCGTTGATCAGCTCTTCAATCGTCAAAGTAGAAATCGGATCGAGTGCAGATGTCGGTTCGTCCAACAAGAGTACTTCAGGCTCAATCGCGACCGCACGAGCAATAACCAAACGCTGCTGTTGGCCGCCAGATAAGCCAAAGGCGTTCTCATGCAGTCGATCTTTCACTTCATCCCATAGCGCTGCAGCACGAAGAGAGCGCTCAACCGCATCATCAAGGTCTCGGCTGTTGCTAACACCTTGCAGCCTCAAACCATAAACTACATTCTCATAGATAGATTTAGGGAAAGGGTTCGGGCGCTGGAATACCATACCAACACGACGCCGTAAGGTCGCAACATCCACCTCAGGGTGATAGATATTCTTGCCATGAAGCTTCACTTTCCCAGAAACCTTACACCCTTCAACTAAGTCATTCATGCGATTAATGCAGCGCAGCAAGGTCGATTTACCACACCCTGATGGGCCAATAAAAGCCGTCACTTGCCCCTTCGGAATTTGCATTGAAATATCATCGAGTGCTTGGCTCTCTTTATAATAAAGATTTAGCCCCTCAATTGAGATAGCAACTTGCTCATCCTTCAGGTTATGAACATCTAGTGGTGCTTGGTAACCCAAGGTTTCATTAATCGAGAACATTTAATCTTGTCCTAAGGTTCGGTATTTTTCACGCAAGTTATTACGGATATTGATGGCTGTTAAATTCAATCCAACAATCACCGTAACCAATAAAAATGAAGTGGCATACACTAAAGGTCGTGCTGCTTCGATATTAGAGGTTTGAAACCCAACATCATAGATATGAAAGCCTAAATGCATGAACTTTCTGTCTAAATGTAGATATGGAAACTGACCATCTACTGGCAAGCTTGAAGCTAATTTCACAACACCCACCAGCATTAGTGGAGCCACTTCCCCTGCGGCTCTCGCGATTGCCAAAATTAAACCCGTGATAATAGCAGGACTTGCCATCGGTAAAACAATACGCCAAAGCGTCTCAAATTGAGTCGCACCTAGCGCTAATGAACCGTGCCTCACAGAGCTAGGAATCCGCGTTAGGCCCTCTTCGGTGGTTACGATAACTACTGGAAGCGTCAATACCGCTAAGGTTAGAGCAGACCATAATAGGCCTGGGGTACCAAATGTCGGAGCAGGTAATCGCTCAGCATAAAACAGCGTGTCAATCGAGCCACCAATGGTATATACAAAAAAGCCTAAACCAAAAACGCCGTATACAATCGAAGGGACACCCGCCAAGTTAATCACGGCAATACGAATCAAGCGCGTCAGGGCATTGTTTTTTGCATATTCATGAAGATATATTGCAGCAACTACGCCAAGAGGCATCACTACGATCGACATAAGAATAACCAGCAACACGGTGCCGAAAATCGCAGGAAACACACCGCCTTCAGAGTTTGAGTCTCGTGGGTTCTCAGATAAGAACTTCCAAACTTGTTTGCCCCAATGCCCAACCTTTTCAAGATAGGACATATTATTCGGGTACCAATAATCCAGAATGTGACTGAGCGAAATTTCAACCACTTTTCCTGTCATATCCTCAACGAGTAAGCTTTCTACATTAAGCTGCGTTCTCAAGTGCTCGAGCTTTGCTTCAGCCTCACCTAATTGGCGGTTTAATTCCAGTCTAGTTTGAGTATAGGTTTTAAGATATTCATCGCTCACTGATTCATTAAGTTCAAGCTTACGCTTTTCTAAACGCAAGTTTTCCAATTGCCAGCTGATATTGCGAATTTCTTGATTTACAACACGCGACGTTTCTTTACGTAACGTATCGGCAAACGCTAAACCTTGTTCGAGCTTTTGGTCTATGTTCGAATCAAATGTGCCAGAAGCGGTTTTAAAACCCACTGGCTTACCAAAGAAATAACCACCTCGACTTCGTTCAATCACAACCCAATCAAGTGGAGTGGTTGGTTCACGTAAGTTAACATCCAGAATCGAAACAAAGTCCGCAGAGTACAGCTCTCTGTTCGCGACTTTGATGCTTAAGCGCTGTATTAGCCCTGTCGACAAATTTTGAGGCGACAGAAGGTCATGGACTTGTGGAACTTGCTCTATCGGAATGTACTTTCGTTCATATAACTGACCAATCAATAAATCTTGTTTTGATACGGTTTCGTCAAGGTCGACCACTAACGATAAGTCTTTGGAATCAACTTGCCATTGGTATAAAGGAGCTGGCCAAAAATAGGTTAGGCCCTTCCAGCCAATCAACAGCATGAGACCAAGGACAGAAAGCATACTGATGCTCACCGCCCCACCCGTTAGCCATATCCACGGAGAGCCCGATCTAAACCAAAGTATTAATGACTTAAATTTATTCATCACGATCTACCTTACTCTTGACGAGCGGACTCAAGGAACAGCAAATGCCACGAGGTAGGCTAGTCAAACAGCTAACAGTCATTGATGCATATTGAAGTAAATCTTTAAAACTACAGCGCACGATATTTATCTCTCAGTCTTTGTCTAACCCACTCTGCAACTGAGTTCACCGCAAACGTGAAAATAAACAGCAACAATGCTGCTAAGAACAATAAGCGGAAGTGAGAACCGCCAACTTCTGATTCAGGCAGTTCAACTGCAATCGTTGCTGATAGCGTTCTCATCCCTTCCAAAATATTCCAATCGAGAATAGGTGTGTTACCTGTAGCCATCAAGACGATCATTGTTTCGCCAACCGCTCGTCCTAACCCCATCATGATGGCTGAAAAGATACCCGGACTAGCCGTCAATAACACTACATAAATAAGGGTTTGCCACGCTGTTGCGCCCAACGCCAATGAACCATCTGATAGGTGTTTAGGTACAGAGAAAATAGCGTCTTCGGCGATAGTGAAGATTGTCGGGATAACCGCAAAGCCCATAGCAAAGCCAACCACCAGCGCATTACGTTGATCAAAATCGATGCCATAACTAGCCAAAAAAGTACGAATATCACCACCAAACAACAAGGCTTCGATGCTGTTTCCACCAGCAAACACAGCGACCACTGTAATCATCAATACCGGTATCAATATTAAAGCATGCCAGCCATTAGAGAAGCGACTCGTCACTATTTTAGGTAAGCAGTACCAAACAAGCCCCGTAAATAATGTGCTTAGTGGTAATAAAACTATTAATGAGAAGACTGCAGTTAAATGCGTTTCAACAATTGGTGCAAACCAAAGCCCGGCCAAAAATCCGATGATCACGGTCGGAAGTGCTTCCATCAGCTCTATCGAAGGCTTAACCACTCTTCGCATTCGTGGAGACATGAAGTAGGCAGTGTAAATGGCTCCGAGCACAGCAACCGGCACGGCAAACATCATCGCAAACAGAGCGGCCTTAATGGTACCGAACGTGATAGGTACTAAACTGAATTTCTCTTCAAAGTCATCGTTCGCCGACGTTGATTGCCAAACGTATTGTGGCTCAGGGTAACTTTCATACCAGACCTTTTGCCAAAGTGATGAGAATGATATTTGTGGGTATTCATTGTCGACTTTAGCCACACTGATAGTGCCATCAATCAACGTCGCCAGATGCAGTTCATTGGCAGACATAGCGGCTAATTGTGGTGACTTATCAAACGCTCGTTCAAACAACGACAGCTTTTCACTGGTTGTATAATGGCTTTGTAATGTGCCGTTTTTATAGAAGCTGTAAAAGCCCTTTCTATAAGTATCGGGCAGGATAAATTGCACTTGTTCGGCAAGTTGGAAATCTCGAATATGGGTCAGACTACGCTTTTCATCTTTGAGTACATCGAACCACTGAGAAACCTGTCCGTCCTCATGCGTGACCAACAACGAGTATGCCCCAGACAGTAAATCGATGCTTTTTACGGAATGCTTCGCATCGTTTAAGCTAAGGTCAATCACTTCACGAACACCAAAGCCGTTATCTGATAGTTTTAAAACAACCAAATCCGATTGTGCTCGGAGATATAAAGTTTGCCCATCAGGTGTGACGAGCAGTTGCTGCTGCAAGCCCAATTTATCCGACAGCCATTGGCTCTGCTGAAAAACATACTGACCAGTAAGGTCGCTCTGATACCACTTAACCAAGACTCGCTGGTCACTTAACTGAGCAGCAACCGTAATACCGCGTCCATTTTTTGAGAACGCAAATTTGTCGATCGTTGCCCCGTTTGAGGATTCATCATTTAAAAATGGTTCAGGGAGATCGATTTGCTCAATTTTAGGTTCGGCTTCGCTGCCCTTTTTCAGCACAGGCGCACTATACTCAGGATAGAAAAGAGTAAGGTTGCTAGCGCTGTCGGCAAAAGCAAACCAGTTTTCAGATGGGGTATTTCGAGAAAAGGCGACTGGGTTGGCTACAACATTACGCTCAAAGTAAGAGTGTGTATTTTGGGCCTCTAAATCCCAAAACTGTACCAAACCGGATTTTTCGATAGTAAATGCATGCTGACCATATTCGTCAACTGATAAGACGATAGGCTTTTCTACGGCAACGGTCTTCACGGCTTGGTCAGTATCTAAACCAGTGTCAGAAAACACAGGTAAAATGACCATCGCCAAGTAAACAAAGATCAATACCAGAGCAGCGAGAACACTGACCGCACCACATGTCACCGAAAAACGGACGAGACGATCTTTCAACCATCTTTTTTTGTCGCGCTCTTTCAATGAAAATTGGGCTGAAGCCATCTGTTTATCTACCTTTTTTTAGCTACTGACATAATATGTACCTTAGATGACAATTATATTACAAGTTACGTTAAACAACTGAAACTAATAACAAGTTTGTTAGCCATATTTCTTAAAGTAAGATCATAGATTTTGTGCATTTTGCTATTCTAAATTAAAGTAATCAGCTCTATAGCCAGTACTCAAGGATTCTCATCTCGATGGAAAAAGACTATGTCACAAAAGAACTTAGCTGGTTATCGTTCAACGAAAGAGTGCTCCAAGAAGCGGCAGACAAGTCAGTACCATTAATCGAAAGAGTTCGTTTTTTAGGTATTTACTCGAAAAACCTCGATGAGTTTTACAAAGTTCGATTTGCTGATGTGAAGCGAAAGATCTTACTTCAAGATCCACAGCTACTCTCCAACTCGCCGAAAACTTTACTGACTAAAATGCAGAGTAAAGCGAGCAAGCTCGATGCTCAATTCCATGACCTGTATAACGACCTATTGTTGGAACTAGCGCGCAATCGTATTTTTCTGGTCAACGAACAGCAAATCAGCGAAGAGCAAAGTGACTGGATCAAAAAGTACTTTAAGAAAAAAGTGCTACCACACTTAACTCCGTTTCTCTTGAACGAAGATAGCCAGTTACTCAATATTCTCAAAGACGAACAAAGCTACTTAGCCATCGACATCGGGCATGAGGCATCTTCTCAATATGTCTTACTCGAAATCCCATCAGAGGAACTCCCTCGATTTGTAAAGCTACCGGAAGCTTCGGGTTCGCAGCGTATGACTTTGATCTTGTTAGATAATATAGTTCGATTTTGTTTGGGTGACTTGCTTAAAGGATTCTTTGAGTATGACTCATTGCGTTGTTTTGCGATAAAAATGACGCGTGATGCCGATTATGACCTTCAAGAGGACAATGAAAATAACCTATTAGAATCGATGTCTTTAGGTTTAGAACAGCGCTTAACGGCACTGCCGATACGTCTGATCTATGAATCAGAAATGCCAGCTGAAATGCTCAACTTCTTACAAATCAGGCTTAAATTGTCTGACTATGATAGTGTCATTGCTGGTGGTCGTTATCATAATTTCAAACATTTCTCTGAGTTCCCAAGCCTTAACCGACGTGATTTAGTTAATCGCCCACTACCCGCGATTAAGTGCGCGCATTTCAACCACTACCCAAACTATTTCGAAGCAATCAAAGCGCGTGACATCTTACTCCATTACCCTTATCACACCTTTAATCACATCACTGAACTTGTTAGGCAGGCTTCCTTTGATCCCAAGGTAACCTCCATCAAAATAAATGTTTACCGTGTTGCGGAAGGCTCAAAACTCCTCAGCTCGATCATCGACGCTGCGCACAATGGTAAAAAGGTCACCGTGGTTGTCGAGCTGCAAGCCCGCTTTGACGAGCAAGCCAATATTCAATGGACCAAGAAACTTCAAGAAGCGGGTGTAAAAGTCATCCATGGCATCCCGAGCTTAAAAATTCACTCCAAGCTGCTGCTCATTAAACGAAAAGAAGGCAAGCATACAGAGTATTATACCCATATTGGCACCGGTAACTTTCATGAAGTTACAGCGCGCGTGTATACCGATTTTTCTCTGCTCACTGCGAATGAAGATTTGACTCAAGAGGTGAGACAAGTCTTTAAATATATTGAAAACCCTTATCAAAAGTCACAGTTCAAACAACTGATTGTGTCACCAAAGAATACAAGAAAACGCCTCTACCAGTTGATAGATAATGAAATACAAAATTCGATAGAAGGTAAGCCCGCAAGCATCACTCTAAAACTCAACAACTTGGTTGATCGAGAGATCATTGAAAAACTCTATCAGGCCAGCCAAGCCAATGTAAAAGTGAGAATGGTCATTCGCGGCATGTGCTCTCTTGTCCCTAGCATACCCAACATCAGTGACCATATTGAGATTGTCAGTGTGGTCGATCGTTTTCTCGAACACCCGAGAGTGATGATATTTAGTAACGCTGGAAAGCCGAAAGTCTATATCTCCTCTGCTGACTGGATGACACGAAACTTTGATCACCGCATCGAAGTTGCAGCCCCAATTTTAGATCCAAAGATCAAGCAAACCATTATCGATATCACCGAGTTTCATTTCGATGACAGTAACAAAGCTCGAGTGTTAGACCAATCGATGAGCAACCCTTACATACAACCACCAGCTAACCCACTTGATTACCCGACGTCACAACTCTCCACTTACCACTATATTAAACGTATGGAGAAACTTGCTCGCAAGAAGTACAAACAAGAGAAGAAATCATGCCGCTAATTGATAACAGACATTCTCGATGTATTGCCGCTATAGACTTGGGCTCGAACAGCTTTCACATGGTAGTTGCCCGAGTATTCGATCAACACCTGCAATTAGTCAGCAGACACAAACAGAAAGTGAGATTAGGTAATGGATTGGATGAACGTAACTTCCTATCCGAAAGCGCTATCGAGCGAGGCCTAGAATGCCTTAAAGTATTCGCAGAGCGACTAGCAGATTTTGAACTTGATGATGTCAGAGTTGTTGCGACTCATACTCTAAGAAAAGCCAAAAACGCTAAAGACTTCTTAGAACAAGCTAAACCATTGTTCCCTTTTCCAATCGAGATCATTTCCGGTCAAGAAGAAGCTCGAATAATCTATAACGGCGTAGAACACACTCAAACCGCCTCAGAATCTAAATTGGTTATTGATATTGGTGGAGGGAGTACCGAACTCGTCGCAGGACAAGGTTTTACTCCCTTAATTATGCGCAGTTTACCTATGGGATGCGTCAGTTTCACTCAACGTTTCTTTGCTGACGGAGGGCTAACCTCAAAACACTTCTCAGATGCTAATACCGCGGCTACTCGTCTATTGATGCCATTAATTGAAGAATATACAAAAGCCCCTTGGGAAATCGCCTTTGGCTCATCAGGGACGGCTAAATCAATAAAAGAGGTACTCATTGGCTTAGGGTTTACCGATGGCCTCATTACGCCCCAACGCCTGTCCTATTTAAAGAATCACTTATGTGAATTTTCATCATCCAAAACCTTAAATCTTTCAGGTTTAAGTGATGAGAGAAAGCCAGTGTTTGCTGCTGGCGTTACCATTCTTTCAGCAGCCATGGATACGCTAGACATCAAAGAGTTACATGTTTCTGATGGAGCCCTGAGAGAAGGCGTTCTTTATGACATGGAGGATCGATTTAAAGATATAGGTGTTCGAACAAGAACTGCCGAAACGCTCATCTCTCGATACCATGTAGACGTAATTCATGGCAAGAAAGTGAAAGAACTCGCTCTTTCATTGCTGAAACAAATACAACCTCAAGTGACAACGGCGGTCACTAATGAGCTGTATGATCTGCTTAGCTGGGCTGCATTACTTCATGAGGTAGGACAAAGTATTGCATTCCAAGACTATCATCGCCATTCGGCTTATCTACTTAAGCACACGACAATGCCAGGCTTTAATACTGAGCAACAACGTCTTATATCAACATTGGTTCGCTATCAAAGAAAAGCGCTCAAGCTACAAGATTTGCCGGAACTTTCTCTGTTTACCCTGCAACAAATCACCCTGCTGATTCGTGTATTGAGACTCGCTATCTTACTCAACCGTCAGCGAAATCAAGCACAGGCCCCAGACGTATCGCTAACTATAAAACAACAGGATAACTGGGAATTGAAAGGATCTAACAGCGATTGGTTGGCCCATAACCAACTGCTTGATTGTGAACTCAGAGAAGAGCAACGACGTTGGCAAAATGCTGGATGGTTGTTGAAGCTAAAATAACGAACCATCAAAATAAAAACAGCCTGCGGCATCGCAAGCTGTTCATATGTTTCTTTTCTAAGTTTGTAGTAGCCTCAATCAGAGCCCGACTTTTGCCAACTCTTGCTCTGCGAACTCAGACGGTATCGCTAAATAGCCATCTTTCTCTACCAGTTCTTGCCCTTGCTTTGAGAACACAAAAGTGAGGAACTCTCTCTCAACAGGAGAAAGCGGTTTATCTGGGTGTTTGTTCACGTATACATAAAGAAAGCGTGATAGAGGGTAATCACCACTCAAGATATTCGCTCGAGTCGGCTCTACATAATCATAACCATGCTCGGTAATAGGAATTAACTTAACGCCAGCCACTCGATAGCCAATACCCGAATAGCCAATCCCGCTGATTGATGAAGCGACCGACTGTACAACCGATGCAGAACCTGGCTGTTCATTGACTCGGTTCTTAAAGTCACCACCGCATAAGGCGTTTTGTTTGAAATAGCCGTAGGTTCCCGAAACGGAGTTACGACCAAACAGTTGGAATCGATGTTTTGCCCATGGCTGATCGACTCCTAAATCTTGCCAATCGGTTAGCTGTTTCGTTGCACCGCAACGCAGTGTCTCTGAAAATATACCGTCAATTTGGCGAAAATTGAGCCCTTCAATAGGGTTATCACGATGCACAAAAATGCCAATGGCATCGATAGCAACTCGCAGTGCCGTCGGCTTATAACCATGCTCTCTTTCGAATGCTTCGACTTCTCTTAGGCGCATCGGTCGGCTCATTGGCCCTAAGTGAGCAGTACCTTCGGTTAAGGCTGGAGGAGCGGTAGAAGAGCCAGATGCTTGGACTTGAGCATTTACATTCGGGTAGTAAGACTTGAACTCTTCCACCCATAGCGTTGTCATGCCTGCCAAGGTATCCGAACCTACCGACAATAAACTCCCGGAAATGCCTGGAACCTTAGAATAATCAGGAAGAGAATCGACACCTTGTTCTGCATGGACAGAGTTAACCAAAGCCAACGCTAACAATGAACTGACGGGGAAACGCACCCTGCGTATGAGAGAAATCATGACACAGTCAATCGATTTGGAAGCGTGAAGTAGAAGCGGCTACCGACACCCACTTCACTTTGAATTTCTAAATGTGAGTCATGGTGACTAAGCGCATGTTTCACAATAGCTAATCCAAGACCACTACCACCAGTATCACGTGAACGGGCTTTATCTACACGATAGAAACGCTCTGTGAGTCGATGTAAATGCTGAGGTTCAATACCATCTCCCGTATCTGACACGTCTAAGCAGGCACCTTGACTAGTCTGATACCAACGTACCTTAACCGTAGCGCCCGGTGGTGTGTATTTCACTGCGTTGTACACCAAGTTAGATATCGCACTCCTCAGTTGATCTTCATCAGCTAAAACTCGTAGGCTCTTATCGATATCAAATTCCAGCTTATGCTCACGCTCACCACTTAGGCTTGCAGCCTCTTTTTCAAGAACCTCAAGCATCGCCGGAACGTTGACCACTTCATCGAGCTCATGCATTGGCGCAGCTTCAATTTTAGAAAGCGTGAGTAGTTGATTAACCAGACTGTTCATGCGATTCAATTGCTCGGTCATCACACCATGAGCTTTAGGCCACATAGGCCCAACGATCATATCTGGATCTTCCGTCATTTCAAGGTAGCCCTGAAGTACGGTCATTGGAGTACGTAGCTCATGAGATACGTTAGCGAAGAAGTTACGACGCATGCCCTCCAACTGCTTAAGCTGAGTGACATCACGCACCACCATCAGGTGTTCACCCTCAGTATACGGCACAATACGCAGTTCGAGCATACGCTCCACATTCAGTGGAGAAGGCATCTCTAATGGCTCAGAGAAATCTTGCTTATTCAGGTACTTAATAAAATCTGGAGTGCGGATCAAATTCGAGATCGGTTGTCCAGAATCGTCTGGCCAACGAAAGCCCAACAAATACTGAGCCAGTTTGTTACACCAAACGATATTGCCTTCGCCACGAAATACCACAACGGCATCGGGAAGGGATTCTGCACCGTTGCGGAAACGGCGAATAAGGTTGGTCAGTTCTTTACGTTTGCGACGCTGTCTCTGCTGCATACGGTAAATACCGTTAAACAAAGATTCCCAGTTTCCAGAGCCTGAAGGTGGTGTTAGACGCTTCTCATCCCACAACCACGCGGACAAACGCATTTGGTTGTGTAGATGCCAGCCGAGCTGCAATACCGTAGCAGCCAGCAGTAACCAAGGTAGATAACCGAATATCCATCCGACTAAAACCCATGGTGCGTAAAAAAAGCCAGCTCCCAAGCCAGCTTTTTCCAGGTTAACTTTTCAACCATTCAGGACTCCGTAAACTGGGCAGCGAAGCCACATTAAGCCTTTGTAGAAAAACGGTAGCCAGCGCCACGAACCGTTTGGATTAGCTTATCGTGACCTGCAGATTCAAGCGCTTTACGCAGGCGTCGAATATGTACATCAACCGTGCGGTCTTCAACGTAAACGTTAGTACCCCAAACGTTGTTAAGCAGCTGCTCTCGACTGTATACACGCTCTTGGTGCGTCATAAAGAAATGCAGCATTTTGAATTCTGTTGGCCCCATATCAACTGGACCTTCGCTTGCGGTAACGCGGTGTGATACTGGGTCTAATTTAAGACCTTGAACATCAATCACATCTTCCAATGCCGTTGGTGTTACACGGCGGATAACCGCTTTCAGACGAGCGACGAGCTCTTTGGGTGAAAATGGTTTGGTAATGTAGTCATCAGCACCCACTTCTAAACCACGAACCTTATCTTCCTCTTCGCCACGAGCCGTCAGCATCACCACTGGGATGTTGCGAGTTAACTCTTCACGCTTCATGTGCTTGATAAAGTTTATCCCGCTACCACCAGGTAGCATCCAATCTAGTAATACTAGATCTGGGAAAGGTTCACATAGCTTGTTTACCGCTGCATCGTAATCTTCAGCCTCTACTGCTTGGTAGCCTTTTTGTTCAAGCACGAAACACAGCATCTCACGAATAGGTGCTTCATCTTCAACAACCAGAATCCTTCTCGACATAATTGAATAGCCTTTGTATTTAATCAACGCATTGCATTATCTGAGTTAATTATGACACTTTTGTGACCTTTGAAAACAAATTTTCATATAACTGTCTCAAACATTTCACTTTATAACTTTTGATACAGAGCTAAGGACAAATCGAATTAGATCTCATATCATGAAGCACTTCTAAAAAGGTATGAGAAAAATTATGTGGTTTAAAAATTGCCTAGTCTATCGCTTCAACCGTGATATTGATTTCAACGCAGATCAGCTAGAGAAACAACTTGAAGAATTCCGTTTTACTCCTTGTGGTAGCCAAGACAAACAGAAATTTGGTTGGGTACACGCAATGGGTCGACATGGCGATATGATGACGCACGTATCAGAAAACCGCATTCTAATCTGTGCAAAGAAAGAAGAGAAAATGCTACCGGCTTCTGTGATCAAAGAATCATTGAACGCAAAAGTAGAAACGCTTGAGGCAGAGTCTGGCACACCTCTGAAAAAGAAAGAGAAAGACAGCCTAAAAGAAGACATCATCATTGATCTACTTCCTCGCGCATTCAGCCGCAGCAACTTCACTTACGCGCTGATCATGCCAAAAGAAGGCTTTATCGTAGTTGATGCGAGCAGCTATAAAAAAGCAGAAGATGTATTGGCATTGCTACGTAAGACAATGGGCAGCCTACCGGTTGTTCCTGCGATTCCAGAGCAAGCGATTGAAACAACGTTAACTGAATGGGTTAAGTCAGGCGATACGCCTCAAGGTATCACTATGCTTGATGAAGCAGAGCTAAAGTCTATCCAAGAAGACGGCGGTATTGTTCGAGTTAAGAAACAAGAACTAGAAGCGGATGAAATTAAGAACCACATCGAAGCCAATAAGATGGTGACGAAACTTCTTATCAACTGGCAAGACCGTATTGAATTCATTCTTGCAGAAGATGGCAGTATCAAACGCCTAAAATTCAGTGATGAACTAAAAGACGAAAACGACGATATTCCTCGTGAGGACCAAGCTGCACGCTTTGATGCAGATTTCTCATTGCTATGTGGTGAGTTCAGCGTGTTCCTTCCGAACCTGTTCGAATCACTAGGTGGCTTAACTCAACCAAACGCTTAATAAGTAACTTCAAAGCTCAGGTGCACCGTGCCTGAGCTTATTTTCCCTACATTTCCCGCTGTATATTTATCCCTTCACTCTCTTCTTAATATCATTGCTATCTTTAGGGCTATCAACCAAACTCATTTTAGCGTAAAATTTTCGCCCCTTTGATATCACTTGGTGGTATCAACCTGACTTGAGATCAGATTAGAGAACGAAGCAATGACTACACAAAAACCATTTGTACCTGAACTATTATCACCGGCAGGAAGCCTTAAAAACATGCGTTACGCATTCGCCTACGGCGCAGATGCAGTTTACGCGGGTCAGCCACGTTACAGCCTTCGCGTTCGTAACAATGAGTTCAACCACGAAAATCTACAAATCGGTATCGATGAAGCTCATGCTCAAGGCAAAAAGTTATATGTTGTATGTAACATTCAGCCACACAACTCTAAACTAAAAACTTTCATTCGCGACCTTAAGCCAGTTGTTGATATGGGCCCAGACGCTCTTATCATGTCTGATCCTGGTCTTATTATGATGGTTCGTGAAGCATTCCCTGAAATGCCTATCCACCTTTCAGTTCAAGCTAACGCTGTAAACTGGGCAACGGTAAAATTCTGGGCAACACAAGGCGTTGAGCGTGTCATCCTATCTCGTGAGCTATCACTTGAAGAGATCGAAGAGATCCGCGAACACTGTCCTGAAACAGAACTAGAAATCTTTGTTCACGGTGCACTTTGCATGGCGTACTCTGGTCGTTGTCTACTTTCTGGTTACATGAACAAGCGCGATCCTAACCAAGGTACTTGCACTAACGCTTGTCGTTGGGAATACAAAACAGAAGCGGCAAAAGAAGACGAAAACGGTCAAATCGTTGAAGCAAACCCTACTGGTGTTGAGATTCAGGATGTTGAAGTTCAAGACGAACGTCCAGACAACACACTAGGTCTAGGTAAACCAACAGATGAAGTGGTTCTACTTTCAGAGTCACACAAGCCTGAAGAGAAAATGGCTGCGTTTGAAGATGAGCATGGTACTTACATCATGAACTCAAAAGACCTTCGTGCAATCCAGCACGTTGAGCGTCTAACGAAGATGGGTGTTCACTCACTGAAAATCGAAGGCCGTACTAAGTCTTTCTACTACTGTGCTCGTACAGCACAGGTTTACCGTAAAGCTATCGATGACGCCGTAGCAGGCAAGCCATTTGATGAAAGCCTAATGGGTACACTAGAGAGCCTAGCGCACCGCGGCTACACTGAAGGCTTCCTACGTCGCCATACTCACGACACTTACCAAAACTACGAGTACGGTTACTCTATCTCTGACACTCAACAGTTTGTTGGTGAATTCACAGGTAAGCGCCGCGGTGACCTAGCGGAAGTAGAAGTGAAGAATAAATTCCTAGTTGGTGACAGCTTAGAAATGATGACACCGAAAGGTAACGTTGTTTTCAAACTGGAAGTTATGGAAAACCGTAAATCTGAAGCTGTCGAAGACGCAAAAGGTAACGGTCACTTTGTCTTTATTCCGGTACCAGCAGATCTAGACTTAGAGTATGGCTTACTGATGCGTAACTTGAGCGAAGGCCAAGATACACGTAACGCTTCAGGTAAGTAACTTTACTTAGAAACTCAACTGAGAAGAAAGCAATGGCTCTGTTAATCACTGACAAGTGCATAAACTGCGATATGTGTGACCCTGAATGCCCAAACGGCGCAATAACTATGGGTGACAGCATTTTCGAAATCGACCCAGATTTATGTACTGAATGTAAAGGTCACTATGAGAAGCCAACGTGTCAGTCTGTATGCCCAATTACCAAGTGCATCATCACTGATCCAAACCATATTGAAACTGAAGATGAGCTACTAGAGAAGTTTGTTATCATTCAAGGCTTGACCTAAAAGAAGAAAGGTTCAACTTAACCATAAGTTGAACCTTTTTTTTAACCTGATTTTTCGATTGGGTAAATATTGCAGAAGAGCTCTTTTTCAAATTGGTACTCGAGTCTCTCTCGCCAGTTTATCGACTGAGATACAGGAACAAGATAAAAGTTTTCCCTGCTGGTATCTGTCACAAATGCCATTCCATACTGCATCAATTCATAGTGCACATCATTTACGAAGCTAGGGTCTAAACGTTGTCTGCCCGTCAATTGAGTGATGTCATCCCTCGAAATAGAAATACCCGAACTTTCAGCGTTGAACCTATGTCTTAACCATCCTGAAAATTCCTTTGCACAAATCATAGTCATAGTCTTATCCTTGAATTATCTATCTACGGGTATCAGACTCTGATTTTACATACTGCATATAAGCCGCATCTTTCACCCCAAAAACACTCCACCCTTGACCAAGCCGTGTCAAATTCGTCATCGCCCTTGCTGATAGCGTTATTAGTTTTATTAATATCAAACGATGTTCTTAATCTCGTGTTTATAAACACTAGACAAAAGTGTGATATTTCTCCAGTTTTAGAGTCGAGAAAACCAGTGGCTGTACCACTGTAAAAAGCCTCGATTAACAGGATTACTTATTCGATATCAAGGCCAAACACTGACTTGGCATCACTTTAACTTTTTTCTTTTTCTTATTTTTCGCTACTTTTGGGGGAGGTGGAACTGGAATGGTCTTTGGAGCCCAACTGGCAAGTTCATCTCCACAGCCATCACCTTGAGGAGGGTTTACTTGAGCTATACAATTTGAACTGCCTTCAGGACACTTTAAACGAACGTGAAAATGTGAATGATGCCCCCACCAAGGCCTTATTTTGCCTAACCAAGCTCTATCATTAGCGTCAGAGCTTTCTTGTTCACAAAGGGTTTGCTTAATCACTGGATGAACAAAAATACGTACCACTTTTTCATCTTTCGCGGCATAGCGAATGACTTGGAAGTGATCATCAGTCCAATTCGATTTACGCAATTTGTAGTTGGTGAGATCGACAACGCTGATTGGCTTAGGAACAGCGAGTTCATTTTCGGACAGCCTCTTATCGGTGAGCCTTAACCATATATCAATATCCAAGCCAGTCTGGTGGCTTGAATGACCAGACGAAAAGCGCCCTCCTCGAGGTAGAGAAATATCACCAACCAATAAATTAGTGTTGAGCTGTTCGCTCGCGGTCACACCTAGCCTTTCAATAAACTGAATGGCCTCTGTATGTCCATAGTAGCGCTCTCTCTGAGGACGAATCACTTGGTAACCTTGACCGTCAATTGGCAAAGCCTGCGCACCGTCTAGACAGCCATTAGCGTAACTACCGATAGATGAGGTTGAATTTCTTGTCGGGCTCTTTTCTTTTTCCCATGGGGTTGCCGATACGTAAAACGAACAAAAGATAAGAGCTGATGTACAAAATAACCTCATAACAATTCCAAATAAATGATCTCTATTTTCATACTAGTCGTCATTAGGAAATAGGTGCATATCGAGGATGATATTTTGAAGATAAAGAGGGATTTTCATTTGGAGAGAGGGTAATGTTCAAATCATAGAAAGCAAAAGGCTCGAGCATTTCTGCCGGGGCGCGCAAGTCTAGAGCCTTAAATATAGCAGGGGAGACTGAGCCGGCACTCCGGAGATTCGACCGGGCTGGCGATCCAGCTCCCAACATTGCTTAGTAGAAGCAACAAATGCAAAAAAGCCTCAGCATTTCTGCTGAGGCTTCGTATATGGCAGGGGTGGAGAGATTCGAACTCCCAACACGCGCTGTTTTGGTAAGTCGGGGAATCCGCTGCTTTGCTAATTGCGTATATTAGATTCAGAAAGCAAAAAGGCTCTAGCATTTCTGCTAGAGCCTTAAATATGGCAGGGGTGGAGAGATTCGAACTCCCAACACGCGGATTTGGAATCCGCTGCTCTGCCAATTGGAGCTACACCCCTATTTTCAGTTTTAAAGAGCTGAAACTCTGAATAAGTGGCGGAGTGGACGGGACTCGAACCCGCGACCCCCGGCGTGACAGGCCGGTATTCTAACCAACTGAACTACCACTCCGCAGTGGACTACTTGTCGTCGCTGACAAGTCGTTCATAACACTTTTGTCTTCACTTTTGAAAAGTGAAAATAAATTTGGAGCCTGGCGATGTCCTACTCTCACATGGGGAAGCCCCACACTACCATCGGCGCTATTGTGTTTCACTTCTGAGTTCGGCATGGAATCAGGTGGGTCCACAATGCTATGGTCGCCAAGCAAATTTTGCTTTTACTTTCAGCTTTTTAAAAAGCTGAAGGCAAAATAATCTGGAAAGCTTATCTAAAAGTTATTCTCTTCAAACTCATTCAAGGTCTGTCTTTGAGTCCACAAAACCCCTTGGGTGTTGTATGGTTAAGCCTCACGGGCAATTAGTACAGGTTAGCTCAATGCCTCGCAGCACTTACACACCCTGCCTATCAACGTCGTAGTCTACGACAACCCTTTAGGACGCTTATAGCGTCAGGGAAAACTCATCTCAAGGCTCGCTTCCCGCTTAGATGCTTTCAGCGGTTATCGATTCCGAACTTAGCTACCGGGCAATGCCATTGGCATGACAACCCGAACACCAGAGGTTCGTCCACTCCGGTCCTCTCGTACTAGGAGCAGCCCCTTTCAATTTTCCAACGCCCACGGCAGATAGGGACCGAACTGTCTCACGACGTTCTAAACCCAGCTCGCGTACCACTTTAAATGGCGAACAGCCATACCCTTGGGACCGACTTCAGCCCCAGGATGTGATGAGCCGACATCGAGGTGCCAAACACCGCCGTCGATATGAACTCTTGGGCGGTATCAGCCTGTTATCCCCGGAGTACCTTTTATCCGTTGAGCGATGGCCCTTCCATTCAGAACCACCGGATCACTATGACCTGCTTTCGCACCTGCTCGAATTGTCATTCTCGCAGTCAAGCGGGCTTATGCCATTGCACTAACCACACGATGTCCAACCGTGTTTAGCCCACCTTCGTGCTCCTCCGTTACTCTTTGGGAGGAGACCGCCCCAGTCAAACTACCCACCAGGCACTGTCCGTAATCCCGATTCAGGGACCAACGTTAGAACATCAAAACTACAAGGGTGGTATTTCAAGGACGACTCCACCACATCTAGCGACGCGGTTTCAAAGTCTCCCACCTATCCTACACATGTAGGTTCAATGTTCAGTGCCAAGCTGTAGTAAAGGTTCACGGGGTCTTTCCGTCTAGCCGCGGGTACACTGCATCTTCACAGCGATTTCAATTTCACTGAGTCTCGGGTGGAGACAGCGTGGCCATCATTACGCCATTCGTGCAGGTCGGAACTTACCCGACAAGGAATTTCGCTACCTTAGGACCGTTATAGTTACGGCCGCCGTTTACCGGGGCTTCGATCAAGAGCTTCGACCGAAGTCTAACCCCATCAATTAACCTTCCGGCACCGGGCAGGCGTCACACCGTATACGTCATCTTACGATTTTGCACAGTGCTGTGTTTTTAATAAACAGTTGCAGCCACCTGGTATCTGCGACTCTCGTCTGCTCCATCCGCAAGGGACTTCACTGATAAGAGCGTACCTTCTCCCGAAGTTACGGTACCATTTTGCCTAGTTCCTTCACCCGAGTTCTCTCAAGCGCCTTGGTATTCTCTACCCGACCACCTGTGTCGGTTTGGGGTACGATTCCTTACAATCTGAAGCTTAGAGGCTTTTCCTGGAAGCATGGCATCAATGACTTCACTACCGTAGTAGCTCGACATCGTATCTCAGCGTTAGTAGCGGTCCGGATTTACCTAAACCACCCGCCTACGTACTTGAACCTGGACAACCGTCGCCAGGCCCACCTAGCCTTCTCCGTCCCCCCATCGCAATTGTAAGAAGTACAGGAATATTAACCTGTTTCCCATCGACTACGCCTTTCGGCCTCGCCTTAGGAGTCGACTTACCCTGCCCCGATTAACGTTGGACAGGAACCCTTGGTCTTCCGGCGAGGGAGTTTTTCACTCCCTTTATCGTTACTCATGTCAGCATTCGCACTTCTGATACCTCCAGCAGCCCTTACAGACCACCTTCAACGGCTTACAGAACGCTCCCCTACCCCACATACCCTAAGGTACGTAGCCGCAGCTTCGGTGTATAGCTTAGCCCCGTTACATCTTCCGCGCAGGCCGACTCGACCAGTGAGCTATTACGCTTTCTTTAAATGATGGCTGCTTCTAAGCCAACATCCTGGCTGTCTGAGCCTTCCCACATCGTTTCCCACTTAGCTATACTTTGGGACCTTAGCTGGCGGTCTGGGTTGTTTCCCTCTCCACGACGGACGTTAGCACCCGCCGTGTGTCTCCCGGATAGTACTTACTGGTATTCGGAGTTTGCAAAGGGTTGGTAAGTCGGGATGACCCCCTAGCCTTAACAGTGCTCTACCCCCAGTAGTATTCGTCCGAGGCGCTACCTAAATAGCTTTCGGGGAGAACCAGCTATCTCCAGGTTTGATTGGCCTTTCACCCCTAGCCACAAGTCATCCGCTAATTTTTCAACATTAGTCGGTTCGGTCCTCCAGTTGATGTTACTCAACCTTCAACCTGCCCATGGCTAGATCACCTGGTTTCGGGTCTAATCCTAGCAACTGTACGCCCAGTTAAGACTCGGTTTCCCTACGGCTCCCCTAAACGGTTAACCTTGCTACTAAAATTAAGTCGCTGACCCATTATACAAAAGGTACGCAGTCACACCACGAAGGTGCTCCTACTGCTTGTACGTACACGGTTTCAGGTTCTATTTCACTCCCCTCACAGGGGTTCTTTTCGCCTTTCCCTCACGGTACTGGTTCACTATCGGTCAGTCAGTAGTATTTAGCCTTGGAGGATGGTCCCCCCATATTCAGACAGGATATCACGTGTCCCGCCCTACTCGTTTTCACTGATGATGAGATGTCGATTACGGGGCTATCACCCTTTATTGCGGCACTTTCCAGAGCCTTCATCTGTCTCATTAAAAGCTTAAGGGCTAATCCAATTTCGCTCGCCGCTACTTTCGGAATCTCGGTTGATTTCTCTTCCTCGGGGTACTTAGATGTTTCAGTTCCCCCGGTTTGCCTCCTGTTGCTATGTATTCACAACAGGATACTTACTTATGTAAGTGGGTTTCCCCATTCAGGAATCCCAGACTCAAAAGGTTATTACTACCTAATCTGGGCTTATCGCAAGTTATTACGCCTTTCATCGCCTCTGACTGCCAAGGCATCCACCGTGTACGCTTAGTCACTTAACCATACAACCCGAAAGGGTTTCTATTTGCTTTCACTTTAAAAAGTGAAGACAAATAAGCGTATGGCAACTAACCAAGGTTTTTGGTTGTCATCAAGAAGGGTTAATTCTCGATGACTGTTTGCCGGACTCAATTGTGAATCAATGTAGACATTGATTCGAATACAAGACACTTGAATGTGTTTGTTGTGTTTATACCGTTCTTATTAAATAAGAGCAGATAAACATTGAGAACTTTTAAATTTGATTGAATTACTCGTAAGTAATCAATCAGTCAGCTTTCCAAATTGTTAAAGAGCTAGATTTTTCTAATTAAAGAAATAACCATTTTTAAAGATTCTTAAGGAAGAACACTTAAAGATGGTGGAGCTATGCGGGATCGAACCGCAGACCTCCTCGCTGCCAGCGAGGCGCTCTCCCAGCTGAGCTATAGCCCCATCTGGAAAAGTATTTCCTACTCTTAACTTATTAAACCATCAATCTGTGTGGACACTTATCGTGAATATCTTCGTATAAGGAGGTGATCCAGCCCCAGGTTCCCCTAGGGCTACCTTGTTACGACTTCACCCCAGTCATGAACCACAAAGTGGTGAGCGTCCTCCCCGAAAGGTTAAACTACCCACTTCTTTTGCAGCCCACTCCCATGGTGTGACGGGCGGTGTGTACAAGGCCCGGGAACGTATTCACCGTAGCATTCTGATCTACGATTACTAGCGATTCCGACTTCATGGAGTCGAGTTGCAGACTCCAATCCGGACTACGACGCACTTTTTGGGATTCGCTCACTATCGCTAGCTTGCTGCCCTCTGTATGCGCCATTGTAGCACGTGTGTAGCCCTACTCGTAAGGGCCATGATGACTTGACGTCGTCCCCACCTTCCTCCGGTTTATCACCGGCAGTCTCCCTGGAGTTCCCGACATTACTCGCTGGCAAACAAGGATAAGGGTTGCGCTCGTTGCGGGACTTAACCCAACATTTCACAACACGAGCTGACGACAGCCATGCAGCACCTGTCTCAGAGCTCCCGAAGGCACACCTGCGTCTCCGCTGGCTTCTCTGGATGTCAAGAGTAGGTAAGGTTCTTCGCGTTGCATCGAATTAAACCACATGCTCCACCGCTTGTGCGGGCCCCCGTCAATTCATTTGAGTTTTAATCTTGCGACCGTACTCCCCAGGCGGTCTACTTAACGCGTTAGCTCCGAAAGCCACGGCTCAAGGCCACAACCTCCAAGTAGACATCGTTTACGGCGTGGACTACCAGGGTATCTAATCCTGTTTGCTCCCCACGCTTTCGCATCTGAGTGTCAGTATCTGTCCAGGGGGCCGCCTTCGCCACTGGTATTCCTTCAGATCTCTACGCATTTCACCGCTACACCTGAAATTCTACCCCCCTCTACAGTACTCTAGTTCACCAGTTTCAAATGCAGTTCCGAGGTTGAGCCCCGGGCTTTCACATCTGACTTAATGAACCACCTGCATGCGCTTTACGCCCAGTAATTCCGATTAACGCTCGCACCCTCCGTATTACCGCGGCTGCTGGCACGGAGTTAGCCGGTGCTTCTTCTGTTGCTAACGTCAAGAGATAGCGCTATTAACGCTACCCCCTTCCTCACAACTGAAAGTACTTTACAACCCGAAGGCCTTCTTCATACACGCGGCATGGCTGCATCAGGCTTTCGCCCATTGTGCAATATTCCCCACTGCTGCCTCCCGTAGGAGTCTGGACCGTGTCTCAGTTCCAGTGTGGCTGATCATCCTCTCAGACCAGCTAGGGATCGTCGCCTTGGTGAGCCATTACCTCACCAACTAGCTAATCCCACCTAGGCATATCTTGACGCGAGAGGTCCGAAGATCCCCCTCTTTGGCCCGTAGGCATTATGCGGTATTAGCCATCGTTTCCAATGGTTATCCCCCACATCAAGGCAATTTCCTAGGCATTACTCACCCGTCCGCCGCTCGACGCCCATTAACGCACCCGAAGGATTGTTAGTGTCGTTTCCGCTCGACTTGCATGTGTTAGGCCTGCCGCCAGCGTTCAATCTGAGCCATGATCAAACTCTTCAATTTAAGATTTTGTGACTCAACGAATACTGACTTCAAAACTATTCTTTATAAATAAAGAGTGTAATTTTAAAGCTATTACCATTCCAACAGAATGGTAATGAATTGACTGTGCCGAATAATTTCTTTCTACAAGAGAAAGTAGTTAAACGTATTGGTCACTCAGTTCATTGAAATCAAGTTTGTTACCGAAGTAACTGTTACTACCTAAGTAATAACGTTTTGATATTCATCAACGAGTGCCCACACAGATTGATAGGTTTAAATTGTTAAAGAGCTTTACTTGTTGAGCGTTCCTTTTAGTAAGGAGCCTCTCGAAGTGGACGGCCATTCTAGCGAATTGGGTTTCAGTGTCAAACACTTTTTCCAGCTAATTTTTCAAAGCATCTTAAATGCTTATCACCGTCTTGTTACTCAGTTCAAACCGCTTGGTTATCCTTGGCAACGGAGGCGCATTATAGAGAAAATAATCCTTTGCACAAGACCGAAAACAAAAAAAAACCGCCACCGGCGACCGTTCGAACACTATTCACACAAAGCGCTCAAAATAGGTACGATTAAGCCTCAATTTCGGCCAATCGTACCTACCGTTCTTGCTTTAACTATTGGTGAGCAATAATGCGATCGTTGTTTACTAATAGCTGTACTTTCTTATCTGGATTAATTTTTCCTGCCAATATCGCTTTCGCTAACGGGTTCTCAACACTTTGTTGAATAGCTCTTTTCAAAGGTCGCGCGCCATATACAGGATCAAAACCAACTTGAGAAATCAACTTCAGTGCTTTATCCGAGACTTCAAGCTCATAACCATTGTCTTCCATTCTCTTCTTAAGGTGATCAAGCTGAATAGAGGCTATCGATTGAATGTGCTCTTGACCTAATGGGTGGAATACAACGCTTTCATCAACTCGGTTCAGAAACTCAGGACGGAAATGCTTACCTACCACTTCCATCACCTCATTCTTTATTCCTTGGTAATCGAGAGTCTTGAAGTTCTCTTGAATTCTCGATGAGCCAAGGTTAGATGTCATGATCACAACTGTATTTCTAAAATCGACCGTACGACCTTGTCCATCAGTTAAGCGCCCATCATCAAGAACCTGCAATAATATATTGAAAACATCAGGATGCGCTTTCTCTACTTCATCTAACAAAATCACAGAGTAAGGCTTGCGACGTACCGCTTCTGTTAAGTAGCCACCTTCTTCATATCCAACGTAACCCGGAGGAGCACCAACCAAACGAGCAACAGAGTGTTTCTCCATAAACTCAGACATATCGATTCGCACCATCGCATCATCACTATCAAACATGAAGTTCGCGAGTGTTTTACACAGCTCGGTTTTACCAACGCCAGTTGGGCCAAGGAATAAGAAAGAGCCAATCGGCTTATTCGGATCAGATAAACCAGCACGGCTACGACGAATCGCATTCGATACCACTTCTACTGCTTCCGCTTGGCCAATAACTCGCTTATGTAGAACACCTTCCATTTTAAGGAGCTTCTCTCTCTCAGCCTCTAACATTTTAGAAACAGGGATGCCAGTTTGCTTCGATAGCACGTCTGCAATTTCTGCGTCGGTGACCTTATTACGCAACAGCGTCATTTCTTGCATTTCAGCTTGAGTCGCAAGATCTAACTGCTTCTCTAACTCCGGGATTCGACCGTATTGCAATTCAGACATTCGATTAAGATCACCAGCACGTCTCGCAAAATCCATATCCATTCGAGCTTGCTCTAGCTCTGATTTAATATGTTGCGTGCCAGAAAGCGCGGCCTTCTCTGCATTCCACACTTCTTCAAGCTCTGCAAAATCGCGTTCTTTGTCAGAAAGCTCTTCTTGTAATGTTCGAAGACGCTTTTCACTGGCTTCGTCATTTTCATTAGTAAGAGCTTGCTGCTCGATCTTCAATTGAATGATCTTTCGTTCGAGCTTATCTAGAGACTCAGGTTTCGAGTCGATCTGCATACGAATACTCGAAGCCGCCTCATCAATCAGATCAATCGCCTTATCTGGCAGTTGACGATCAGAAACGTATCGGTGAGATAACGTTGCTGCCGCAACAATCGCTGGGTCGGTAATTTCTACGTGATGATGAAGTTCATAGCGCTCTTTCAAACCACGGAGAATCGCAACCGTGTCTTCCACGGTTGGCTCATCGACGATCACTTTTTGGAATCGACGCTCTAGCGCAGGATCTTTCTCTATATACTGGCGATATTCATCGAGCGTTGTTGCGCCTACACAATGAAGTTCACCACGAGCCAATGCTGGTTTCAGCATATTCCCGGCATCCATAGAGCCTTCGCCTTTGCCCGCACCGACCATGGTGTGAATTTCATCGATGAAGAGAATAATATTGCCCTCTTCTTTCGATAATTCGTTAAGAACCGATTTTAAACGTTCTTCAAATTCACCACGATATTTAGCACCGGCAATCAAAGAGCCCATATCTAATGAAAGTACACGTCGGCCTCTCAAACCTTCAGGTACTTCATTATTGATAATACGCTGCGCTAAACCTTCGACAATTGCTGTTTTACCGACACCTGGTTCACCAATAATGACAGGGTTGTTCTTAGTACGGCGTTGAAGTACTTGGATAGTGCGACGGATTTCGTCGTCTCGGCCAATTACCGGATCTAGCTTGCCTTGCTCTGCTCTTTCGGTCAGATCAATAGTGAACTTCTCTAGTGCTTGACGTCTGTCTTCCGCATTCGGGTCATCGACCTTCTGGCCACCGCGAACTTGTTCAATAGCTTGAGATAATTTTTGCTCGGTAAGACCTAGCTCTTTAAGTAGACTTCCTAAAGGGCCTTTATCTTCAATTGCGGCAAGTAGGAATACTTCTGAAGAGATGTAACTGTCTTGACGCTTTTGCGCGACCTTATCACATAGGTTGAACAGCGTTCCCATGGCATTCGATAATTGAACGTCACCACCGATGCCACTTACTTTAGGGACTCGGTCTAATATTTCGCTCAATTTAGAGCGCAATTGAACCACATCAATATTCAGCATGGTGAGCAATGGACGAATTGCACTACCATCTTGATTAAGCAAAGACACCATTAGGTGCACAGGTTCTATATATTGGTGATCACGACCTAATGCGAGCGACTGAGCATCAGATATCGCAATTTGGAATTTACTAGTGAATCGATCGAGACGCATGCCAACCTTCCTACTCTTAGATATGTTTATCTTATGATTAGAAGATGGATACGGTAACGCGGATTTTCAAGGGATAAGAATGAAGAATAGAGCTTATATAAAAATATAAATGAGCTGGATGCCTGGTTGCACTAGCTAAAGGTTACTCTAACCAAATAAAGGTAGCTTGGCGTCCAGTAATACCATCACGACGATAAGAATAGAACAAATCAGGATCTGCAAAGGTACAGAGATTTGAATCCGTCACTTCCGACACACCCACTTTTTCAAGTCGTTGTGTAGCAAGTTGAGACATATTCGCTAGCCATTTGCCCGGTTCAGCTTTGGCTGCAAATGCGAGCTTAGCTTGAAGGTCAAAACGAACAAAAGCTTCCAACACATCATCACCTACTTCAAAGGCTTGTTTGCCTATTGCAGGACCAAGCCAAGCAATGATCTTATTCTCTGAATCTAGGTTTGAAAACTTTGCGACTGCATTTTCAAGAATTCCACCAGCAAGGCCACGCCAACCAGCATGAACAGCCGCAACTTGAGTGCCTTTGGTATCAGTAAGAATTACAGGTAAGCAATCAGCTGTCATCGCAGAACAGACAACACCTTTAGCCGTGGTAAATGCACCGTCAGCATCAAGAACACTCGCCATAGGTTCTAAAACCGTAATGACATCTGTTGAATGAGTTTGATTTAGCCATACCGGAGCTGCGGGCATATTAGCTTGCTGCTTAAGCCAGGTTCTATTGTTTTCAACAAGCGAAGCATCATCCCCAACATGCGTACCTAAGTTTAATCCTTGATACGCGTCAGTAGAAAAGCCACCTACACGTGTCGACGCAAATGCCTTCACGTTGTTAGGTGCATTCCAGTTAGGGATGATCAACGACATATTAAATGTCTTCTTCTTTATTTTCGCGAGCATCAACACGTAACGCTTCAGCCATCACAACCATATCATTTGGCACAGGAGCGTGGAACTCAACTTCTTCACCTGTAATTGGGTGAACAAATTTAAGCATAACGGCGTGTAGCGCTTGGCGATCAAAAGAACGAATCATGGTCGTTAGTTCTTCAGATGCACCTTTTGGAATACGAGCACGGCCACCGTATGCAACATCACCTAACAGCGGGTGCTGAAGGTATGACATGTGAACACGGATTTGGTGAGTACGACCCGTTTCGAGGCGCAGACGAATACGAGTATGCTCACGGAAGTGTTCAGCAACACGGTAGTGAGTTACCGCCGGCTTACCCAGTTCATTTACGTCCATTAATGTACGCTTAGTTGCATGGCGGCTAATGCCTTTTTCTACCACACCACCAGCGGTCATTTTGCCAATTGCAATTGCTTCATATTCACGAGTAATACGACGCTTAGCAAGAGCACGTACAAGACGAGTTTGAGCTGGAACCGTTTTAGCCACAACCATAAGGCCGGTTGTGTCTTTATCAAGACGGTGCACAATACCTGCACGAGGCACTTCTGCAATCTGTGGGTAATGGAAAAGCAATGCGTTTAGTATGGTTCCATCCGGCGTGCCTGCTCCTGGGTGTACAACCAGATCGCGAGGCTTATTGATAACCAATAAGTCATCATCTTCGTAGACAATGTCTAGAGGAATATCTTGTGCTTCCCAGCGCTCTTCATCTGCAAGTTCAGCTTGCAAGATGATCTCCTCACCGCCCAAAACCTTAACGCGCGGCTTAGTTATAACTTCGCCATCCACTTGGATTTTGCCGTCAAGAAGCCACTCTTTAATACGAGAGCGAGAAAAATCGGTAAATAGTTCAGCGACAGCTTGGTCTAAACGTTGACCTAACTGGCTGCTTTTTACTGTGTCTGTTAATGTGATCTGCTGAGCCATATCGAACTTTTTTAAAAACCGTGAGACTAATACCCATTAGTATGGATAAAATAGAATAATTGCATCATTGTATCTGTTACTGGTTAGAAAGTAACGGAAGCTTACGAAATATTTAATTCAAGGAATCGACGCCTGACATGAAACACCTTACTTTATCGGGTCTATTAGCCGTATCACTCTTGGTTGGTTGTTCAAGTAGTGAAGAGATAGTGCCAGATGTACCACCATCGGTTCTCTACTCTGACGCGCAAGAATCACTGCAGAGCGGTAGCTGGCTTTCAGCAATAGAAAAGCTAGAAGCCCTAGACTCACGTTACCCATTCGGCGCCTATTCTGAGCAAGTACAGCTCGATCTGATTTACGCTTACTACAAAAATGATGACTTGGCACTTGGCCTCGCTACCATTTCACGATTCCTACGTTTGAACCCTACTCACGAGAAACAAGATTGGGTTCTTTACATGCGTGGATTAACGCACATGGCGCAAGACCGAAACTTCATGCACGATATTTTTAATATCGACCGTAGCGACCGAGACCCAGAGCCGGTGAAACTCGCTTTTGCTGACTTCAAGCGACTACTCGAACGGTTCCCTAGCAGCCCTTACGCTGAAGATGCACAAAAACGCATGTTCGCACTTAAGAATCGCCTAGCCGACTATGACTTAGCAACTGCGGATTTCTACCTACGCCGCGAAGCTTGGATTGCTGCGATCAACAGAACGCAAGAGCTGCAAAAGACTTACCCAGATACCATCGCTGCTCGTAAATCTCTAGAGATTCAGCTAGAAGCTTATAAACAACTAGGCCTAGATGACGCTGTGTTAAGAACAGAAAAGTTGATTGAGTTAAACCCACTACCTTAATCTACTTCTTACATCTCAATCCCAAAAGCGCGCTAATTTACTAGCGCGTTTTTTTATCCACATATCGCAAACTTGATGAATCGCATATTACACGGTATCTTCAAAAGATAACTTTTAACAAAACATCAACATGGAGTGTGGATGTGAGTAGGTTGTTATTATTTATCTGGGTATCGCTATTTAGCCAATTATCCTACGCATTAGAACTGTCCCCATTAAGCAATAAGCCTTACATGGGCGACTTAGATGTGCTCAAAGCCAAAGGAACGGTTAGAGTGCTAGTTTCTGCCGATCTTGGTTTCTATTACATCGAGGATGGTAAGCCAAAAGGCATCGTGGCAGAAATGCTCTACCACTTTGAAAAAAGCCTTCGTAAGAAACACCCCTACCTCAATGTTCAAATCATCCCCGTACAACGAGATGATCTACTTCCCTCTTTAGAATCTGGCTATGGAGATGTCGCTGTTGCTAACCTGACGATCACCGACAAGCGCTTACAAATCATCGATTTTTCCAATCCAATGATTAAAGATGGGAAAGAATTGATTATCACCGGCAAGAACTCAGAGCCGATCACCGAGATCAAGCAATTGAGCGGCAAAGAGGTATGGATCCGTGCAAGCTCGAGTTACTTCGAGAGTGTACAAAGAGTCAATAAAGAGCTTAACGAATTAGGTTTACCACCACTGCATGTCCACTTCATTGAAGAATCACTGCAAGACTACGAGCTGATAGAGCTAGTCAACCAAGGTTATATTCAGGGCACAATTCTGGACAGCCATAAAGCAAAGCTGTGGATCGACGTAATGGAAAACATTCAAGTGCATCATGATTTGCCCTTACGTGAAAATAGCCAAATAGCATGGGCATTGAGAAAAAACAGCCCTCAGTTAAAGAAAGAGATAAACAAATACGTCAAGACTGCACGAACAGGTACCCTACTTGGAAATGTTATCTATCAGAAATACATCGACAACACTCGCTGGTTAGGTAGAGCACTCAACCCAAATAAAATAGACCGAGTGGCTAAGCTTTCAGATGTCTTTGAAAAGTATTCGAGTAAATACGAATTCGACCCTTTGATGATGTCTGCACAAGGTTTCCAAGAATCTGGATTGGATCAAAGCAGAGTTTCTCATCGTGGCGCTATTGGGGTGATGCAGGTGCTGCCAAGTACCGCTAAAGACAAAAACGTCAACATTAAAAACATACATAAGGTGGATAACAATATCCATGCGGGTGTGAAATACATGCGCTTCATTAAGGACAGATATTTTGACGACCCTGCCATTACGCCAGACAACCAAATCTACTTCACTTTGGCTTCTTACAATGCAGGTCCAGCTAAGATCAGAAAGATGAGGCGCATTGCCAAGCAGAAAGGTTACAACCCAAACATCTGGTTTAAAAACGTAGAGATCATCACTCGCAAATACGTGAGTAAAGAACCGGTAACCTATGTCGCCAACATCAACCGTTATTTTGTAATCTATAAGCAGTTACAAGCTATCAATGCCATCCGAGAGGACGGTACAGCGAGATTACTAAAAACCAACGATTAGTTTGTCTTCAATCCCAAAAGCCTGAGGAACAAAGGCACTAGGGGAAGATAAAAACACAAAAGCCGCATAAGAAAACTTATGCGGCTTTTGCTTATCAAATTCAGAGAAAGCTTACATAGCGAACTATATCACGAGAGCTACATCACAAAACACTATTGAGTGAATTTTCATCAAGTACTTTCAATAAGCTGTAGGACGCCCCTAAAAACTGGTTTAATTTTTAGCGAAGCCTTGTCTCCAAGTTATCGTTTTCCATAAGGATAACAAGCATTTCCCGCCAAAAAGATACTAAGATTTGCGTGAGATCACATTTGATTTTAATGCTCACTCCACCCAACAAAAACAAGATCTAGATCACATTCTTTATTCCTGAAAGTCGTAATCTGAAGTTAACCCATGAGGGATACAACAGAGGAAAACTTCTATGAAAATGAACATCACTGGTAAAAACATCGACATTACCTCTGCAATCCGTGATCACATAGAAAGCAAATTTAAAAAGCTGGATAAATGGCAAGTAGACATCATTGGCTGCCAAGCGAGCTTTAGCGAAGAACCAAATAAGAAGAAAAAATTTGAAGCAGTACTAACCGTACCAAAAGGCCAACTTGTTGCTTCATCAATCCATGACGACCTCTACGTTGCTATCAACGAAGTAGAACAAAAACTAGAGCGTCAACTCAACAAGCTACGCCATAAACCAGAAGCGCGCCGCGCTGAAAAGCCTGAAATCGAAGAGCTAGAAGCTGAAGTAGAATAAGGAAAGATAACAGATTAAAAAATAGCGCCTCAGAGCGCTATTTTTTTGCTTGACGCTCGTAGCTCGCTTGCTTATTGTGTTTAAACATTCATAAAACAATCACTTTTTATGCAAACTCAATCTTTGTTTATTTTTGACTTCTTTTTTCTTCCGTAAATCGGAGGCTAAGTCGTTTTAGAAAAACAAGTCAAAAACGAACAAGAAGCCTCCCACACTAGGGAGGCTTTTTTATAAGGACACATTTATGACTGACCGCTCAATTTCACTGGATGATATCCGCCTTCGTCTTAATGATTTAGATGATGAACTACTGAAGCTACTTTCAGAACGTCGCAAGCTAAGCATCGAAGTTGCTAAAAGCAAGGTAGAAACATCAAAGCCAGTTCGTGATGCAGTAAGAGAACAACAACTGTTGGTTAAACTGATTAACAACGGTAAAGATAAATACGAATTGGATGCTCAGTACATTACCAAGCTGTTTCACACTATCATTGAAGATTCAGTCCTACTGCAACAGTCATACCTACAAAACCTCGCGAATCCGCAAAGCCGTAAACCATTGGCTCGCGTTGCATTCTTAGGTTCTAAAGGGTCCTACTCTCATCTTGCGAGCCGTGAATATTTCAGCCGTAAGAATATGGAATTGATTGAATTAAACTGCAACCACTTCAAAGAAGTAGCGTCGACGGTAGAGTCGGGCCACGCTGATTACGGTGTGTTACCTATTGAGAACACCAGCTCAGGTTCGATTAACGAAGTGTATGACCTACTTCAACACACCACGCTTTATATCGTTGGTGAGCTATCTCAGCCGATTGAACACTGCCTAGTGGCGAAAAACGATATTCGTTTAGAAGACATCAAAACGCTCTATTCCCACCCACAACCTCATCAGCAATGCAGTGAGTTCTTGAGCCGCCTTAAGGGTGTCAGCCTTGAGTCTTGCGCAAGCACGGCTGATGCAATGAAAAAGGTTAAAGAGCTGGATGGAAATGACGTAGCAGCTATTGGTAACGCATCGAGCGGTAAGCTTTATGGGCTTCAGCCAATCCAAGGCAACATTGCAAACCAAACAGAGAACCACACGCGTTTCATCGTTGTAGCACGTAAACCGGTTGAAGTATCGACTCAAATTCCAGCAAAAACGACACTGATTATGTCGACATCTCAAGAGGCGGGTTCTTTGGTAGAGACACTACTGATCCTGCAACGCTTGGGCATCAACATGACCAAGCTGGAATCTCGCCCAATAATGGGTAACCCTTGGGAAGAGATGTTCTATGTCGATTTAGAAGCACACCTGGATTCAGATAATATGCAGCAAGCGATAACGGAACTAACAGCTATTACTCGCCATTTAAAAGTCCTTGGTTGCTACCCAAGTGAAAACATCAAAGCGACTCAAGTTAAGTTGTCATAGCTGAGAGTGAGTATCAGCTTCTAGCCAACATAAGTATTTGGCCTACAGTAGGCCAAATACTTAAATCACCATCTAGTCGAGTACTATTCGAGCTAAGAACACTTCCCCTAGCATGCCTGCAACACAATTCACTTGTTTCGTAAATTCTGCACGATTATCTCCCTCCACCACTTACGCCTATCTAATAAAAACCATTAGTGGCTTTTTTATCAATAAAGACAAAACCTTACCGCCTTCACAGGAAATCATCGAACTGCGTGTAATTAATAGCGAGTAAGCATTAAGTAACATAAACTTACGCGCTTAAATTATAAATAGTGTTGTCATTAACTATGAAGCTAAGTACTAAAATCTTGCTGCTGATAACTCCTGTGATACTGTTCAGTACCGCTGCTTCTAGCTATATTATTTATTCGACGCAGAAAAGCAGTTTCATCAAACGCGAAGACAACGCACTTCAGCTCAACATGGAAAAGTTAGCTGGGTACTTTCGACAGTCTCGCTCATTCCTCAATAGCTACTCTTACACCTTGACCCAAAGTGATATGGTAAAGCGTTACTTTCTCACTGAACAAAACCTATCTCGCGATCTTGAACTGGTAAGTAATCTTCAAGAAGCCATACATTTTCTGCAAGATGATGATGAAAGTTATACTGGTTTAGCACTTTTAAATGGTGAACGAAAATTGCGCTATTATGCGGATAATAGCAACGATTCACGCTCTCAGATTGACAAGAAAATATTAGAATATGTTGACCAGTACTATCGAGATACCCAAGCAATCTCAGGTACCAAATATATTCAAAACTCTCAAGGCGAAGGGATGTTGGTTCATTATGAGAAGGTAGACAGAAAAGCGACTTTCCCAACCGAAAATAATCAACTAAACGATGCGTTCTTTGTGGTTGTGTCAGTCTCTCTCGACAAGTTTAATACTTTGAGAAAACAGATAGAATTCGACTATCAAACAAGCTTATTTTTCACCTCGGTAGCGGTTTCTCTAGAAAATGATGTCACCCACTCAGTCAAACTTGCGCCAGAACTGTATGCAACGGTAGACCCAGCTCAGTTCCTATTAGAAAACAAACTCGACTCTATTTGGAACAAGCTGAGTGTCTCATTTGTACTATCTGCGTTTGTTACTGTCGCTCTGCTACTCATGCTTTTGTCTCGCAGCGTGATAACTCCGATAACGCGACTCGATCGACAATTACAGCAGGTAGAAAAAAAACAACGTAAGAACATTGAACGCTTGGGCACTCGTGATGAGCTTGGCCGTCTATCACAGCGTTTTTATGACATGTACCAAGAACTAGATAACACCTACCAACAAACCAAGCTTTTGGCCGAGAATGATCAGTTAACCCAAATCGCCAATAGGCATCAATTTCAAACCTTCGTTCAGCAATCATTGCCCAAGCCTAGCTCGAATACCGAAACCTGGGTTCTCTACTTTGACCTAGATAACTTCAAGTTTGTGAACGACAAATATGGACATCAAATCGGCGACTCCATTCTGGTCAGTTTTGCTCAGCGTATTTCCGATATTTGTAGCCACTATAAAACAGAATTTGACGCTCATTGTATGCCAGCCCGACTTTCTGGAGACGAGTTCGTTGTGTACATTAACGCCCCTACTCGCCAAGGGAATATCGCGCATAGATTCTCTGAGAGCTTACTGACGCCACTACAAAAAGGTTTTATCACAGAATCAGGGAGCTTTCCGATCACGGTCAGTATTGGTATTGCGACCTACCCCAACGATGGCCACTCCATCGAAAAGCTACTGTCGAACGCTGATACCGCGATGTATCAAGCCAAACGCGCAGGTAAAAACCAATTTGCTGACTATTCACGAGATTTAGACAAAGCGATTCAACGCCAAGCAAACATTGAACGCGCACTCAGAGACAAGAACTTTGATGGTGAATTTAGACTCGTTTATATGCCGTACATGGATTCAACAGGAACCCATGTTATTGGCGTTGAGGTGTTATTACGTTGGAATTCGGAGCAACTAGGCTTGGTTCCACCTGATGAATTCATTCCAATTGCCGAGCAAACAGGATTATTCGATCAGGTTGATCAGTGGGTCATTCAGAATGCATTTGCTTCTTTTCATCGACTTCAAGCTCAATTTGATCACTCAATTCAGTTATCGATTAACTTATCTTCTGCTGGGATTGAAACGACTGATCTTGCTGACTTCATCAAAGAGCACGCCGATTTAAATCGAATTCCGCCAAGTTTGATTGATTTTGAAATTACCGAAACCTTTTACTCTAACTCTGAAGGTTTTCCGCTGCTTAACGAACTGTCATGCATGGGTTATCGACTGGCGATTGATGACTTTGGTTCCGGTTACACCTCTATCACTCAACTGGTGCAGTATCCAACTCAGAAAATTAAATTGGATAAAGCGTTTTTGGATACCTTAATTGAGACAGATAACCAGAACATCGTAAAACCAGTTATCGGGTTGTGTCATGCTCAGGGGAAAAAGGTCACCGCCGAAGGGATTGAAACTCAAGACATGCACCAGTGGTTACAGGATGCACAGTGCGATATGCTGCAAGGCTATTACTTTGGTAAACCCATGCCATTAGAAGAGTTGAGTGACTGGTACCGACAACATCAACTCAATCTAATCGACAACAAAAAGAATCCGACACATGAAATCTGTAATCATCGCATCGCTGAACCCAGCTAAAATTAACGCCGTTAAAAGTGCGTTCTTATCTGCTTTTCCTGATACTGAATTTGATTTCAAAGGCATCAGCGTCCCTAGTGGTGTCGCCGATCAACCGATGAGCAATGATGAAACCTATCAAGGTGCCGTGAATCGTGTTCACAACGCAACTCAAGCTCAGCCTGATGCAGACTTCTATGTTGGTCTAGAAGCGGGAATAGAAACAAACGTCACCTTTGCTTGGATGGTGATCGAAGCGAATGGTCAACGTGGCGAGTCTCGTTCAGCAAGCCTGATGTTGCCACCAGCCGTGCTTGAAAAGTTAGAGCATGCAAACGAATTAGGGGATGTGATGGATGAAGTGTTTGGTACCGATAACATCAAACAGAAAGGTGGCGCCATTGGCTTACTAACACATAACCAACTGTCACGCAGTTCGGTTTATCATCAAGCTTTAATTCTAGCGCTGATCCCATTTGTGAATCCTGAGCACTTTCCTATTTAGTGCTTCGTTAAACTTAGAAAGGTTCTGAAAATAATCTTCAGAAACAAAAAACGCTAACATTCAGTTAGCGTTTTTTATCGAATTCGTATTCGCACTATCTAGTGATAGCCTAATTCCGTTATTACTTTAGCAATAGATCGGCGATCACGGCTTTCTCTTGTTCAGACTTGGCCTTTAGCTCATTTGAGCCTCTGGTTATCGTTGCCACGCCTACTCCCAGCATTTGACTTACTTGCCGTTGAGACATATCGCCTTTCATCAACTCACAAAAAATATTAATTCGAGCAACCAAAGCATCTCGCTCGTCAGGTGTCATCATCATGGTCAACAACAATTCGTGCTGATCTTTTTCGACAGCCGTCTTTACCAAGTCCATCAGTTGTTGCCAATTATCATATTCAGGTTGTGATGCCATATCTCTACACTTACTTTTAAATTCTGACTTTAAAGAGTCGCTTAACGATTGAAAGCGTTTAACACTTTATACCGAAACACTTGATGTGATCCAATGTAAAAAGGCAGTAAGTGGAAATGGTTCGCACTCACTGCCTTTCATATTACTCAGATTAAGACAAAATACCGAAGCCTTAGTATTTCATTTTTGTCTCATGGGGAGCTAAAAACGTTCCCTGCTCACCCAAGATATCTCGATAGTAGGTCTCAAACATCAAGATATTTTGAACGTAACCGCGAGTCTCTTTGAATGGGATCATTTCGATAAAAGCATACGCATCTAGCTTTTCATCACTGCGTGAGCGCCACTGTTTGACACGACTAGGACCAGCATTATAAGCAGCAAACGCAAAGATACGGTTATTATCATATTGAGCCAATAAACCATCTAAATAGTGGCTACCAATCTCAATGTTCTTGCCGACATCATAAAGATCATCGCTGCCCTGGTACTTAATCTGATGCTTCTTCGCTGTATATTGAGCCGTCTTCGGCATGATTTGCATGATACCGCGCGCGCCAACAGGAGAACGAGCTTCTGAGTCCATGGCACTCTCTTGTCTTGCTAAAGACATCAAAGTAATTGGATCGAGATCGTGCTTCTCGGCGTAGAAATTAAACCACCACTTATGAGCAACAGGAAAACGTAGCGCAATGTTATCCCACATCTTCGCCGAGATGCTCGCTGTTACTGTAAAGTGATTCCAACGCTGCGTCGCGGCATGAGCCGCAAGCATTGATTTCTGATCTTTGTCAGCATTAGTTAACAACCAACGCCATTCACTCTTCGCTGCCGCTATTTTATCTCGGTCAATCAGCTCGCCGATTCGAACCAAAGAAGTGGCGAATGGCTTGACTGTTTCAGCATTGTATTTGAGTGTCGATGTTGGGTATTGAACCGGCTTACCTAACTGCTTAGCCGCAGCCACACTGTAGAAGTTACGCTTCCCTAAAATATCTGACAGTCGCTTATTGCCTTTATCAGTGTCGCCCGTCGCGATTTCAGCTCTGCCCTGCCAATATTGCCAACGAAGCGAAGCCTGATGTTTATCATCCAAGCGCGCTATCCACTCTTTCAGGCCCGTCCAATCGGCATGCTGAATCGCTAAGCGAGCACGTCGTTCCAGTAGAACTTGCTTTGATGAACTCGCGAGCATTTTGTCTCGCCACACCATCAACTCTTCAGAGTCGGTGTTGATCAGACGAAACGTTAGATAATCGGCTAGCTCTTGAGATTTCTCTTTCGAAAATTTCTGAGCTTTGATGACATCATCAAACACCTCTTGAGCGCTGCTTGATGACTTCCTTGCTAACTTCTCGAAAGCAAACTCGGTTTGCGCTTGGTAGAATTCATTTGCTGGGTGCTTCTTAGCAAACGCGAGTACATTTTCAGGCTTGTTGTACAACGCCTTCATCTGCTTAGCTTGAGTAATTGACTCATCATGCTCCAATTGCTTAATCAAATAGCTCATTAACTTACCGTTACGGCTCTCGAACGCTAACAGCATTCTATCCAGAATCAACTCATCGGTTCTTAGCCCGGCTTGATCCCAGCTTTGAAATAGAGGGTCACAAGCGTCATCAATACCACTACCACTCAACCAAAGTTGCTTAGCCCCTTTAAAAGCAAGCTCTTGGTTGCCTTGCTCATAATTCGCACGGTAGTAGATACATTGATATTTTTCACCAACAGGCTCTTGGGTTTGAAACTCAAGGATCGTTTCCCACTGTTTTTGAGCCGCCAATAAATCTAAATAAGGCGCACGCATACGATTGGAAAACGGCAGTGCTTTATTCTCTTCAATAAAGGCATCCACTTCAGCAGGTGTGCGATCACCTAAGCCTAATAAGAAGGCGCGATAATCAGTGTAAGGCGTTAACGGATATGTTTGAATTTTTTTACGCAGCGCGGAGTAAGCTTCTAAATCACGGTTGTCTAAAACCTCTTGCGCTCTGTCATAAACATCACGCTGCATTTCAAGCTCAGATGCGTTGCTAGCCATAGCCATCTGAGCCAGTGAAAATGAAGACAAAATTGCCGATGCAGCGACAGCAATTTTCGTATTACCAATGCGGAAAAACATTCGCTCTTTCCTTAGTGCGTGTATGAATACGTGAAGTCTATTTACGCCCGACATCACATCAAATGTAAAGAGATTGAGTGTAAATATTATTAATATTTAACACTTCGCCTCAGAAGCTTATTAAATATAGTTTTAATGACCAATGTGACAATAATAGGTAAGGATTCGTTCAAGAATGGCTTTTCTGTCCTAGGAGTAACATCTTTGGGGATATTGGTATAAAATAGACGACAATTTTGAACAATAAATTAGGATCGATCGGCAATGGCTGAATACGTATATACCATGTCTCGGGTGAGCAAAACTGTTCCACCTAAGCGTCAAATTCTTAAAGACATTTCTCTTAGCTTTTTTCCAGGCGCTAAAATCGGTGTTTTGGGTCTAAATGGTTCAGGTAAATCTACCCTACTACGTATCATGGCTGGCATTGATACTGATATTGATGGTGAAGCTCGTGCACAACAAGGTCTTAAAGTCGGTTACCTACCGCAAGAGCCTGTACTAGACGAATCAAAAACAGTGCGTGAAATCGTAGAAGAAGCGGTTTCTGATGTTGCAGATGCGCTTAAGCGTATCGACGCAGTTTACGCAGCTTACGCAGAACCAGATGCAGATTTTGACGCTCTTGCTAAAGAACAAGGCGAGCTTGAAGCGCTGATCCAAGCAAAAGACGGCCACAACCTAGAGACAGCTCTAGAGCGCGCAGCTGACGCACTTCGCCTTCCTGAGTGGGATGCGAAAATTGAATTCCTATCAGGTGGTGAACGTCGTCGTGTTGCGATCTGTCGTCTACTTCTAGAGAAGCCAGACATGCTGCTTCTTGATGAACCAACCAACCACTTGGATGCAGAATCAGTAGCATGGCTTGAGCACTTCCTAGTAGATTACAGCGGTACTGTTGTGGCGATTACCCACGACCGTTACTTCCTAGACAACGCTGCAGGCTGGATTCTAGAACTTGACCGTGGTGAAGGTATCCCATGGGAAGGTAACTACACGTCTTGGCTAGAACAGAAAGACGAGCGTCTTAAGCAAGAAAAAGCGGGCGAAAGCGCACGTCAAAAGACAATCGAGAAAGAACTTGAATGGGTTCGTCAAAACCCTAAAGGCCGTCAAGCTAAGTCTAAAGCTCGTATGGCTCGTTTTGAAGAACTGACTACTGGCCAATACCAGAAGCGTAACGAAACCAACGAACTGTTCATCCCGCCAGGTGAGCGTTTAGGTGACAAAGTTCTTGAAGTGAACAACCTAACTAAATCGTTTGGTGATCGCGTTCTTATCGACGACCTATCGTTCAGCATGCCTAAGGGCGCTATCGTTGGTATCGTTGGTGCCAACGGTGCGGGTAAATCAACACTATTCAAGATGCTAAGCGGTGCAGAACAACCAGATTCAGGTTCGGTTGTACTAGGTGAAACTGTTAAGCTTGCTTCTGTTGATCAGTTCCGTGACAGCATGGACGACACTAAGACAGTATTCCAAGAGATCTCTGAAGGCGCTGATATCATTAAGATCAACAACTTCGAAATCCCTGCGCGTGCTTACTGTTCTCGTTTCAACTTTAAAGGCAACGACCAACAGAAGATCATCGGTGAGCTTTCTGGTGGTGAGCGTAACCGTGTTCACTTAGCAAAACTGCTAAAAGCGGGCGGTAACGTACTGCTACTCGATGAGCCTACCAACGACCTTGACGTTGAAACGCTACGTGCTCTTGAAGAAGCACTGCTTGAGTTCCCTGGCTGTGCAATGGTTATCTCGCACGACCGTTGGTTCCTAGACCGTATTGCGACCCATATCTTAGACTACCGTGATGAAGGTCAAGTTAACTTCTACGAAGGTAACTATACTGAGTACACTGAGTGGCTTAAGCAAACTCTAGGCGCGCAAGCGGCAGAACCGCACCGTATCAAGTACAAGCGTATCGCTAAGTAAATTAGCTTGTATTTTGAACAAAGGCCGCGATAATAGCGGCCTTTGATATATCTGGCTTACGTGTTACGCATCGATATAGAGAGATTACTTATGGTTGAAAGACGTCAATTTTCACGAGTTATTTATCAAGTCCCGACTGAGATCTCACAAGGACAAGTAAATGTTTCAGGCTCAGTGCAAGACTTATCACTCCATGGTTTACTCATTCAATGCAATGAATCAAAACAACTTAGCCATGATGTCCCTGTTCAAGTGAGCTTTAAACTCGAAAACAGTGATATCAATATTCAGTTAGCAGCAACGATAGTCTCTACCATCAATACCTCAATGCGTTTACGCATAGAGCATTTAGATATTGATAGTATCAGCCACCTTAAGCGACTTGTTGAGCTTAACGTTGGTGACGATGAACTGCTTTATAGAGAGATTGAACACCTTACCGATTTAGGTAAAGAGTGACATCTCCATTACCCTTTTCTATTAGAAGCATTTAGTTAATACAAAACCATGTCTAAAAAAGTATCAATTACTATTCCCTCTAGTCAGGGGGAGCAGACGTTTTACTTCGGCCGTAAAGCCGTACTCATGTGCACCACTGCGATTTTTTCAGTACCGCTGCTGATTGGCGGAGCTGCGTACATGCACTTCGAGAGTAAACAAGAACTCGCACTGCAAGCGGGTGATGCCCAACAGTTGATTGAAACACTGATTGTTGAAAAAGAACAAACAGAATTTCTTTATGCTGAGCAGGTAGAAACCAACCATTCTCTATCGCAAATACTCACCGAGAAAGAAGGCACGATTCAGCTGCTTGGTAAGCGTGTATTTGATGTGGAATCAGTACTTGGTCTTGCAGATGAAGAGCTGCTTACCGATGATGTTTCTCTAGAAGATCGCATTGATGCGGCTGCAGTCGATTCAGCAGTAAGAGCCACGATGTTCCGGTTGATTCCAAACGATAGTCCAATGGCTTATCAACGTATCTCTTCTTCTTATGGTAGTCGCACTAACCCTATTTCAGGTAAACGCCACGTACATACTGGTATCGATCTAACATGTAAGCGTGGTGAAGATATTGTAGCGCCCGCAGATGGAGTCATTGAAACGGTGCGCCCAAGTAAAAAAGGCTTCGGTAACTTTATTACTATGCGTCACTCGTTTGGTTTCATGAGTTCTTATGCGCACCTACAGAAGTTCAAAGTACGTAGCGGTCAGTTTGTTAGTAAAGGCGATGTGATTGCGAGCTGTGGTAACTCAGGTAACTCAACCGGCCCACACTTACATTATGAAGTACGCTTCCTTGGTCGTTCATTGAACCCTCAATACTTGATGGATTGGACACCTGAGAACTTCAACTACGTATTCGAAAAAGAGAAAAAGGTTAAGTGGGGCCCGCTGGTTCAACTGATTGATAATGTGGTTCGCTTACAGATAAACCTGACGAACGTGCCTTACATTAGCTCGACCATCGACACTGTATCTAGTGAAGATAGCAAGAAACCTATTACGACTAACTAGACACGGCTAACTAGAACCTGTTGATTGGCCTATGATGATCTAATTGCTTTTAGCCTACAGTAGGCCAAATGCTTTCATAGCGTTCAGCACAAACAAAAAGAGCGACCATCAGGTCGCTCTTTTTTATGATTTCAAATCGTATTAACCACGATGAATCGAGTCATGTGCTTGTTTTAAAAGACTTTGGCTCTCTTGCAAGAATTGTTGTGAGTAGTCACCAAACCAATCACTCACTTGGTTGAAACTCTCAACAAACTTGGCTTTATCTTTGCCATCTAGGATTTCTAGCGCTTCTCCGAAACAGCTATGGAAGCGTCGAATCATCTCAATATTCTCATCCGAAGAGAGAATAATGTCACCATACAAGTTCGGGTCTTGAGCAAACAGACGACCAACCATCGCAATCTCAAGTCGGTAGATTGGCGAGCTAAGCTTCAGAAGTTGGTCGATGTTCGGATTCTCTTTACTTAAGTGTAAGCCGTAAGCAAAAGAGGTGAAGTGACGAAGTGCTTGAATCAGTGTCATGCCGTGATCGTGTTCAGCAGCATCCATCTGACAAAGACTCGCGCCCCAAATACCAAATTGATTCAGTAGCCATTGATAGCTTTCAGAACCACGACCATCACTGTAAACAATCACCTGCTTAGCAAGGCTTGGAACATCAGGGCCAAACATTGGGTGCAATCCAACCACTGGGCCTTGGTGCATGTTCATCATTGCTTGCAGAGGTTTAGATTTAATTGACGTCAAATCACATAGAATACAATCACTTGGTAGGCTACCTAGCTTTGCAATTACACCTTCAGTCAAATGAATTGGAACGGTCACCACCACAAGACCAGCATTATCTAAGATCTCATCAGCTCTATCCCAATCTTGGCTGCCAAGGATTTTCACTTCGTAGCCAGAAAGCTTAAACATACGGCCAAACAAGCCACCAAGTTGACCATTACCACCAACGATAACCACTGAACGCAATTCTGGGTTAAGGCACTTAAAACCAGAATCTTTTTCGCTGGCATAAGACTCACGCATAGTACGACGCAAAATATCTTCGATTAACTGTGGTGGGACCCCTATTTTCTCGGCTTCTTGACGACGAGATGCCAGCATTGCAGCTTCACGCTCTGGTACATAAATAGGTAAACCATGTTCACTTTTTACTTCGCCTACTTTCTCTACTAGAGCAAGGCGTTGAGCCAGTAAATCCAACATTTGTTTATCGACAGCATCGATTTGGTCGCGTAATTCGTTCAGTTCAACGGCCATTTTATTCCTTACTAATCTATAAGCCCGTGCCAATCTATAAGCCCACAATCACGCAGGTTCGTTAGCAACAGATCTTAAAATGCCCCATTAGATGAGGCACTTAAATTTAAAACTCTGACTAACCTTTCAAGCGGTTCTCTAAGAACGGGACTAATTCCGTATGTGCATGTTTCAATAGTGCCTCAGTTGAATCCCAATTGATACACGCGTCGGTAATAGAAACGCCGTATTTCATCTCATTGAGAGGTATATCCGAAGATTGGTTTCCTTCGTTAATATGGCTTTCAATCATAAGGCCGATAATCGACTTGTTACCTTCACGAATTTGGTGAATCACATCTTCTGCAACTAAAGGTTGGCGACGGAAATCTTTACGAGAGTTAGCGTGGCTACAGTCGACCATTAGCGCAGCCTCTAAGCCAGATTTACCCAACTCTTGCTCACATTCGTGTACCGATACTGAATCGTAGTTCGTCTGCTTACCGCCACGTAAAATCACGTGACCATTTGGGTTACCTTGCGTTGTTAGTAGTGCAACTTGACCTTCGCGGCTGATACCCATGAAACGGTGGCTAGAAGAAGCAGCTTGCATTGCATTGATTGCAGTGCCTAGGTTGCCATCGGTACCGTTTTTAAAACCGATTGGCATTGAAAGACCACTTGCCATCTCACGGTGAGTTTGCGATTCGGTCGTACGAGCTCCGATTGCCGCCCAGCTGAATGTATCTGCTAGGTATTGAGGGCTGATTGGATCTAATGCTTCAGTCGCTAGTGGGATTTCCATCTCAGCGAGTTCAACAAGTAGCTCACGGCCAACATGCAGACCATGCTCAATATCGAAAGTGCCGTCTAGATGCGGGTCATTGATCAAACCTTTCCAACCCACAGTGGTTCGAGGCTTCTCAAAGTAAACACGCATAACAATATACAGTTGATCGCTAAGTTGCTCAGATAAGGCTTTTAGGCGTTTCGCGTACTCTTTCGCAGCTTCAATGTCATGGATAGAACATGGGCCACATACAACAAGCATGCGATGATCTTTCTTATGAATGATGTTTGCGATAGTTTGACGAGACTCTTGAATGAAACGACGAGCATTATCACTCAAAGGCAGTTTTGCTTTTAACTCCTCAGGAGTAATCAGTACCTGTTCGTCGATGATATTGACATTGCTTAATTCACTTTTCTGCATAACTCAACCTGTATATTTACCTTTACACCCAACATTTCCATTTGGGCTAACAATCTTTAAAAACACAATAACAGCTAAAAAAACGATTGCAAGTGTAAACAATAAAAAACATTACGTGTAAATTAAAATTTACACATCAACTTTAACTCACTCTGAGATATAAATAGGTTTAAACCACGGATCACACATACAAAAAAGGCGATATTTATCATATCGCCTTATCTAAAATTATTATGTGTTTATTTATCACTCACTGCCTAGCATTCGTTTAATCGTCTCTGAGGTCGCTTTCCACCTAGCATCTGAGTGAAGCGTCGACAAATCAAAACTATGTTTTTTAAGCAATGAGTTGGCTAAAGGCACCTCTTGAATCGCTAAGTGATCAAGAGCTTCAATTTGTGCATCTCGTTTATTACACATCAATATCATGTCACAACCCGCATTCAAGGCCGCTTTTGCTCTGTCGGCTGGTCCGCCCATAATAGCAGCACCTTCCATGGTTAAGTCGTCCGAGAATATTAGGCCTTTAAAGCCAAGTTTTTGTCTCAAGACTTTCTGTAGCCAATACTGAGAGCCACTTGCTGGTTGCTCATCATAATGAGAGAACACCACATGTGCAGGCATCATGGCATCCAATATTCCGGCTTCAATTTGCGCCTTGAAGATTGCCATGTCTGTTTCAAAGATATCGTCTCTAGGGTCATATGGCGTCTCTAAGTGTGAGTCAGCAATTACGCCACCATGTCCAGGGAAGTGCTTTCCTGTTGTAGCCATACCAACCGACTTCATGCCTTTGATGAAAGCGCTGCTATGACGAACAATGGTATCAATATCTTCACCAAACGCTCGGCTACCAATCGCTTTGCAGTCGTGACCTTTATCTAATACCGGTGCAAAACTCAGATCGATATCATGGGCAATCAATTCCGCCGCCATCAGCCAGCCGGCCTGTTCTGCTAACTGCTCACCATTATTCTTAGTCGCAAATTCCTGAGCAGCTGGGATAATTGAAAAGCCGTCACGAAAACGCTGTACTCGTCCGCCTTCTTGGTCAACGCCGATTAAAATAGGACGTTTTGCAACTTTGCGAATCTCTTTATTTAACGCCGATAACTGTTTGCTATCGTGGTAGTTTCGAGCAAATAAGATGAGACCACCAACGGTTGGGTGCTCCAAAATTTCTCTGTCTTCAGCTGTCAGCTCGTAGCCTGCAACATCAACCCACAACGGTCCCATATTTATCCCTTATTAAACCTAATTTCGTAAACTTCCCGAGATTATTCTCTTTAAATTTGCTTTACAATGTTTTTAAACCAATCTGTGGAAGACTTTAGGAATGCAGCGCAAGAGCTTAGGAATGGATCATAAAGAACTGTATATCGGTGTGATGTCAGGCACGAGTATGGACGGTGTTGATACTGCCTTAGTTTCGATTGAAGATACGCAAATCACATTGCTTGCTCATGATGAGTTCCCTATGCCTGATGACCTCAAAGCGCGTCTGCTGGAGGTTTGTATTGGTCAGAAAACGGATTTGATTGCTATTGGTGAGCTAGACCACCAGCTTGGCCATCTGTTTGCTGATGCGGTTCTACAACTTCTCGACAAGTCAGACACACCTGCATCTTCTGTGACTGCGATTGGTAATCATGGCCAAACAGTGTTTCATCAGCCAACAGGCGAATCTCCATTTACCATGCAGCTGGGTGATGCCAACATCATTGCCGCTAAAACACAGATTCAAACCGTCGCTGACTTCAGACGTAAAGACATGGCATTAGGCGGACAAGGTGCACCGTTAGTCCCCGCCTTCCACCATACAATTTTCCACCCGCAAGACAGCTCGGTTGTGGTGTTGAATATTGGTGGTATCTCGAATATTTCAGTGCTGCGCCCGAATCAGCCAACACTTGGTTATGATACAGGCCCAGGGAATATGTTGATGGACGCTTGGGTTGATAAACACACGGGCGAGAAGTTTGACCGTGATGCGCAATTCGCACTTAAAGGTCAACTCAATCAAGCCTTGCTCGAACAGCTGTTAAATGAATCTTATCTATCTCAAATGCCACCGAAAAGTACCGGCAGAGAGCTGTTCAACCTACCCTGGCTAGAGCAACAGCTTACAGAATTTAAAGATCTTACGGCAGAAGATGTTCAGTGCACGCTTTGTGAATACACCGCATTGACGATAGCCAATGAAGTGAAAGCTTATCGCTTGGGTAACCAACCTGCACTGTATGTGTGTGGCGGTGGTACAAGAAACCCATTGTTGATGAAGAGATTGTCCGAACTGCTTCCAAGTTGGGATGTTGACTCAACAACCAGTAAAGGCGTTGATGCCGATTACATGGAAGCGATGGCTTTTGCGTGGCTTGCTCAACGTCATGTTCATCAACTGCCAAGCAATTTGCCAGAAGTGACTGGCGCAAGCAGAGCGGCCTCTCTAGGCGTTCTCTATCGTGCTGACTAAACCATTTTAGAACCATCATTTTAGAATCACCATTTAAGGATCATTATGAGTAACGACGCTCTCATATCAGCGCTCTCGCACCTCGTTTCGGAGGGGAGAAACCCTGATACTATGGATATTGATCTGCTCACCTCTCTCGAAGTGGTTGAAAAGATTAACCAACAAGACAAACAAGTCCCACTGGCGATTGAAGCGGAACTGCCGCAGATCGCGAAAGCGGTAGATAAAATTGCTCATGCCTTTCAAAACGGTGGTCGACTGATTTATATGGGCGCAGGCACCAGTGGTCGATTAGGTGTGTTAGACGCATCAGAATGCCCGCCGACTTTCGGCGTCTCAGACAAGATGGTTATCGGCCTAATCGCTGGCGGACCAGAGGCGATTTTAAAAGCTAAAGAAGGCGCAGAAGACTCGCTAACTCTCGGTATTGAAAATCTGAAAGCGATTCAATTTTCAGAAAATGATGTCGTGGTGGGTATAGCTGCCAGTGGTCGCACACCTTACGTGATTGGTGCACTCAACTATGCCAATCAACTTGGCGCGGTGACCGTTGCATTGTCTTGTAACCCTGACTCTCCAATTGCTGAAATCGCTCAAATCGCAATTAGCCCGGTGGTTGGCCCAGAAGCATTGACTGGTTCAACACGCCTCAAATCAGGTACAGCACAAAAGCTGGTGCTTAATATGCTGACGACTGCCAGCATGATTCGCATTGGTAAAAGCTACCAAAATCTGATGGTCGACGTAAAAGCAACCAATGAAAAGTTGGTTGCCCGCGCTGCTCGTATCGTTATCCAAGCAACTGAGTGCGACAAAGCACTGGCAGTCTCGACACTTAAAACGACTGATTACGATGTGAAGTTGTCTATTTTGATGATTCTAACAGGGCTAGATTTAGAATTGGCCAAGGCTCAGCTTGATAAGCAAAATGGCTTCTTGAGAAAAGCAGTCGAGAATAATCAATAGTCTGCTGTTGACTGTTACTATCGCTACATACAAAAAGACCAGTGCACATGCGGTACTGGTCTTTTTTAGTTTTAATTTTTTATCGCTAGCTTGGGCTTAATAGTCGTTTGAGAACTCATCCCAGCCACGTTGCCATTCCATACGGAAACGTTGAGCGTCTTCCGTACCAGAACACACGCCTTCATACACCTGACCAGATAAACCAATCTGATAAGCATGGTTCGGATTACAATATTCAGCCACACCTAGGTGGTAACCTTCTGTGTAACTCGCTTGATCGACTGCGCCAAGCTCAGTCATCTCTGAATACGAACGTTGAGTGTGGCCTTTGATACCATCACGATAGCCAATCTCTTGCCAATTGCCTTCAGCTGCTAAATCTTGAACATTGGCGCTGCATCCTGCAAGGCTAAATGCCACGGCGAATAGTGCGATTATTTTTTTCATTTCAGTCCTTTATATTTACCTAGCCACTTCCTGACGAAGCGTTGCATTTGTGGTGATTCTCCGCTGAACACTGGCTGATGTCCACTTATGTCTGTTATCTGCCACTGATATCTATTGGTTACCGCTTAAAGCTGATAAATCACCACTTACCAGAAGCAAGACACATCTCAACATGAATAACCAACCGCTCTGCAAACGTAACAAACCACTCAATCAGTTATAACACCACTTAATTGACTATTCGACCACTCACTCTCATAGCGGAAGTTTCTTCTCATACACTCCTCTAATATACACCCTGACTTAATTAATACATTCAGGGATAACAAATTATGATGTGGTTTCTTACCTGTGTTGCAGCACTCATTGGTGGCTACTTTATTTACGGTGCCTTTATCGAGAAAATTTTCGGTATCAATGAAAAGCGTCAAACACCCGCTCACACTAAGCAAGATGGCGTGGACTACGTTCCAATGTCGACGCCAAAGGTTTACCTAGTTCAGCTGCTTAACATTGCAGGTGTCGGTCCAATCTTCGGCCCTATCATGGGTGCCCTTTATGGTCCGGCAGCGATGCTTTGGATCGTGCTAGGTTGTATCTTCGCAGGTGCGGTACACGACTATTTCTCAGGAATGTTATCTATCCGTAACGGCGGTGCTTCAGTTCCAACCATCACTGGACGTTACCTAGGCAATGGCGCAAAACACTTTATGAACATCTTTGCCATTGTTCTACTGCTTCTAGTTGGTGTCGTATTCGTATCTGCTCCTGCAGGCATGATCACTAACCTAGTGAACGACCAAACTGATTTCGCGATGTCTGCAACAACCATGGTTGTTATCATATTTGCTTACTACATCATCGCAACGATTGTCCCTGTCGATAAAATCATTGGTCGCTTCTACCCACTGTTCGGTGCACTACTTATCTTTATGTCTGTTGGCCTAATCACTGCGATTGGTCTATCTGACGAGCACCAAATCATGGACGGCTTCGAGATGAAAGACATGTTCACTAACATGAACCCGAATGACCTACCACTTTGGCCAGCTCTATTCATCACTATCGCTTGTGGTGCAATCTCTGGCTTCCACGCAACTCAGTCTCCTTTAATGGCGCGTTGTATGGAAAACGAGAAGAACGGTCGCTTCGTATTCTACGGTGCAATGATTGGTGAAGGTATCATTGCTCTAATCTGGTGCGCACTTGCGCTATCATTCTTCGGCTCTGTTGAGTCTTTGTCTGACGCGATTGCAAACGGTGGTCCAGGTAACGTGGTATACAGCGCTTCATTTGGTCTACTGGGTGTATTCGGTGGTATCCTTGCTTTCCTTGGCGTGGTTATTCTACCAATCACTTCTGGTGACACGGCGTTCCGCTCAAGCCGTCTTATCCTTGCTGAATACTTCAACATGGAGCAGAAAACACTGCGTAACCGCCTACTGATGGCTCTACCACTGTTCGTTATCGGTGGTATCCTGACTCAAGTAGATTTCGGTATCATCTGGCGTTACTTCGGTTTTGCTAACCAATCAACAGCAGTAATGATGCTATGGAC